>DNSZ01000291.1:19994-37613 GCA_003500165.1 Paracoccaceae bacterium | reverse complement strand
TGTCGCGGCGCGGCTTGCCCGGGAAGGGCAGCTGCCCTACCTCTCGCGCAGGAAACTGGAGGTGCGACGATGCCCCAACTGGTGACGATATTCGGCGGATCGGGCTTTGTCGGCCGCTACGTGGCGCAACGCATGGCGCGGGCGGGCTGGCGGGTGCGGGTGGCCGTGCGCCGCCCCGAACAGGCGGGTTTCGTCCGGCCCTATGGCGTGGTCGGTCAGGTCGAACCGGTGGCCGCGAATATCCGCGACGAGGCCTCGGTGGCGGCGGCATTGCGTGGCGCGGACGCGGTTGTGAATTGCGTCGGCATCCTTGCCGAAACGGGCAAGCAGCGCTTTGCCGCCCTGCAGGCCGAGGGGGCCGGTCGGATCGCCCGGCTGGCGGCAGTGGAAGGCGCGGCGCGGATGGTCCATGTCTCGGCCATCGGGGCGGACCCGAACGGCGCATCGGCCTATGCCCGGTCGAAGGCCGAGGGCGAGGGGCTCGTCCAGGCGGCGTTCCCCGACGCGGTGATCCTGCGGCCGTCCATCGTGTTCGGGCCGGAAGACGAATTCTTCAACCGCTTTGCCGCGATGGCTCGGCTGTCGCCGGCGATTCCGCTGTTTGGTGCGGCGACGAAATTTCAGCCGGTCTGGGTGGAGGATGTCGCGGCGGCGGCGGAAAAGGCGGTTCTGGGTCAGGTCGCGCCCGGTATCTATGAGCTTGGCGGGCCCGAGGTGCTGAGCTTTCGCGGGCTGATGCGGCGGATGCTCGAGGTTATCCGTCGCGACCGCGCCATCATCGGCTTCCCCAATGCGCTTGGCTGGCCGATGGCGGCCGGGTTCGACCTGTTGCAGGCGGTCAGCTTCGGGTTGATCCCGAACGGGCTGCTGACCCGCGATCAGCTGCGCCAGCTGGCACGCGACAATGTGGTGGCGCCCGGGGCGCGGACCCTTGCCGATCTGGGGATCGAGCCGACCGCCATGGCGGCCGTGCTGGAAAGCTATCTGTATGCCTATCGGCCCGGCGGGCAGTACAGCGCGACCCGTGCCTCGGCCGGGAATCTGCGCTGAAACCGACCGCCAGCGAGCGCGGCGTGGGGCAACCGTTCTTGGACCATGACCGTTGCTATCATGCGGTGGCGCCTTCGGCGCCGAGACTTGCTTTTGCGCGCCCGTGCCCGGGCGCGCCGGCCTCCGGCGGGGATATTTGGACCAAGGCGAAGGACGGGGCGGGTCACGCCCCGGCGGGAAACCGCCAGCCGGCCCGGCGCGGCACCCGCACGGCGAGCATCGGTTTGAGGAGCGGCGAGCGGAACCGGTCGAGGTCGAGCGCCTCGTGCACACCTAAGGTGGGTTCGCCGTCGATCACCGTTTCGACCGCCGAGCGGCAGTAGAAGGGCGCGTCGAGCATCCCCAGCACCTGACGCGCGCGGGTTCCCGCATCGCCCCGGGTTTCCCGCCGCACCGCCCAGAGCGAGCGGGACATCGGGGCAACCGGCGGCGGCGCGATCACCTCGGCCCCGCCCTGATGGTCGAAATGGATCGCCTGGGCGACATGCGCGCCCGACCGCGCCGTGGCGTCATAGAAACAGGTGGCGCCCGAGCGGACCGGAAACCGACCCCAGGTCCAGTAGCTGAAATCGGCCTCCAGCGCGCGGGTGCCGAAATTTGCGTCGAAATAGCCATGCCCGCGCCATTGCCAGCCCTTCGCCTCGAGATCGACATCGACAGTCGAAACCGGGCCGAAGGGCCGCCAGACATGCCCGCCATCGGGGGCGAGCAGCATCTCGACCTCGGTCAGCGCCTCGGGCGTCACGGTGATCGTGCCGCGCACGCGGCTGACCAGCGGTGGCGCGCCGATTTCGTCGACCTCGATGATCAACTGGCCGTTCCGCCAGACCATGCGGCTGGGGCCGACGCGGAATTCGTCGCGCGACAGGCGCAGCGCCGCGCGGCCGCGGTCGGTCATGGTGAAGCGGCCGCCGGGCCCATAGGTCGCCACATTGATGCAGCAATGGTTGGCCGGGTCGCGCCGGCCCGACCAGGCATACCAGGGTGAGAATACCGAGCCGATGAAGCCGATCACCGACACCGCGCGGCCGCCTTCGTCGGCGATCCCGTCGACATACCACCAGGCATAGCCGTCCGCCGGCACGTCTAGGTCAAAGCAAGGTCCGCCCTGATCGCCGCGGCCGCGTGCCGGCCGGAGAGGGTGACCATCGGCACCCCCGCCCCGGGATGCGCCCCGCCGCCCGCCAGATAGAGCCCCTTCAGCCGCGTCCGCGCCGTCGGGCGGCGAAAGCTCGCCATCGGTCCCGCCGGGCTCCGCCCGTAAAGGGATCCGGCCGATCCGGGGAACAGCGCCCCGAACCCAGCCGGCGTGGTCAGCACCGCGCTGTCCGTCCCCGGTTCGGGGTCGAAGGTCAGGCCGAAGGCCGTGAGGGCCGGGAAGCATCTCTGATGGCATGCGTCGCGTTCCTTCGTCTCGTCGCCGGGCGCGGCATCGCGCGGCGGCGCGTTCTGGATGATCTCGAACCGTTCGGGGCCAGCGGGCGGTGGCGCATCGCTGCCCCGGTCCTGGGCGCAGATATAGAGCGTCGGCTGACCGGGCATACGGCCCGCGGCCAGATCGCGGAACTCCGCATCCGGATCGGCGGCGAAAAAGACATTGTGATGGGCCAGCTCCGCGCCCCGGGGCTCGGCGGCGAAACTCCACACCCAGGCCGACAGGCTGCGCGGCTCGACGCCTGAACGCGGGATCGCGCGCGCGGCATCCGGCCCGAGCAGACCGCGATGCAGCGCGCGCGGGTCGCCGGCATGGACAATGGCGGTGGCGGGCAGGCGGCGGCCATCCTCGAGCGTCACGGCGGCAACCCGGCCGCGCCCGGTTTCGATCCCGGCCGCGCCGGTGCCGTAGATGAACGCGGCGCCCTTCGCCGCGGCGCAATCGGCGACGGCGCGGGCCAGGGCATGCATGCCGCCCTGAACCCGCCAGACCCCGCCCGCCTCGGCCTGCCAGATGAGCGACAGGAGGGCGGGAACCTGGCCCGGTATCCCGCCAACATAGGTGGCATAGCGCGCGAAGAGCTGGGCCAGACGCTTGTCGGTGAAGGTGCCGCGCAGCAGCCCACGCAGGCTGCGCAAGGGCGCCATGGCGGCGAACAGGCGTGGGTCGGCCAGCACCCGGGCCGTCAGCCGGCCGGCATCGAGCCGCGGGGCCTGCATCACCGGTGCCTCGAAGCCGACAAAGAGCCGCGCGGCGCGATCCGAGAACGCATCGAACTCCCGCGCCGCCCGATCGCCCGCAAAGGCCGCGATCGCCGCGCGATTCGCCGCCCGGTCGTCCCACAGATCGAGCTGCCCGCCATCGGGCCAGAAATGCCGCGCCAGAAGCGGCTCGGCCAGCAGCGACACATGGTCGCTGATGCGTTCCCCGACATCGGCGAACAGCGCATCGAACACGCCGCGCATTGTCAGCACCGTGGGGCCGGCATCGACCGGTCCCGCCGCGCTCGGCAACTGGCGCATCTTGCCGCCTGGTGCGGCATGGCGTTCCACCACGGTCACGCGGGCGCCGGCATGGGCAAGCCGCAACGCGGCGGCCAGCCCGCCCAGCCCTGCGCCGATCACCACGATGGCAGGGCCGGGTCGGGCCACAGCAGGGGCAGGGGGGATCGGCAAGCCTTGATTCATCGGGGTCTCCGCGCGGCGGGAGTGTTGACAGGCCGGCGCGCAATGTCCAGTATTGTTTACAGTCATACTGTCACACTTGTCAGACTCACTGGACAGGTCACAACCCGGGGGGCGTGCGATGCGACTGAAGGACCGGATCGAAAGCGCCATAGCGGCCGAGATCAAGGCGGCGCAGGCACAGCCCTCGCCGGCCAAACTCGCCGCCGCGCTCGACTATGCGGTGACGCCGGGCGGTGCGCGCATCCGGCCGACCATCCTGATGTCGGTGGCCATTGCCTGTGGCGACGACGACCCGGCGCTGGCCGACACCGCCGCGGCGGCGCTGGAGATCATGCATTGCGCCAGCCTCGTCCATGACGATCTGCCCTGTTTCGACGATGCCGATATCAGGCGCGGCAAGCCCAGCGTGCATCGCGCCTGGTCCGAATCGCTGGCCGTGCTGACCGGCGACAGCCTGATCATCCTGGCCTTTGCCGCGCTGGCGCGGCACGCTGCACGGGCGCCGGTCCGCGCCGGGCAACTGATCGCCACGCTGGCCGACCGGTCGGGGATGCCGAACGGCATTTGCGCCGGCCAGGGCTGGGAGTGCGAATCCTCGGTCGATCTGTCGGCCTATCACCGGTCGAAGACCGGCGCGCTGTTCATCGCGGCGACCCAGATGGGCGCGATCGCGGCCGGCCAGGATCCAGAGCCCTGGGAAGAGCTGGGCGCACGGATCGGCGAAGCCTTTCAGGTCGCCGACGATCTGCGCGACGCGCTCTATGACGCGACGACGCTTGGCAAGCCGGGCGGGCAGGACGAACGGCTCGGCCGGCCGAATGCGGTGTCCGAGCTTGGCGTCGACGGCGCGGTGAAACGGCTGAAGGACATCCTGTCGGGCGCCATCGCCTCGATCCCCGCTTGCCCGGGCGAGGCGATGCTTGCCCAGATGGTGCAGGCGCAGGCCGACCGGCTGGTCCCCAAGACGGCCACGCGCCACGTCCAGCCCGGCGAATAGGCCATGAGCGAGAGCGCGGCGCCGATGCCCCGGCACAGCGGGGGCGGCGGGCTGGCGGGCTGGCTCAATCGCCGCGCCGCGCAACCGGGGTTTCAGGCCTGGGCGGCGCGCTTTCCCCTGACCCGCTTCATGGTGCGGCGCGAGGGCGCGGCGCTGTTCGATATCGTGGCCGGGTTCTGTCACAGCCAGGTGCTGCTGGCCTTTGTCGAATTCGATCTGCCGGACCGGCTGGCAGAGGGGCCGCGCGACACCGCGGCGTTGGCCCGGTCCTGCGCGGTGCCCGAGCCCCGGATGCAGGTGCTGCTGCAGGCCGCGGCATCGCTGAAATTGCTGAAGCGGCTGCGCGACGGGCGCTGGCGGCTGACCAGCCGGGGCGCGGCGATCTCCGGCGTGCCGGGCCTGGCGGGGATGATTCGTCACCACCCGGTGCTGTATGGCGATCTGGCTGACCCGGTGGCGTTCTTTCGTGGCCAGACCGAGCCGGCGCTGGCGCGGTTCTGGCCCTATGTGTTCGGGGCGGGGGCGGCCGAGGATCCGGCCACGGCCGAGCGGTATTCGCAGCTGATGGCCGACAGCCAGACGCTGGTGGCGCAGGATACCCTGGCCACGGTCGATCTGCGCGGCACCCGGCATCTGATGGATGTGGGCGGCGGCACCGGCAGTTTCGTGATCGCCGCGGCCCGGGCGGTGCCCGGCGCCCGGTTCACGCTGGTCGACCTGCCGGCGGTGGCCGGGCCCGCCCGCGACAGGCTGTCGGCCGAGGGGCTGGCGGCGCGCGTCGACGTGGTGCCGGCGGACTTCCGGACCGAATCGCTGCCGCATGGTGCGGACACGATCACCCTGAATCGGGTGCTTTACGATCATTCCGACGACACCGTTCGCGGCCTCGTGGCGAAGGTGCACGATGCCCTGCCGCCCGGCGGCCGGCTGATCGTTTCCGAACCGATGGCCGGCGGCCGCCGGCCAGAGCGGGCGGGGGACGCCTATTTCGCACTCTACACCATGGCGATGGAGACGGGAAAAGCCCGCTCGCAAGCGGAGATTGCGGCGATTCTCTCGGGTGCCGGGCTGGCCGATATCCGCACCCCGCGCACCCGCCGGCCTTTCGTCACCTCGGTGGTCGAGGGCCGCAAACCGCGCTGAGCGCGGCGCTGCGGCAAAGATGCCTCTGCGACGCAACACTGTCCAAACTGCTTGACACATCCAACTGTCAAGGTAGACTGACAACCCATAGGCAAAGCCTCGGCCACAACGGGGCGCATGCACAGGTGACGAGGGAGTCAGGACATGGACACCGAAGCGGTGATTCTTCGCGGGCCGAAGGACATCGGAGTCGGCGCGCTGGGCCTGACGGATCCCGGACCGGGCGATCTTGTGGTCGATATCGCCTGGTCCGGCATCTCCACCGGCACCGAAAAGCTGTTCTGGACGGGCGACATGCCGCCCTTTCCCGGCATGGGCTATCCGCTGGTCCCGGGCTACGAGGCCGCCGGCGAGGTGGTCGCAGCCGGGTCCGAGGCGCCGTTCAAGCCCGGTGACCATGTGTTCGTGCCCGGCGCCGATTGCTTCAAGGGCGCGCGCGGGCTGTTCGGCGGGGCGGCGGCGCGGGTCGTCACCGATGCCCGCCGGGTGACGCCGATCGATGCGGGGCTGGGCCCCGAAGGTGCGTTGCTGGCGCTGGCGGCAACCGCGCGCCACGCCATGGCGGGCGTGCATACCGAAGAACCCGATCTGATCGTCGGCCATGGTGTGCTGGGCCGGCTTCTGGCCCGGCTGGCGCTGGCAGCCGGCGTGCCCGCCCCCACGGTTTGGGAAATCGACCCGGGCCGGATGGGCGGTGCTGCAGGCTATGAGGTCGTCCATCCCGACAACGATCCGCGCCGCGATTACCATGCAATCTACGACGCCTCGGGCGACCCGAAGCTGCTCGATCCGCTGATCGGGCGGCTGGCCAAGGGCGGCGAGGTGGTGCTGGCGGGTTTCTATGCCGCGCCGCTGAGTTTCTCCTTCGCGCCCGCCTTCATGAAAGAGGCGCGGCTGCGGATCGCCGCCGAATGGACCCGCGACGATCTGATCGCGACCCGCAACCTTGTGGAAACCGGTGCCCTGTCGCTCAACGACCTCATCACCCATCGGGCCGAACCGGCCGATGCGGCGGCCGCCTACGAGACCGCCTTCACCGACCCCGCCTGCCTGAAGATGATGCTGAACTGGAAGGGAAGCGCATGACGCTCGATGTCCCCAACCTGAAGGACTTTGACGACCGCCTGCGGGCCGAAGCGGCCGATGAGCCGACGCTGGAAGTGCCGCAGGGCGAGCCGACGAAGAAGACGCAGATCATCGCGATCTACGGCAAGGGCGGCATCGGCAAGTCGTTCACGCTTGCCAATCTGTCGAACATGATGGCCGAACAGGGCAAGCGCGTGCTGCTGATCGGCTGCGACCCGAAATCGGACACCACCAGCCTGCTGTTCGGCGGCAAGGCCTGCCCGACGATCATCGAGACCTCGACCGAAAAGAAGATCGCCGGCGAAGAGGTGAAGATCGGCGATGTCTGCTTCAAGCGCAACGGCGTCTTCGCGATGGAGCTGGGCGGCCCCGAGGTCGGCCGCGGCTGCGGCGGGCGCGGCATCATCCACGGTTTCGAACTGCTGGAGAAGCTCGGCTTCCACGACTGGGATTTCGACTATGTCCTGCTCGATTTCCTGGGCGATGTGGTGTGCGGCGGCTTCGGTCTGCCGATCGCGCGCGACATGGCGCAAAAGGTGATCGTCGTCGGGTCGAACGACCTGCAATCGCTTTACGTCGCCAACAATGTCTGCTCGGCGGTGCAGTATTTCCGCAAGCTCGGCGGCAATGTCGGGGTCGCGGGGATGGTCATCAACAAGGATGACGGCACCGGCCAGGCCCAGGCCTTTGCCGATGCGGTCGAAATTCCGGTGCTGGCGGCGATCCCCGCCGATGACGATCTGCGCCGCAAGTCGGCCTCCTACGAGATCGTCGGAACGAACGCCACGCAATGGGGCGCGCTGTTCGCCGAACTGGCCGAGAACGTCGCCGGCGCCCCGCCGGTGCATCCCACCCCGCTGAGCCAGGACGCCCTGATCGGGCTGTTCGACGGCAAGGAGACCGGGGCGGATTTCGTCCTGGAGCCGGCCACCGATGCCGACATGCGCGGCAAGAATTCCAAGCCGAAGAAGTCGCTGGAGGTGATCTATGACGAGGCATGAGCGCCCTGTGCCCGACCCCCGGATGGCCCAGGTGGAGGCGCTGATCGCGCGTGCCCGGCCGGAACAGATCGCGCGGCTGATCGCCGATATCGAAGCCCTCGACGCGCCGGAGCGGCGCGCAAAGGAAGGTCGGGCATGAGCCATGACGGCCCCCATAACGCGGACGCGGCCGTGACCCCGCCCGAAATGGATGGGCTGGGCTGCCATGCCGGCGGCGAGATGGACAAGGCCGCGCGGGCGGCCGGCAAGTCCGAGATCCTCGACCGGTATCGCGCCGACTATCCCACCGGACCGCATGACAAGCCGCAATCGATGTGCCCGGCCTTTGGCTCGCTGCGCGTCGGCCTGCGGATGCGCCGGGTGGCCAGCGTGCTGTCCGGCTCGGCCTGCTGCGTCTACGGGCTGAGCTTCGTGTCGCATTTCTATGGTGCACGGCGCACTGTGGGGTACGTGCCCTTCAGCTCCGAGACGCTCGTCACCGGCAAGCTGTTCGAGGATATCCGCGACGCGGTGCATGAACTGGCGGACCCGGATCGCTATGACGCGATCGTCGTGACCAATCTGTGCGTGCCCACGGCCTCGGGCGTGCCGCTGCGGCTGCTGCCGAAGGAAATCAACGGCGTCCGGATCGTCGGCATCGACGTGCCGGGCTTTGGCGTGCCGACCCATGCCGAGGCAAAGGACGTGCTGGCCGGCGCAATGCTGGCCTATGCCCGCGCCGAGGCCGAGGCGGGGCCGGTCGCCGCGCCCGAATCGGGCCGGTCGGACAAGCCGACCGTGACGCTTCTGGGCGAGATGTTCCCGGCCGATCCGATGATGATCGGGGCGCTGCTGGCGCCCATGGGGCTGGCCGCCGGTCCCACCGTGCCGACCCGCGAATGGCGCGAGCTTTACGCCGCGCTCGACGGCGGGGCGGTCGCCGCGATCCATCCCTTCTACACGGCCAGCGTGCGCGAGTTTCAGGCTGCCGGGCGGCCGATTGTCGGCTCTGCCCCGGTCGGCGCGGACGGCACCCATGCCTGGCTTGCCGGCATCGGCGAGGCGTTCGGCCTGCCGGCCGAGAGGGTCGCGGCCGCCCAAAACCAGTTCGTGCCGGCGACCCGTGCCGCCCTGGCCGAGAACCGGATCGACGGGACGATCACCCTGTCGGGCTATGAAGGGTCGGAATTGCTGGTGGCGCGGCTGTTGATCGAAAGCGGTGCGGACGTTCCCTATGTCGGCACGGCCTGTCCGAAGACGCCCTGGTCGGCGGCCGACGCCGCCTGGCTGGAGGCGCATGGCGCCAAGGTGAAGTTCCGCGCCAGCCTCGAGGATGATTGCGCGGCGATGGCGGCGATCGAACCCGATCTGGCCGTCGGCACCACGCCGGTGGTCCAGAAGGCCAAGGAAAAGGGCATCCCGGCGCTTTACTTCACCAACCTGATCTCGGCCCGGCCGCTGATGGGGCCGGCGGGTGCGGGCAGTCTGGCCCAGGTGGTGATGGCCGCGATCGGCAACAAGGACCGGATGGGCCGGATGAAGGCCTTCTTCGAAGGTGTGGGCCAAGGCGACACGGCTGGCGTCTGGGAAGGCGCCCCGAACGAACACCCGGAATTCCGGGCGGCGCACCAGAAGAAGCTCGACAAGCAAGCGCGCGCCAAACAGGCGCAGGAGATGATCTGATGCGAAACGATTTTCCAGAAAATCGTTTCTTTGCAAAATCTTCCAGAAGATTTTGCCGCAGGGCCCGGAACGGAGGCATGGGATGCTGATCGAAGATCACGACCGGGCGGGCGGCTATTGGGGGGCGGTCTATGCCTTCTGCGCCGTCAAGGGCCTGCAGGTGGTCATCGACGGCCCGGTGGGCTGCGAGAACCTGCCTGTGACCAGCGTCTTGCACTACACCGATGCGCTGCCGCCGCATGAGCTGCCGATCGTCGTCACCGGTCTGGGCGAAGAGGAGCTTGGCCGCGACGGCACCGAAGGCGCGATGAAGCGCGCCTGGAAAACGCTCGACCCGGCCTTGCCCGCGGTGGTCGTCACCGGCTCCATCGCCGAGATGATCGGCGGCGGGGTGACGCCCGAAGGCACCAACATCCAGCGCTTCCTGCCGCGCACCATCGACGAGGATCAGTGGGAGGCCGCAGACCGTGCCATGGTCTGGACCTTCCAGGAATTCGGCATGACGAAGGGCCGGATGCCGCCCGAGAAGAAGCGCGAGGCGGATGCCAAACCGCGCGTCAACATCCTGGGGCCGATGTATGGCACCTTCAACATGCCGTCCGATCTGGCTGAAATCCGCCGCCTGGTCGAAGGCATCGGGGCCGAGGTCAACATGGTGTTCCCGATGGGCGCGCATCTGGCCGAGATGCGCCATCTGGTGAATGCCGACGCCAATGTGGTGATGTATCGCGAATTCGGCCGCGGCCTCGCGGAACTGCTGGGCAAGCCCTATCTGCAGGCCCCGATCGGCGTCGAGAGCACCACCGCCTTCCTGCGCACCCTGGGCGAGATGCTGGGGCTCGATCCCGAGCCGTTCATCGACCGCGAGAAGCACTCGACGCTGAAGCCGCTTTGGGACCTGTGGCGGTCGGTCACCCAGGATTTCTTTGCCACCGCCAGTTTCGGCATCGTTGCGGGCGAGACCTATGCCCGTGGCATCCGGCACTTCCTGGAAACCGATATGGGTCTGCCCTGCGCCTTTGCGATCTCGCGCTGCGCCGGCAAGAAGACCAACAACCAGGAGGTGCGCGCCCTGATCGCGCGCAACCGGCCGCTGATCCTGATGGGATCGATCAACGAGAAGATGTATCTCGCCGAGCTGAAATCCGGCCATGGCCCGGCCCCGACCTTCATTCCGGCCAGCTTTCCGGGCGCGGCGATCCGTCGCCATACCGGAACGCCGTTTATGGGCTATGCAGGGGCGACCTACCTTGTTCAGGAGGTCTGCAATGGCCTCTTCGATGCGTTGTTCCACATCCTGCCGCTGGGCAGCGAGATGGACCGGGCCCAGGCGACGCCGAGCCGGCTGCGGCGCAGCCTGCCCTGGGATCCTGACGCGCAGGCGCTGCTCGACCGCATCCTTGCCGACCACCCCGTTCTTACCCGCATTTCGGCCGCCAAGACACTGCGCGACGCGGCCGAGCTTGCGGCCCTTGAAACCGGGGCCGACCGCGTCAGCCGCGACACCGTGGCTGCGCTCGACCCCACCCTTGCGACAACCGAAGGAGACCCGCGATGACCGACATGACGTCGCAGACGCCCGTATCCCGGAGCCACAAGCCACCGCGGGCCGAATTCAACGTGTATTTCGCGTTGATCTTCCTGCTTGCGCTGCCGCTGGCGCTCATCGCCTGGACACTGGCGGCGCTGCGCGGCGGGGGGCTGACCGAAAAGGGGCCGCTGGCCCGCGCCTGGAGCCAGGCACGGATCATTACGCCCATGATCTTTTCCGCATGAGGACCACGCGGAATCCCGAGTCCATTCCGTCCCTGAAGGACGGGTGGAGCTCCCGGCCCGGCGCATCGGTGCCGTCCGGGAACCCTGGCCGTGGGGTGCACGGCCTCAGTCAAACGTTCCGGAGGAAAGTTAATGGCTGATAGCACCGACCTGTCCTTCACAGGTCTCACCGACGAGCAGGCGCAGGAACTGCACGCCGTCTACATGCAGGGCTTCTCGCTCTTCGTGGGGGTCGCCCTGGTGGCCCACCTGGCGGTGTTCATCTGGCGCCCGTGGCTCTGAGGAGGATCGAAACATGTCGCAATTCTACAAAATCTGGCTCGTTTTCGATCCGCGCCGTGTGTTTGTCGCGCAGGGCGTCTTCCTCTTTCTCGTGGCCGTGATGATCCACCTCGTTCTGCTCAGCACGCCTGGGTACAACTGGATCGGCATGGCCGGCGAGGACTATCTGGCTTCGCAGGCCGAGTAACGCGCCTGCTCCCGTTGCGGGCGGCCGCGGTCGCCCGCAACGATCCCAACCTTACCGACGGCCCCGTCCGGAGGACCCGGCCGCAAACCTGGAGAGAGTGAAGCAATGGCCCTGCTTAGCTTCGAACGAAAATACCGTGTGCCGGGGGGGACGCTGATCGGCGGCGACCTGTTTGATTTCTGGGTCGGGCCGTTCTATGTCGGCTTCTTCGGCGTCACGACCGTGTTCTTCGCCGCCCTGGGTACCGCGCTCATCTTCTATGGCGCCGCCCTCGGGCCGACCTGGAACCCGTGGCTGATCTCGATCGATCCGCCACCGCTTGAATACGGGCTCGCCCTGGCGCCGCTGGAAAATGGCGGATTGTGGCAGATCATCACGATCTGTGCCCATGGCGCGTTCGTTTCCTGGGCGCTCCGCGAAGTCGAAATCAGCAAGAAACTCGGCATGGGATATCACGTGCCCATCGCCTTTGCCTTTGCGATTCTGGCTTACACGACGCTCACCGTCATTCGGCCCGCGCTGATGGGCGCCTGGGGGCACGGTTTCCCCTATGGCATCTTCAGCCATCTCGAATGGGTGAACAATGTCGGCTACGCCTATGGCAACTTCCACTACAATCCGGCCCACATGCTGGCGATCACCTTCTTCTTCACCACCGCGCTGGCGCTTGCCCTGCATGGCGGTCTGGTCCTGTCCGCGGCGAACCCGCCCAAGGGCCACGAGATGAAGACCCCCGATCACGAGGACACCTTCTTCCGCGATTTCATCGGGTATTCGGTCGGCACCTTGGGGATCCACCGTCTGGGCCTTCTTCTGGCGCTCAACGCAGCGTTCTGGAGTGCGGTCTGCATCGTGATCTCGGGCACCATCTGGTTCGAGCCCTGGATCAACTGGTGGGATTGGTACCTCGACCTGCCCTGGTGGCGTGACCTGTGAGGAGATAGGAAAAATGGCTGAATATCAGAATATCTTCACCCAGGTTCAGGTCGAGGGCCCGCCCGATATGGGCCTCGACAACGCCAACAACCTGGCAGCCAGCCGGACCGGCGCCGGGGGCTACTGGAAGCTCCTGGGATGGTTCGGCAACGCCCAGATCGGCCCGGTCTTTCTGGGCCATTGGGGGCTGATCTCGGTGATCAGCTTCTCGCTGTGGTTCTTCCTGGTCGGAATCAGCTTCTGGATTCAGGTCGATTTCAGCCCTGCGCTGTTCTTCCGCGACCTGTTCTATCTGTCGCTGGAGCCGCCGGGGCCGGAATACGGGCTGGGCTTTGCCCCCCTGATGGAGGGCGGCCTGTGGCTGATTGCATCCTTCTTCCTGCTCATCTCGGTGATCACCTGGTGGATCCGGACCTATGTGCGGGCTGAGGAACTGGGCATGGGCAAACAGGTCTGCTGGGCCTTCGCCTCGGCGATCTGGCTGTTCCTGACGCTCGGGCTGTTCCAGCCGATGCTGATGGGGACCTGGTCGGAAGCGGTGCCCTACGGCATCTTCCCGCATCTCGACTGGACCAACAACTTCTCCATCAAATACGGGAACCTGTATTACAACCCGTTCCACGCGCTTTCGATCGCCTTCCTGTATGGCGCGGCCCTGCTGTTCGCGATGCACGGGGCGACGATCCTTGCGGTTTCCCGCTTTGGCGGCGACCGCGAGCTTGAACAGATCGTCGACCGCGGCACCGCGGCCGAACGGGCGGCGCTGTTCTGGCGCTGGACCATGGGCTTCAACGCCACGATGGAAGGGATTCACCGCTGGGCGTGGTGGATGGCGGTGATGGTGACGCTGACCGGCGGCATCGGCATCGTGCTCAGCGGTCCGGTCGTGGACAACTGGTACGTCTGGGCGCAGGAACACAACTTCGCCCCGGCGGATTGAGGAGGAAACGACATGTCCCGAGACTTCCAGGAAGCGCTGGAAAACCACGACAAGGCCAATCTCCGCGACGTGATCGCACGCGACATGATACGGGGGGCGGCATATACCGCCGCGCTCGTCTCGCTGCTCGGCGTGTCCATCTGGGTCTTCTGGGCGATCGGTGAATACGGCCTTCGCGCCAATCTGCCAGATGCCGAATCGCATATGGCCATCGATCCGACCTTCGAAGGTTACTGGACCGAATGAGACCCGGCCCGGCCGCCCACGCGGCCGGGCCGCATCACGACAGGCGCCGCCCGGCCCAGGCCGGGCGGTGCTCCGTTGCCCGGGCGCTGAAAACCAGCGCATCATTCGCAAGAAAAAGATCCGCGAATTGACCTGCATCAAGTCCCGGCGGCGCCGAATCTGTCACGTTCGATTGACATAGCAAACGGGGGGCGTCATGCGCATTCTGTTCATCCATCCGAACTACCGCTCCGGCGGCGCCGAAATCGCCGGCAACTGGCCGCCCGCCTGGGTCGCCTATCTGACCGGTTCGCTGCGCCAGGCGGGCTTCGACGACATCCATTTCATCGATGCGATGACCAACAACATCCCCGATGAGGAACTCGCCAAACGGATCGCCGCGATCGACCCCGATGTGGTTGGGACCACCTCGATCACCCCCTCGATCTATGTCGCCGAAAAGGTGCTGGAACTGGCACGCGACCACGCCCCCCGCGCGGTGCGGGTGCTGGGCGGCATCCACGCGACCTTCATGTTCAAGCAGGTGCTGACCGAGGCGCCCTGGGTCGATGTGATCGTCCGCGGCGAGGGCGAGGATATCGTCACCGAACTGATGCTCGCCATCGAGGATGGCCGCTGGCCCGCCGACCGGCACAAGATTCGCGGCCTTGCCTTTCGCGAGGGCGACGAGATCGTGGCAACCGCGGCTGCACCCACCATCAAGAACATCGACGGGCTCGACCCGGACTGGTCGATCCTTGAATGGGAAAAATACATCTACATCCCGCTCAACACCAAGGTGGCGATCCCGAACATGGCGCGGGGCTGCCCGTTCACCTGTTCGTTCTGCAGCCAGTGGAAGTTCTGGCGCGACTATCGCGTGCGCGACCCCAAGAAGGTCGTCGACGAGATCGAGAACCTGGTGAACAATCACGGCGTCGGCTTCTTCATCCTCGCCGACGAGGAACCGACCATCAACCGCAAGAAATTCGTCGAGTTCTGCCAGGAGCTGATTGATCGCGGCCTGCCCGACAAGATCCAGTGGGGCATCAACACGCGGGTGACGGATATCTATCGTGACCGCGACCTGCTGAAATTCTACCGCAAGGCCGGCCTGGTCCATGTGTCGCTCGGCACCGAGGCCGCCGCGCAGATGAAACTCGACCAGTTCAACAAGGAAACCAAGGTCGAAGAGAACAAGACCGCGATCCGGCTGCTGCGCGAGGCCGATATCTTTACCGAGGCGCAGTTCATCGTCGGGCTCGACAACGAAACCCCGGAAACGCTGGAAGAGACCTTCCAGATGGCGTGGGACTGGCAGCCCGATCTGGCCAATTGGGCGATGTACACGCCCTGGCCGTTCAGCCCGCTGTTCCAGGACCTGAAGGACAAGGTCGAGGTCTACGACTTCTCGAAATACAATTTCGTCACCCCGATCATGAAGCCCAAGGCGATGGATCGGGCGACGCTGCTCGACCGGGTCATGCACAACTACCGCCGGTTCTACATGCGCAAGGCGCTGTTCTATTACCCGTGGCGCGGCACCGGCTATCGCCGGCGCTATCTTCTGGGGTGCCTCAAGGCGTTCCTGAAGGCGGGCGTGCAGCGCAGCTTCTACGATCTGGGCAAGAACAACTATTGGGGTCCGCAATCGAAAGGGTCGGTCGATTTCCACTTCGACGAGACGCGGACCATTGCCGAGGCCCAGATGGAGGATTGGGAGGCCGCGGCCGACCGCGCCAAGCGCGCCGCCGAACGCCGCGCCGCGATCCGCGCGCAGACCAAGGCACGCGCGGTCGAACGGTCAGAGACCTTCAAGATGCCGAACGGCGCCGAAGTCATGGCCTGCGGCGGCGGCACCGAACAGCTGACCGAGGAACAGATGGAAACGGCCGGGCGCCACCAGCCCGCGGCCGAATGACGTGACGGCCCCGCAGCCGGGCCGGATCGGCCCGAACGCGGTGCTGCAACTGCTGCCGATCCTTGATGCGGCGGGCGGGCCGGATTTGCCCGCCCGTCTGTGCGCCGAGGCCGGTCTGGGGCAGGTTCGCGGCGATCAGGGGCTGATCGAGGAAGGCCCCGTCGCCCGGTTGCATGCCCTCGTGCGGGCGCAACTGCCAGACCCGGACCCGATCCTGCGCGACGCCGGCACGGCCACCGCCGATTATATCCTCGCCAATCGCATCCCGGCACCGGTGCGCATGCTTCTGAAACTGCTGCCGCCGCCCATCGCGGCGCGTCTGCTGTCGCAGGCGATCGCCAAACATGCCTGGACGTTTGCCGGCACGGGAACCTTTCGGGTCATCGGCCCGCGGATATTCGAATTGCAGAACAACCCGCTGATCCGGGGCGAAACCGCCGACCGGCCGCTCTGCGTCTGGCATGCGGGGGTCTTCGAACGGCTCTACCAGACCCTGGTCGACCGCCGGCTGACCTGCCGGGAAACCGCCTGCGCGGCCATGGGCGCACCCGCCTGCCGGTTTGAATTGGCGCGCAGCAAGGACCGGTGATTGTACAAAGGCACAATGAGGTTGCCGCATTGTGCCGATCCGCTTCTGCGCTGCGATCGCCCGATCGTTAGGACAGGCTGCGGGCGGCGCGCGCCTGGCGCCGGCGGTGCGCGCGATACAAGGCGGGGGCAAGAACCCGGTTGTAAACCCACCCCGTGATCGGCCGAAGAACCGGCAAGCCGGTGATCCGGGCCAGTGTCCGGTAGCGCGGCATCGCTGCCCATAGGGCACGAAAGGCGGGCATGCCCGACAGGATGCGGCCATCCGGACACTGGACATGCAGGCGGCGGGCGGCTTCCTCGGCCGTCAGGTTCCATGCGGCCAGATCGGCGTCGGAGATCGGATCGAACCGCAGCGGCAGATCGCGCGGCGCTGCATAGGCGGCGTAGTGATCGATCTCGGCCCGGCAGATCGGGCATTCGGCGTTGTAAAGGACAACCAGGGGACGATGCTCAGTCATGGTCTGAAGGTAAGCTGTGGGCCGGCCATGGCCAGCGGCGCGACGCCGCAGCCGGCCCCGCGGACGATCCGGTCGGGCGGGCCGGCGCCGCAGGGCCGAAGGGGGGCAACAGCAATCGGCGGGGATCGCGGCACGGACATCCACGATTATCCGGCAAAGGCGCTGTTGCACGACCACGCCGCCCCGGTGTCGGACGGCCGTGCCGTGCTGCGCCCCGAAGAGGCCAGGATGGCGGCCGGCGCGCTGGCGGGGCGATGAACGGCTTGATCGAAGCTTGCAAGGGCATCGATCCCGGCCTGGCCTGGGCCGCGACAGCCAAGTGGGGCGCATCAGCGCGGCCGGGTGGCGCCGATGCACCTCCACAAGCGATGATTGACGCCTTGTTTACCGTTGCTCCAGATACTGGGACATGATGCGTCGTTTCGTCCAGTCCAGTCTGATCCTCCTCGTCATTGTGCTTGGCGCGGGCGGCCTGTGGCTGTGGCACTATACATACCGCCGGCTTGCCGAAACCCGGCCCAGACGCGTTCGGACGGATCGAGCCACAGCCAGGCGATCGGCTCTATTGCCTCATGGTACGCCGTCAGATCGAGGTGGCCTTGCTGGCCTTGCCGTATCTCTACCGTGACCAGGATTTCGGGCTTGGTGCGATGCTTCGGGCGTTCGATCCACAGGGCTGTGTGCATATCGCAAGGGTCCGCCATGTCCCCGATCCCGACAACCCGGAGTGGCGGTTCCTGGT
>DNSZ01000291.1:0-19947 GCA_003500165.1 Paracoccaceae bacterium | reverse complement strand
GATTGCACCTATCCCATTTCCGATCATCTGGCCGCAATCATCTTTACCGCCCGCCATTATGTACCGAGCATTCGCGAAGCTCGTCCACCCGCGGAATTCGATGACGCCGCATCGCGGCGCTTCACCCAGTGTCCGTCAAGTGCCGGGGACCCGGCGATCATGGCTCTTGTGAGGGAACGATCGGACATTGTGCCGAGGTGGGACCCGAGCCTGCTGGAGCGCTGAAGCGGGGCAAATTCGAACGGTATCGCGCAGGATCTGGATAGTCCTGTACCAACAGTCAGCGCGCTGCTGAAACCGTTGCGCCTCTCGTTCTGGCCGGTCAATCTCCTGACGGTTCTGCTGCGGGTCCTGTGCGCGCAGACTTGCCGCTTGCGATCATGCGCGCTCGACCCTAGAACAGCGCGTGGTTGAATGGCTGAGCGAGGTTTGCCGTTCTGTTAACGAATACGCCTGATGCTGTTTCGTGGTTGTTTCACGATTTGTCACTGGGGCCTTATGCGCGGTTTCTTCTTGGCCAGTCTGATCGTACTCGTCAGTGCGCTAACCATAGGGGGCATATGGTTGTCGCGCTATGTGGCAGGCCTGCCCAACCCAAGCCCAAAAGCGATTGGCCAGATCGACCGGAACGAATACGGTGTCATCTCCTGTAAGGATGTTGAGAAACGCCTGCGCTATGCCATGCTTTTGCTTCCTCATGTGTACAGGGACCGGGATTATGGCCTGGAGGCGATGATTCGGGGCGTTGATCCGCGCACTTGCCAACTGGAAGGCGAGACCGAGTTCCTGACGCATCCGCTTAAAGCGGAGTGGTGGATTGAGATCAATCGCGTCACCCCCGAAACCCGATCCCGGTTTGTCGCTTTACACGACAACGCTCTGTGGGAGGTCGAGGCCTTGCCCAAAGCCCCTCCGGGGCGCGATCTTCTGGAAGCCTTTGGACTGAACCCCGATCCCCGTGGTCAACGACTGGGTTTGGGATGGGTGCGCGACATGGTGCGCGTCTGGCGGGCCACCGATGCGGATGTCGGGCTAAAAGAGTTCCTGCGCTGTGTTTATCCGCTTTCATCGGATCGCAATGCCATTCTGTTTGTCGTCCCAGCCCATGGATGGACCGAGACGAACCCACCCAAGCCGTCGGAATTTGGCCGTAAGCTCATCGGAGCCTCGCTGCGATGTTCTGACGGCGATCGCTTTCGCCGAGCCATAGACGACGTGTATCGTCGTGCCTTTTAGTACAAATGGCCCTCCCCGCAGAGGTCTCTCACCATGCCTCGAAGCGGCCCTATCTCGGTGTCATACACATGCGCGGACAAGGCGAACAGAGCCTGCAGATCACGTTCGGCCTCGGCGATTTCAGATCGATTGAACAGGCCCAGTGGACTACGTGACCGAAGCCTTTCGAGTTTTTGTTGCGCCTGGGTAAGCTCTCTTTCAATGAGTCTGTGACGCTCTTCAGCCGCGCGAAGCTGGCCCCTCGCCCTTTCGCAGTTGCGACGACGGTCCGCGTCGCGACGTGCTTCGTCGGGGTCGATAATGCGCCCCCTGGGGGTCGGGGCACGCTCGCGTTCTGATAGGGCGCCGCGAACCGCAGATCGAATTGTGTCGTAGTCCATCGAAGTTCTCCATGTTCAGCTGAGTGCATGTTCAGAAACCCAGGTTTCGAAACCCTGACGGGTGCGGTCGCGGCTGGGTTGCGCATGGCAACACCGGATCGGGCGCGTGCATCGGATAGGAGGACGTCACGCCGGCCGATCCGTTTTTGGGTTCAAACGCGCGCGGCACTGTGCCAAACGCGGTGCATCACAACGGACGGGGCCCCGGCATGAACATCCACGAATATCAGGCAAAGGCGTTGTTGCGCGACCACGGCGCCCCGGTGTCGGACGGCCGTGCCGTTCTGCGCGCCGAAGAGGCCAAGATGGCGGCCGGCGCGCTGGAGGGCCCGATCTGGGTGGTCAAGGCACAGATCCATGCTGGTGGCCGCGGCAAGGGCCACTTTGCCGAGGGCGATGCGGGGGCCGGCGGCGGCGTGCGTCTGGCCCGCTCGGTCGAGGAGGCAGAGGCCGAGGTCAAGCGGATGCTCGGCCGGACGCTGGTAACGCGCCAGACCGGCCCCGCCGGCAAGCAGGTCAACCGCATCTATATCGAGGATGGTTCGGACATTGCGCGCGAGCTTTATCTGGCGCTGCTGGTCGATCGCGCCTCCAGCCGGGTGTCCTTCGTCGCCTCCACCGAGGGCGGCATGGATATCGAGGAGGTGGCGGCCACCACACCCGAAAGGATCGTCTCCTTTGCGGTCGATCCGGCGACCGGCTATCAGGGCTTCCATGGCCGGCGGATCGCCTTTGCGTTGGGGCTCGAGGGCCGGCAGGTCAAGCAATGCGTCGCGCTGATGGGCGCGCTCTACCGGCTTTTCGTCGCCAAGGACATGGAGATGCTGGAGATCAATCCGCTGATCGTGACGCCCGGCGGCGAGCTGAAATGCCTCGACGCCAAGATGGGCTTCGATTCGAACGCGCTCTATCGCCATCCCGACATCCTGGCGCTGCGCGACGAGACCGAAGAGGACCCCAAGGAACTGGCCGCCAGCCAGCACGACCTGAACTACATCGCGCTCGACGGCGAGATCGGCTGCATGGTCAATGGCGCGGGGCTCGCCATGGCGACGATGGACATCATCAAGCTCTACGGCTCCGAGCCTGCGAATTTCCTGGATGTGGGCGGCGGCGCGACCAAGGAAAAGGTGACCGAGGCGTTCAAGATCATCACCTCGGACCCGAATGTGAAGGGCATCCTGATCAACATCTTCGGCGGCATCATGCGCTGCGACATCATCGCCGAAGGGGTGGTCGAGGCGGTGACAGAGGTCGGGCTGGAAGTGCCGCTGGTGGTCCGCCTGGAAGGCACCAATGTGGAGAAGGGCAAGGAGATCATCGAAGCGTCCGGACTGAACGTGATCGCTGCCGACGACCTGTCCGATGCGGCGGAGAAGATTGTCAAGGCAGTAAATGGGTAATTTAATGCGCTTGCTTCTGCCGTTTCTTTTCGTTGGAGCGCCTCTTTGGGCGCAGGAACCCAGAGAGTCAGTTGGCAGCTTGTTGGAAGCACTTAAACCCGCTGACTATGTCCATGCCTTCTTGGGTAACTGCGCACAGAACCCCGGCCGTCTTGATGTCGTTGTGGCAGCTGCTAACGCACTTGGATACGCAGATTTACCAGAGGACATGGAAATACTACTTGCACCACCCGAACCAGAGGCCCCTTTCCAAGGCTGGATCGTTTTTGACGGGCCAGGATCACCATTTCTTCTTGGTATATCGGAAGGTGACTTAGAGGGAACAACATATCAATTTTGTTCGGTAACAAATCCATTTTTGCCTTCGGATGAAGTCATTTCAATCCTTCGAGGATTTGTCAACTTGGATCAGCCGCTGACGGATGAAACCGTTTCGGGCCAGAGATACCGAGCTTGGTGGGCCCCTGAAATTCTGGAGGGTGCAATTCTTTCATCCTCAGACATCTCAACAATGGGCTTGTCAGGCATTACGCTCAGCATCGCCGCGCCCAAACAGTACTAAGGGACAACAACATGGCCATTCTCGTCGACGAAACCACCCGTGTGATCTGCCAGGGGTTTACCGGCAGCCAGGGCACCTTTCATTCCGAACAGGCCATCGCCTATGGCACCCGCATGGTGGGTGGCGTGACGCCGGGCAAGGGCGGGCAGGAGCATCTGGGCCTGCCGGTGTTCAATTCCTGCCATGACGCGGTGGCGGCGACCGGCGCAACGGCCTCGGCCATCTATGTCCCGCCGCCCTTTGCCGCCGATTCGATCCTCGAGGCGATCGATGCCGAGATTCCGCTGGTCGTCTGCATCACCGAAGGCATCCCGGTGATGGACATGATGCGGGTCAAGCGGGTGCTGGAAGGGTCGAAGACGACGCTGATCGGGCCGAACTGCCCCGGCGTGATCACGCCGGGCGCCTGCAAGATCGGCATCATGCCGGGTCACATCCACAAGCGCGGCAAGGTCGGCGTTGTCAGCCGGTCGGGCACGCTGACCTATGAGGCGGTGAAGCAGACAACCGATGTGGGGCTCGGTCAGTCGACCTGCGTGGGGATCGGTGGCGATCCGATCAAGGGGACCGAACATGTCGATGTGCTCGAATGGTTCCTGGCCGACCCCGAGACCGAAGCCATCATCATGATCGGCGAGATCGGCGGCGCCGCCGAGGAAGAGGCCGCCGCCTTCCTGGCCGAAGAGGCAAAGCGCGGACGCGCCAAGCCCTGCGCGGGCTTCATTGCGGGCCGGACGGCCCCGCCGGGCCGCCGCATGGGCCATGCCGGGGCCATCGTGGCGGGCGGCAAGGGCGGCGCCGAAGACAAGATCGAGGCGATGCGGTCGGCAGGGATCGTGGTGGCCGAAAGCCCCGCCCGGCTGGGCGAAGCGGTGCTTGAGGCGATCGGTTAGCGGCGCCGGGCCGGCCCCTGAATAGCCCGCCGCACAGGGACCGGGCCGGCCTATCCGCGATCGAGGAAGTCCCGAACGGCCGCGGTAAACCCGACGGGATCTTCGGCATGGAGCCAGTGTCCGGTACCGGGCAGGGTCTGGATCCTGGCTTTCGGAAACAGGGCACGGATACGCGCCTCGGCGCCGTCGGGAACATAGCCCGAGCGTTCGCCGCGCAGAAACAGGGCCGGGCCGCGATACTGCCCGACCACGCCCGGGAAACCGATCAGACCGGCCATGCCATCGGCCAGTGCCGCAAGGTTCAGCCGCCAGCGCGGCGGGTGGCTCTGCATGTCGAGGGCATGGAGCAGGAAGGCGCGCGTGCCCGGGTCGGGTACGGCGGTGGCCAGCGCCGCGTCGGCATCCCGCCGGGTCTGCACCGTGTCGAGCGCCACCCCCCGCATCGCGGCGACCAGATGCGCCTGGCTGTGATCATAGGCGATGGGCGCGATGTCGGCGATGACCAGCCGGGCCACCAGTTCGGGCTGGGCGATCGCCAGAACCATCGCCGCCTTGCCGCCCATGGAATGGCCCAAGACATCGCAGGGCTGGTCCTCGGCCGCGATCAGGGCCGCCAGATCGGCTGCCATGCCGGCATAGTCGTGATGGTTCGTCCAAGGCGAGACGCCGTGATTGCGCATGTCGGCCGCGATCACTGGCCCGCGATCCGACAAATCCCGGGCGATCCGGCCCCAGTTCCGGGCCGAGCCGAACAAGCCATGCGCGATGACAAGCGGGCGCGCGGGCCCCGCGCCCTGGCGGATCGTGTGAAGCGCGACGGCACCTTCCATACCCCGGCTTCTGCGTCGCGGCGGCAGCAATGTCGAGATGCCGGCATGATCTGACCCCAACGGCGGTTGCCCATGACCGTTGGGGTTGTCCCCCCGGCCTCAGCCCGGCGCTGCGATCGCCGCCAGCGCCTCGACCTCGACCACGAATTCGGGCCGGGTGAAGCCCGATACGATCATCAGCGTCGAGGCGGGAAGCGCCGACCCATCGCCAAGCCAGGCATCCCGCGCCGCCATGTATCCGGCCATGTGCTCGCGCCCGGTCACATAGGCGTTGAGCCGCAGGATATCGCGCCGCGATGCACCGGCTTCGGCCAGGATCGCGTCGATATTGGCCAGACAGATGCGGGCCTGTGCCGCGGCGCCATCGGGTATGGTGCCGTCCGCCGCCAGACCCAGCTGGCCCGACACCGCGATCAGCCGGGCGCCGGGATCGGACAGCGCGCCATGGGCGTAGCGCGCAAAGGGCGGTGCGATGCCATCGGGGAGCAGCGGGGTCACGTCGAGCCTCCTGAAATCGCCTCCCCGCCAACCTGCCGGAGCGGGGGCCAATGCGAAAGCGGGTTGCGCATTTCTTGGGCGGCAGACTATCCTTTGCCCAACTTATGTGCATGCGCGGCCCGTCTTGCGTTTTTCCCGGCAATGCCGCTTTCCGCGGCGGGCCGCCGCCCCATTACCTCGGACACAGACCAACAGGGAGAGAGGCATGCTGCTCAAACACACCACCCTCGTTCTCGTCGCGGCGACCGCGACCGGGGCGTCGGCCCAGGAGCTGGAACAGGTGGCCTTTGGGACCAACTGGCTGGCACAGGCCGAACATGGCGGGTTCTATCAATCCGTGGCCGACGGCACCTATGCCGAATGTGGCCTCGATGTCGAGATCGTGCCCGGCGGCCCGCAGGTGAACAATCGCGCGCTGATGCTGGCTGGTCGGATCGACTTCCACATGGGTGGGGATTTGCTGCAGGCTTTCAACGCCGTGAAGGAAGGCATCCCGGTGGTTTCCGTGGCCGCGATCTTTCAGAAGCATCCGCAGGTGATCCTGGCCCATCCCGGCGAGGCCGAGACCTGGGAGGAGCTGAAGGACCTGACGCTGCTGATCGGCGACAACGGGTTTGCCAGCTACTATCAGTGGATGATCGCGGAATACGGCTTTACCGTCGAACAGCGGGAACCCTACACCTTCAACCCAGCGCCGTTCATCGCCGACAAGAGGAAGGGCATGCAGGGCTATCTGTCTTCCGAACCCTATGCGGTTGAAAAGGAGGCAGGCTTCAAGCCCAATGTCTTTCTGATCGCGGATGCCGGTTATTCGACCTATGCCACCACGATCGAGACGATGGCCGACACCATCGCCGAACGCCCCGAAGTGGTGGCGTGCTTCGTCGATGGGTCGCTTACGGGTTGGTACAACTACCTGTATGGCGACAGCTCGGCGGCCGATGCGCTGATCATGTCGGACAACCCCGACATGACCCAGGACAAGATCGATTTTGCCAAGGCCAGCATGCTGGAGAACGGAATCGTCGATTCGGGCGATGCGCTGGAACTGGGGATCGGCGCGATGACCGACGAGAAGGTGCGCGACTTCTACGAAAAGATGGTGTCCGCCGGCGTGCTGGAGGACGGTATCGACTGGCAGGCCGCGTTCACCACCGAATTCACCAACAAAGGGGTGGGTATGGACATCAAGTGACACCCTTGGTCCGGTATGCCGGGCGGCGTCCGCGCCGCCCGATTGCTTGCGGGGGGAGCCGAAGCGATGCCACAGACCACCACCCAGCAGCCTGACAGCCGCGCCTGGATCCTGCGGATGGAGGGCGTCGACAAGACGTTTGGCGGCACGGTCCATGCATTGTCGGGCATGTCGCTGCAGGTCAATCAGGGCGATTTCATTTCGCTTCTGGGGCCATCGGGCTGCGGCAAGTCCACCGCGTTGCGGCTGATCGCCGATCTGCTGCACCCCACCCGTGGCCGCATCACCTGGTCGGGCGACCACGATGTGGGCGATCTGGGGGTGGTGTTTCAGGAACCGACGCTGATGCCCTGGGCGACCGTGGCGCAGAATGTCTGGATGCCGCTGCGGCTGCGCGGCAAATCCTATCACGCGGTGCGCGACGACGTGCTGGAGGCGCTGCGCCTGGTCGGGCTGGAGAAGTTCCAGACGGCCTATCCGCGCGAATTGTCGGGCGGGATGAAGATGCGGGTGTCGATCGCGCGGTCGATGGTGACCCATCCGCGGCTGATCCTGATGGACGAACCCTTTGCCGCGCTCGACGAGATCACGCGCTTCCGGCTGAACAACGATCTGCTGGCGCTGAAGCAGAAGATCGGCTGCACGGTCATCTTCGTCACCCATTCGGTGTTCGAATCGGTTTTCCTGTCGGATCGGATCGTGGTGATGGCGGCGCGGCCGGGTCGGGTGATCCGCGAACTTGCCGTGGACGAACCCTATCCGCGCGACGAGAGCTTTCGCACATCGCCCGAATATGCCGCCCATTGCCGCGAGGCCTCGGCCGCGCTGCACGCCGCGATGGACCAGGCGGCATGAGCCTGGTCGAGGACCCCCCGGCCGGCGCGCCCGACATCGTCGATGCGGACGAGGTTCGGCGTGCCCGGGCACGGCGGATCGAACGGATCGGCAAATGGCTGCTGCCGGTCGCCGTGCTGGTCGTGATGATCTTCCTGTGGGACCGGATCGTCGTCTGGAACGCGATCCCGCACTACATCCTGCCCGGTCCGGGCGCCGTGTTCGAAACCCTGATCGAAGATCGGGCGATGCTGTTCAGCGCGCTTCTGGTGACATTGCAGATCACCATGCTGGCGCTGGCCGCGGCGGTGCTGGGCGGTGTCGGCCTGGCGATCCTGTTCAACCAGTCGCGCTGGTTCGAGATGTCGTTCTACCCCTATGCGGTGATCCTGCAGGTGACGCCGGTGGTGGCGATCGCGCCCTTGATCATGATCTATGTCGACAACCGGATCGCGGCCCTGGTGCTGTGCGCCTGGCTGGTGGCGTTCTTCCCGATCCTTGCGAACACCACGCTGGGGCTTCATTCGGCCGATCACAACCTGCGCGATCTGTTCCGCATCTATGGCGCCACGCGCTGGCAGCGGTTGCGCTATCTGCAGATTCCCTCGGCGCTGCCCTACTTCCTGGCCGGCCTGCGGATTGCCGGCGGCCTTAGCCTGATCGGCGCGGTGGTGGCGGAATTCGTTGCCGGCACGGGCGGCATGGGATCGGGGCTGGCGTTCCGCATTCTGGAGGCCGGCTATCGGCTGAACATCGCGCGGATGTTCGCGGCCCTGCTGCTCGTGGCCGGGACCGGGGTGATCATCTTTGCCGGGCTGTCCTTTCTCAGCCACATGCTGCTGCGCAAATGGCACGAAAGCGCCTTGAAGCGGGATCGCTGATGGATTTCCGGACGCTGCCCGACGGCCCGCTGACGCTGTGCGACGTGACGGTGCCGGCCTGTCTGCTGGGTCAGAAGGGCGATCTGGTGCGGACCGATCTGTCGATCGCGGACGGCCGGATTGCCGCTGCGGGCGGCACGCCGGTGGCGATGAATGGCGCCATGGCGTTCCCGGCCTTTGTCGACATGCACACCCATCTGGACAAGGGGCATATCTGGGGCCGCGCGGCCAACCCCGACGGCACCTTCCTGGGGGCGCTGGAGACGGTCGCGGCGGACCGGGCCGTCAACTGGTCCGCCCGCGATGTGCGCGCCCGCATGGAGTTTGCCCTGCGTTGCGCCCACGCCCATGGCACGCGGGCGATCCGCACCCATCTCGATTCGCTGCCGCCGCAGGACGATATCAGCTGGCCGGTCTTTGCGACGTTGCGGGCCGACTGGGCGGACCGGATCGATTTGCAGGCCGTCTGTCTGGTCTCATGTGAAAACGTGTCGCCCGACGGCCCGTTTGCCCACACCGCCGATCTGGTGGCGCAAGCCGGCGGTGTTCTGGGCATGGTCACCTATGACGTGCCCGGCTTCGACCGGGCGCTGGCGGATTTCCTGGCCATGGCCGCCGACCGGGGCCTGCCCGTGGACTTGCATGTCGATGAAAACGGCGATCCCGGGCCGGGGACGCTGCGCCGGATTGCCGAAGCCGTGCTGGCAACGGGGTTCGACGCACCGGTCACGGTGGGGCATTGTTGTTCGCTGGCGATGCAGGACGCGGCCGAGGCGCAGCGCACGCTCGACCTGATGGCGAAGGCGGGCATCAACGTCGTCAGCCTGCCGATGTGCAACCTGTATCTGCAGGACCGTGTCGCAGGCCGCACGCCGCGCTGGCGCGGCGTCACGCTGGTCCACGAGATGAAGGCGCGGGGGATCAGCGTGTCGTTCGCGTCCGACAACACCCGCGACCCGTTCTATGCCTATGGCGATCTCGACATGATCGAGGTGCTGCGCGAGGCGACCCGGATCGCCCATCTGGACCATGCCGATGCGGACTGGGTGCAGTCGGTCCTGGGCAATCCCGCGCGGGCCTGCGGCTTCGATGCGCCCAGCCTGTCCCCCGGCGCATCCGCCGATCTGGTGATCTGCCGCGCGCGATCCTGGACCGAGCTGTTCGCGCGGCCGCAAACGGACCGGATCGTGCTGCGCGCCGGGCGGGCCATCGACCGCACGCTGCCCGACTATGCCGAGCTCGACCCGTTGATGGAGACCCCATGAAAGACAATATTGCTGCCGCCAAAGCCGCGCTTGCGCATCTCGATATCGAGGCAAAGGAAACCGCGATCCGCGCGGCCAGCCGCGACTTCTTCTGGTATTCGCCGGTCCTGAAGGCGCGTCTCGACCATGTCACCGCCGATTTCGTGGTGCGGCCCCGGAACGAGGAAGAGGTGATCGAGGTGCTGCGCACCTGCTATGCCCATGATTGCCCGGTGACGACCCGGGGCGCGGGGACCGGCAATTACGGCCAGGCGATGCCGCTCGCAGGCGGCTGCGTGATGCATCTGCAGAACATGGGCCGCGTCAAGGCGATCCACCCCGGCCGGGTGATCTGCGAACCGGGCATCCTGCTGAAGGACCTGGATGCCGCGTGCCAGGCCGAATCGGGCCAGGAGTTGCGGATGTTCAGCTCCACCTGGGCCACGGCCACGATCGGCGGTTTCATCGCCGGGGGGTCGGGCGGGGTCGGATCGTGCACCTGGGGCTCGCTGCGCGATCTGGGCAACATCATCCGGCTGCGGGTGGTGACCATGGAGGCCGAGCCGCGCATCCTCGAATTCCGGGGCGAGGAACTGGCCCGCGTTTCCCATGCCTATGGCACGAACGGGATCATCACCGAACTCGAAATGCCGCTGGCGCCGGCCTATGACTGGGTGGGGATGTTCGTGGCCTTCGACGATTTTGCGGATGCCATGGCCTATGCCGAGGAACTCGCCAACGAAGACGGCATCCTGATCAAGATCGCCAGCGTCTATGAGGCGCCGACCGCGCATGCCTATTTCCAGCGCGTCAAACCCCATGTGACCGCGGATACCCATCTGGTGGGCATCATGGTGGCGCCGCAATCGATGGACGGGTTCGAAACCTTCACCGCACGGCGGCCCGCGGCGCGCGTCATCTATCGCTCCGACGCCAGTGATTGGGATCGCGACCCGGGCCCGGTGTTCGAATATGGCTGGAACCACACCACGCTACGGGCACTCAAGTTCGACCCCGCCATCACCTATCTGCAGGTCCGCTATGGCTTTCCGCAGCATCGCGACCTGGTGAAAAGGATGCGGGCGGCGTTTTCGCCCGAGGTGCTGCAGCATCTCGAGGTGATCCGCGAGAATGGCAAGGTGATGTTCGCGGGCCTCAGCCTGGTCCGGTTCACCACCGAGGAACGGCTCGACGAGATCATTCGTATCCACGAGGATGCGGGCGCGCTGATCTTCAACCCGCACCGCTACACGCTGGAAGAGGGCGGGCGCCAGACGGTCGACGACCGGCAACTGGCATTCAAGCGCGAAGCCGATCCGAAGGGGCTCTTGAACCCCGGCAAGATGATCGCCTGGGACGATCCCGACTGGGGCTATGACCGGATGTACGCCTATCCCAAACTGCAGGCGGCGGAGTGAGGTATGCGTCGCTGCCGGCCGATTGCACCTGGCGCGGGTTAGCGCCATGACCCGCGCGCTGGTCCTTTTCGCCCATCCCTGTCCCGAGAGCTTCTCGGCCGCGCTGCACGCCCGCGTGGTCGAAACCCTGACCAAGCGGGGGTGGGAGGTGGACGATTGCGACCTGAACGCCGAAGGCTTCCAGCCGGTCCTGACCGAGGTCGAACGGCGCGGCTATCACGACGTGGGGCCGAACCTGTCCGCCGTTCAGGACTATGTCGACCGGCTGCGCGCGGCCCAGGCGCTGATCTTGGTCTTTCCGGTGTGGAATTTCGGCTATCCGGCGATCCTGAAGGGCTTTCTCGACCGGGTGTTCCTGCCCGGCGTGTCGTTCAGGCTGGTCTACGGCAAGGTAAAACCGAACCTGACCCATATCCGCAAGCTGGCCGCCGTCACCACCTATGGCGGCACCCGGCTGCGCGCCTTCATGGCCGGCGACCCGCCGCGAAAATGCGTGACCCGGGCGGTCTGGCATGTCTGCCGGCCCGACAGGATGCGCTACCTCGCGCTTTACGACATGAACCGGGCCAGCGATGCGCGGCGCGCCGCCTATCTGGCGCGGGTCGACCGCGAAATGAGGAGCCTGTGATGCGCGCTTTGATCGTCCATTGCCATCCGAAGCCCGACAGCTTCACCGCTGCGGTGCGCGATACGGTGCTGGACCGGTTGCACGATGCGGGCGCAGAAACCCGGCTGATCGACCTTTATGCGCAGGGCTTCGAGCCGGTCCTGACCGCGGCGGAGCTTGACATCTATCTGGACGAGGCACGGAACGGCGCGGCCGTTGCCGATCCCGTTGCCGATCTGCGCTGGTGCGACACGCTGATCTTTGTCTATCCGACCTGGTGGTACGGCCTGCCCGCGATGCTCAAGGGCTGGCTCGACCGGGTGCTGGTGCCGGGCTGCGCCTTCCTCATGCCCGATGACGCCAATCGCGACATCCGCCCGGGGCTGACCCATGTCACCCGGCTCGGCGTCTTCACCACCTGCGGGGCCAGCTGGTGGCTGACCCGTTTTGTCGGCGCGCCCGGGCGGCGGACGCTCTTGCGCGGTCTGGGCGTTCTGTGCGCGCCGCGCCGCAAGGTCGCCTTTGCCGCGCATTATGCGATGGATGCGTCGACCCCGCAAAGCCGTGCCCGGCATCTGCGGCGGGTGGCCCGCACCATGGACCGGTTCATCGGGCCCGTTCCCAGACGGTCGGAGGCACCGGCGTGATCCCGATCCTCGACTGGCAGCGCTTTGGCAGCGACCCCGCGGCCTTTGCCGCCGATCTGGGCGCGGCCTGCCGCGGGCCGGGGTTCTTTCTGCTGACCGGACACGGGGTGCCCGACGCGCTGTGCGCCCGGGTCTTTGCCCAGGCCGATGCGTTCTTTGCCCTGCCGACGGCCGACAAGGCGCGCGTGTCAATCCGCACCAACCCGCATAATCGCGGCTGGGGGGCCGAAGGCGACGAATCGCTGGACGATGCGACCGGTCAGGTCGACCGCAAGGAAACATACAACATCGGGCTCGAACTGGCGCCGGACGATCCCGGTGTCCTGGCCGGCGAGGCGTTCCGCGGGGTCAATCCGTGGCCGGCGCTGGACGCGTTCCGGCCCACCATGCTGGCCTATTTCGATGCGATGCTCGATCTCGGGACCGGGCTGATGCGCGCCGTCGCCCGCGATCTGGGGCTGGGCCCCGATCACTTCGACGGCGCCTTTCGGGCATCCATGTCGACCCTGCGGCTGCTGCGCTATCCGCCCGCTGCCGGCAAGCCGGGCGAGGTCGGTGCGGGGGCGCACAGCGACTACGGCGCGCTGACGCTGCTGCTGACCGATGGCGAGCCGGGGCTGCAGATCCGGCCGCGCGGCGGCGACTGGATCGACGCGCCGCATCTGCCCGGTGCCTATGTGGTCAATATCGGCGACGCGCTGATGCGCTGGACCAACGACATCTATGTCTCGACCCCGCATCGGGTGCGGGCGCCGGCGCGGCCGCGCCGGTCGGTCGCGTTCTTCCTCGAGGCCCATCCCGACACCAGCCTTGCCGCGCTGCCCGGAACCGGGACGCCGCGTTATCCGGCGATCCGGGCGGCCGACTATCTGCGCTCGCGGCTCGACGCCACCTATGTCCCGAAGGAGTTGCCATGACCCGCCGCCTGGACTGGGCCGATTATCGCAGCGGCGAGTTCGCCGCCATCGACCCGATGCAAACCGTCGCGATCCTGCCCACCGCCGCCATCGAGCAGCACGGGCCACATCTGCCGGTGGGCACCGACACGATGATAGCACAGGGCATGCTCGACCGGTTGCGGGCCGACTGTCCCGGCGATCTCGATATCCGCATCCTGCCGATCCAGGCCGTCGGGAAATCAAACGAACATTTGTTCGCTTATGGCACCCTGACGCTGAGCGCCGAGACCGCGCTGCGCGCCTGGTTCGAGATCGGCCTGTCGGTGGCCCGCGCCGGGCTGCGCAAGATCGTGATCGTCAACTCCCATGGCGGCAATCTGGACCTGGTGTCGATCCTCTCCCGCGAATTGCGGGTAGAGGCCGGGATGCTGGCGGTGAAATGCCAATGGTCGGCCTTCGGCACCCCCGCGGGCCTGTTTTCCGACCGCGAACGGCAATTCGGCATCCATGGCGGCGATGTCGAAACCTCGCTGATGCTGGCCTTTCGCCCCGACACGGTGGACATGGCGCAGGCGGCCGACAATCGGTCAAGCGCCGAGGCAACCGCGCTGTCGCCGATCGGCCCGGTCAGCTATGGCTGGATCGCCAGCGACCTGAGCGAAACCGGCGTGGTGGGCGACGCCAGCCGCGCCAGCGCCGAAAAGGGCCACGCCACGGCGGCGCATCAGGTGGCGGGGATGATCGATCTGCTGCGCCGGGTGGCGGCCGCGCCACTACCGCAGGCGCGCACCGGCCCGCCGCCCCGTCACATCCCCGGATAGACCGGGAAACGGGCGCAGAGTTCGGTCACCTCGGCCTTCACCTTGGCCTCGACCGCCGCGTTGCCTTCGGGGCCGTTGGCCGCCAGCCCGTCGACGACCTCGACGATCCAGCGCCCCACCTGGGCGAACTCGGGCGCGCCGAAGCCGCGCGTCGTGGCTGCGGGCGACCCCAGGCGGATGCCGCTGGTGATCACCGGCTTTTCGGTGTCGAACGGGATGCCGTTCTTGTTGACCGTGATATGCGCCCGGCCGAGCGACTTTTCGGTGTGGTTCCCCTTTACCCCCTTGGGCCGCAGATCGACCAGCAGCAGATGGCTGTCGGTGCCGCCCGTGACCAGGTCGAGCCCGCCTTCGGTCAGCGCCGCCCCCATCGCCTGGGCGTTGGCGATCACCTGCTCCTGATAGGCGCGGAATTCGGGCCGCAGCGCCTCGCCGAAGGCCACCGCCTTGGCCGCGATCACATGCATCAGGGGCCCGCCCTGGATGCCGGGAAAGATCGCCGAGTTGAACTTCTTCGCCAGCGCCTCGTCATCGGTCAGGATCATCCCGCCGCGCGGGCCGCGCAGCGTCTTGTGGGTGGTCGTCGTGGCCACATCGACATGCGGGAAGGGCGAGGGATAGACCCCCGCGGCGATCAGCCCGGCATAATGGGCGACATCGGCCAGGAGCCAGGCGCCGACCGAATCCGCGATCTCGCGGAACCGGGCAAAGTCGAGCTGCCGCGGGATCGCCGAGCCGCCGGCGATGATCAGCTTCGGCTTGTGTTCGGCGGCAAGTGCGGCGATCTGGTCGTAATCCACATCCAGCGTGTCGCGCCGCACCCCGTAATGGACCGCGTCGAACCACTTGCCCGATACGTTGGGCGCCGCGCCATGGGTCAGATGCCCGCCGGCGTCGAGGCTCATGCCCAGGATCGTGTCGCCGGGCTTGACCAGCGCCAGAAAGACGCCCTGATTGGCCTGGCTGCCCGAATTCGGCTGCACATTGGCGAAACCGCAGCCGAACAGCTGTTTGGCGCGGTCGATCGCCAGCTCCTCGGCGATGTCGACGAACTGGCAGCCACCGTAATAGCGCCGGCCGGGATAGCCCTCGGCGTATTTGTTGGTCATCACGCCGCCCTGTGCCTCGAGCACCGCGCGGCTGACGATGTTCTCGGACGCGATCAGCTCGATCTCGTCGCGCTGGCGGCCAAGCTCCTGGGCCATCGCGGCGGCGATCTCGGGGTCGCGTTTGGCAAGCGTCTCGGTAAAGAAGCCGGAGCTTTGATGCGGGGCGTTCATGGGCAATCCTCCTGACGGTCTTGCCTGTCTCCTACCCTGCCCGGCCATGCCGTGAAAGACCCCAAAACGACCCTTGGCGGTGCATCGCGCCCGCGCCTTGCCTGTCGCTCGCTGCGGCGTAGGCTTGCCGGCATGGGCCAGGTCACATCGCTGTTCGCGCGAAAGATGGTTGCCGCGGCGGGCGCCGGCATCGACGGCGCCGCCTTGCTGGCCGCGGCCGGGATCGATCCGGACGGGCCGTGGGAGCCTGCGGCGATGATCCCCGCCGACACCTATTACGACATGCTGGAACGGATCGCCGCGCAGGTCGACGCGACCGATCTGCCGGTGCGCGTCGGCGCCGCGATGCGCTGCGACGAATATGGCGCCCTGGGGCTGGCCTGGAAGGCGGCGCGCGACCTGCGCGGATCGCTGTCGCGGGTCGAACGCTATGCCCGGCTGTGGACCAGCGTGGTGCGCTATGAACTGCGGCCCGACCCGCGCGGCATGCTCTACATCCTCCACCGGCCCGGCGAACGGCGCCTGGGCCTGCGGCTGTCGAACGAGACGACGCTGGTCGCGACGATTGCGCTGGCCCGGCAGGTCAGCCCGCAACCGGTGATCCCCGTCGAGGTGCTGGTCGGGCATCCCGCCCCGAAATCGCTCGCCGCCCATGCGGAATGGTTCGGCTGCCCGGTTCGGTTCGATGCCGGTCTCGACGCGATCGTGCTGTCGCCCGAGACCTTGGCGCAACCCAACATCCTGGGCGATGAGGGGATCTCGCGTTACCTGATCGGGCATCTCGATGCCGCCCTGGCCGAGATCGCCGACGACCCCCCGCTTGTCGATCGGGCCCGGGACGCCATCGCGCAGGCGCTCAGCGAGGGCAGCCCCAAGATGGACGATATCGCCCGCGGTCTGGGGCTGAGCGCGCGCACCTTCCATCGCCGTCTGGCCGAGCAGGGCAGGCGGTTCCAGACCCTGACCGAAGAGACCCGCCGCGATCTGGCCATGGGGCTGTTGCGCGACAACGGCCATTCGCTGGCCGAAATCGCCTTTCTGACCGGGTTCTCCGAGCAAAGCGCCTTTACCCGTGCGTTCCGGCGCTGGGTGGGCACGACCCCGGCGAGCTATCGCAAGGCGTGCCGCGGCCCGTGACCGTGCCCTGGCGGCGGCGGTCAAGACGCTGGCACCGTCGGTCAAGACCGTCCCGCCTCGCGGCGGCTATCCCCAGGGCATCAACACGAAACAGGGGAGAGACCCGATGCAGACCCAACCCATCCTTGTTGTCGGCGCCACCGGCAAGACCGGCCGCCGCGTTGCCGCGCGGCTCGATGCGCGCGGCCAGCCCGTCCGTCGCGGCGCGCGGCGTTCCGCCACGCCCTTCGACTGGGAGGCGCCGGGCAGCTGGGCGCCCGCCCTTGAAGGCGTGCGCGCGGCCTATGTGACGTATTTCCCGGACCTCGCCTTTCCCGGTGCGGTCGACCGGCTGGGGTCGTTTTGCGAAACGGCCCGGGCGGCGGGCGTCGAACATCTGGTCCTGTTGTCGCGGCGGGGCGAGCACCACGCCCGCCAGGGCGAGGATGTGGTCCGCAATTCGGCCATGGATTTCACGATCATCCGCGCCGCCTGGTTCGCCCAGAACTTCAGCGAGGGCTATCTGCGCGACCCGGTCCTTGCCGGCATCCTGCCGATGCCCGGCGGTGACACGCCCGAACCGATCATCGACATCGACGATATCGCCGATGTGGCGGTCGCGGCGCTGACCGAAGCGGGTCACCGGGGCGAACTCTACGAGGTGACGGGGCCGCGCCTGCTGAGCTTTGCCCAGATGGCGGCCGCGCTGACGGCGGCCATCGGGCGGCCGATCCGGCACATCCCGATCAGCTTCGAGGCGTTTCATGCCAACATCGCGCAGTCGGGCGGTGACTTCGTCGCCGACGTCTTTACCGCGATCGCGCGCGAAACGCTCGACGGGCGCAACGCCCATGTCACGGACGGGGTGCAGCGTGCGCTGGGCCGCGCGCCGCGGGATTTTGCGGATTTCGCCATGGCGGCCGCGCGCGCCGGCACCTGGCCGGTCGCGGCGTGAGATTCGACCGATCCTCCAGACGAAAGGCAATCCGATGATCCGCACCCGTTTTCAGAAGATCACCCTTGGCATCGCCGGCGCCACCGCGCTGGGCATCGGCGGTGCCATCCTTTTTGCGCCGCAAGGGTTCTATGCTGGCTATGGTATCGCCATCGGGTCGGACCCGAGCCTGTTGAGCGAATTGCGTGCGCCCGGGGCCGGGCTGGCCGCCTTTGGCGCCGTCATGTTGGCCGGGATCTTCCGGCCGGCGCTGCGCCAACCGGCGATGGTTGCCGCCCTGGCGGTGTTCCTGGCCTTCCCCGCCGGGCGCCTTGTGGGGCTGGTCGCCGATGGCATGCCATCGAACGGCATCCTTGCGGCGCTCCTGCTGGAACTGGTGATCGCGGCCTTGTGCGTTCTGGCCTGGCGGCCCGGCGCTGGCGCGGCCACCCGCCGGGCCCCCGGTTGACCCTGAAAACAGGCGGGGGCGCCCCCCCGCCGCACGCCCAAAGAAAGGGAGTATCCCGATGTCGCTTTTCTTCTTCCTCCTGATGCAGGTTGCCATCCTGGCCTATGCGCTGCTTGGCGGCGTGTTCCTGGCCTTTTCCGACTTCATCATGCGGTCGCTGTCGCGGACGGCGGGGTCGGGCGGGGTGGCGGCGATGCAGGTCATCAACCGCGAGGTCTTTCGCTGGGTTTTCATGGCGCTGTTTCTTGGCATGGCAGCGGTGTCGCTGGCCGTCATCGGCTATGGCGCGACCCGCCATGGCGGCCCGGCCGGCCTGTCGATCCTGCTGGCCGGGGCCGTCTATCTGGTCGGCTGCTTTGGCGTGACCGTGATCTTCAACGTGCCGATGAACACGGCACTGGCCGGCATGGTGGCGGACCGGGACACCACGCGCGCCTATTGGACCGAGACCTATCTGCCGCGCTGGACGTTCTGGAACACGGTGCGGACGCTGGCCTGTCTGCTGTCGGCGGTGCTGGCGCTGGTCGGCCTGCTGGCGATGGTGCAAGCCGCGCCGCCAACCGGCTGACGAACGGTCATTGGCCATGACCGTCATTGGCCCCCGCCATGCGCGCGGGGCGCCAGGCCGCTGGCCTATTTCGACGGCGGGGTCACCAGGATCGCGCGAAAGTCGTTCACATTGGTCAGGGTCGGACCGGTCACCACCCGGTCCGCGATGGCACCGAAAAAGCCGTGCGCATCGTTGTCGGCCAGCGCGGCATCGGGATCGACATCGGCGGCGCGGGCGCGTCGCAGCGTTCCCGGACCGACGATCGCGCCGGCGACCTCGGCATTGCCGTCCACCCCGTCGGTGTCGCAGGCGATCGCGGCGATGCTCGACGCACCGTCCAGCGCGATGGCCAGCGCCAGCGCATATTCGGCATTCGGCCCGCCGCGACCGGTGCCGCTGCGCTTCACCGTGCATTCGCCGCCCGACAACAGGACGACCGGGGCATCGCCCGGCCGCAGCTGTGCCGCCACGGCCATCGCGCGCGCGGCATGGTCCCGGGCCACTGCCCGCGCCTCGCCCTCGATCGCGTCGCCCAGGATCTCGGCCCGGGCGCCACGCTCGCGCGCCATTGCCGCTGCCGCCTCCAGCGACTGGGCGGGGGCGGCGACGATCCGGTTGATCACATTTCCAAGCGCGCCAGGCGGCACCACGCCGGCCGGCCCCCGCAGCGCCGTGGCAACCGATTCGGGGATCGGAATGTCATAGGCCTGCAGGATGCTGCGCGCCTCGGCCTGGGTGCTGGCCTCGCCCACGGTCGGTCCCGACGCGATGTCGCCCGGCACGTCGCCCGGCACATCCGACATCAACAGGCTGAAAACCCGGGCCGGCGCGGCGCGGGCGGCCAGCTGCCCGCCCTTCACCCGGCTGAGATGCTTGCGCACCGTGTTGATCGCCGAGATCGGCGCGCCCGAATCGAGCAGCGCATTGGTCACCGCCTGTTTCTCGGCCAGCGAGATGTCGCCCGCCGGCTGCACCAGCAGCGCCGAGCCGCCGCCGGAAAGAAGCACGATGAGCAGGTCGTCGGGGCCCAGGGAGACGGCTTCGGCCAGCAGGCGCCGGGCCGACGCCTCACCCTCGGCGTCCGGGTAGGGGTGGGCGCCGCGCAGCAGCTGGACCCGCCCGGCGAGGGATTCCGAGGCCGGGACGCCGTGGGGCGCGACGACGATGAGTTCGTCCGACCAGTCGGGAAAGGCATTGAGCCAGGCCTCGGCGAGGCCTGGCGCGGCCTTGCCGATGGCTGCGACGAGGCC
>DNSZ01000251.1 GCA_003500165.1 Paracoccaceae bacterium | reverse complement strand
GCACGATCAGTCGGGCGTCCGCCGCGTCGCTCTGCGGGTTCAGCGCGAAGCGCGGGTACTTCATGGCCGAGAGCCCCTGGCGCATCGCCTCGATCGCGGCATCGGCCGTGGTGCGCGCGAACCCGGTGAGACGACGCGCGTCGCGTTCGGCCATTGCAATCTTGCGGGCAGCCTCCTCGATTTCCTCCTCGGTCGACTCGATCACCGAGTAGATCAGGCTGTGAATGGTACGCGCCGGCGTGCCCTTGCGGGTCAGCACCAGCGCGGCCTTGCCGGTGAAGGTGGCGGTGACGACGCCGGGCACGCAGCGGCCGTCCTTCGCGCTGCGGTGGGGCGAGAGCCCGAGTTCGTCGAGCGCGAACTTCAGCACGGTGGTCTTGCCGGACCCGGCATAGCCGAAGAGGCGGAATACCTGCTGCTGCTCGGTTCGGGTCTCGAACCACTCCTTGATCTGGCGGATCGCGGCGGCCTGCGTGGCGGATGGTGTGAACTCGGTCATGGCTGGGGCATCTCCACTGCGTAATCCTTGACGATCCCGCCGCGGGTCGGATCGCCCACCTCGCACGGACGGACGAAGACCCGGCGCCCGTCGGCGAGCTGCCGCCAGTGACCGCGGCGGATGTGCCAGCGCGGGCTGGCGTGAGTGCCGCCCTGCGGCGGCGTTGCGGCGCGCAAGCGGGCCGGATCGAAGGCGACCTGGCGCCAGACCCAACCGCGCACGCCCTCGCGGGACAGGCGGGACCGCTTCGCGAGCGACACCTTGCGGTCGCGGATTTCCGGGGACGCGCCGAGGATGGTCAGCGCTCGCCAGACGATGCCGGCGGCGACTTCGCCGTGGCCACGGACCATCTCGTCGCTCCGCTCGGCCGGGTTGCCCTCGATCTCCGCCTTGCCGTCCGGATGCATCCAGATCCGCACCAGGCAATCCGTCCAGCCGCGCGGCGCCCGCTTGCGCATGAGGAACGTGGCCTCGACGATGTCACCGTCGGCACGGGCGCAGACGATCAGGCCCGAGGGAGACGCGCGCTGCTCGCGCACCTCGAAGATCACGGAGGGATGCGGCAGCCGAAGCGGACCGGTCAGCACCCGGGTCATCGCACGGTCGACGCTGTCGCCATCGAATGCCGCCTGATCGTCGAAGAAATAGATCGGCGCGAACTCCGCCGCTGCGAGTAGATCGGAGCACCAGAACCGCTCGCGATGGGCGCGCACGATCCGCTTGAGCTCATAGGCATCGGGGATCATCGCCGCTCTCCCCAGCACCGTTCAGCCCATGCGCAGGGCGCGTGCCACTTGCCGGCTGCCATGCCACCCCGGCAGAGGACCGCCGTGGGCTCGGCCGCCGCCCGCGGCAGCCATTCCCCGGCCTCGGAGGCTCGCACCACGGCGAAGGCGCGGTCCGACATTTCCTGCGCGAGATGCGCGTCGAACGGCACGAGCTCGGCGTGCAGCTCCATCGTGTCGCGGTTCAGCGCGGTGAAGAGCGCCGGGGCCGGCAGGTCCATGTAGGCCTGATAGAGCGCGATCTGGGCGGCATAGACGGGGCGCGCGAGGCTGACGCCGCGCTTGACCACGTCCTTCCAGCTGGCTGCGCCGAGCGCCTTGTTCTCCCAGAGCGCGGGATAGTCCATCGCGACCGGGCCCGAGACGAAGCAACCGTCGATATGGCCCTTGAAGCGCCCGCCGAGGGCCTCAAACCCGAACTGGCGGCCGTCCGGACGCTCGGTGCGCAGGTCGAACCCGGCGATCCGGAACCAGCCGGCGACGATGTCCTCGGCCCGGTGGCCCGCCTCGAAGATGCGCAGCGTGCGCGGTGCGAACTCCAGGCCATCGTCCTTCGGCACCGCGAGGAAGTCGTACTGGATCTGGCGCAGGCAGTCGCGGCCGAGACCCGAGGAACTGACATAGGTCCGCGGACGCTCGGCGCGGTGGCGCGCGGACAGCGCCGTGTCGATGGCGGCGGACACGGCTTCCGCGATGGGCGGGCGTGGCGCGTCGGCGCCGTAGAGACAGCCCGAGCCATGGTTGAGGTCGATCATCGCTCGCGCTCCCAGAATCCGCCGGCCTGCGCGATGCAGGTCAGCTTGTGGAACTGCGCGTCCGTCAGCCGGGCGCTGTCGCCGAACCGCGCGAGCTTCTCGCGGAGGCTGTCGCAGAACTCGATCTCGAAGTCGGTGACGGCGTTCTCGGTGGCCGCCTCGAGCAGGTGCGACCAGCTGCAGGACGCGGTGTCGTCGTTCAGGTCGATCATGACTGTGCCCTCCGACGCTTGCCGACGGCGACGGGATGACGATCTCCGGTCCTCCCGCGGCAGTATTCGAGGAAACCGGGCGCGTTCAGGTTCTCGCGCTGCGTCCCCCACGCGAAGTTGTCGGCGCGATTGTTCGCGGCGTTCTCGTCAAGATGCATGACGACGGCGCGATCGAATGGCGCGGGTCCGTGGAATGCCTCCGCGACGAGCCTCGCGACCTTGTAGGTCGTTCCGCGCACCACGACGATGAAGCGGGCATCCTGCTTGTTCCACACGCCGAAGGTCGGCGTGCCCCCGTAGGATCGTTCGCCGCCCTTGGGCATCGGACCGCGATAGGGCGCGAGCATCACGCGCCCCTCGCTGCTCGCCAGCACGTCGGGGACGCTCGGGACGGTTCTCCAGATTTCACCGTTGGTCATTTCTCCCTCCGACTAGAAAGGCAGAGGGTCATCCAGGACGGTGCCGGTGCGCTCCTTGCGCGCGGCCTGGTCCTGCATGCTGTCGATGTAGCCGGTGACGGCCGCCTCGATAAGCCGGTCGATGTCCTCGGCGCTGCGGTGGAAGAAGGGCTCCATGAGCCCGAGGTCGGTGAGCGCTTCGGCAAAGGGCGTCCGTGCATCGCGGATTGCCTGCGCCTCGCGCGCGGTCTTGTCGATCATGCCGTTGTTCCTTTTGGCGATGGCGCTGCCCACGTCCTGACAGCGGCGCGAGCAGAAGCGGTGATAGGGGGTGAGGAGCGGTGGCCGCAGGCCAGCGGTCGATCCGGTGGATCGATCGCAGCGACGAACAGACCAGCGGAGGCCGTGGCAGTAGCCGAAGCCGCGCGCCTCGCGGGCGCAGACGGCGCAGAGCGCTATCCGAGCAAGAAGGTCCCGATCGGGTCCTCGGGCGGCCAACCCGCCCTCTGGAGCTTTTCGGACTGGAGCACGATCCAGCGCGAGATCGCGTTGCTGGCCATGGCTTCGAGGTCGCCGAGGCTGAGGCTTGCGATGGGGGCGTGCAGTCTTCCTCGGGCCTCGAGCCATTGTCCGATCTCCAGCGCCGCCTCGCGCGTGACATGCGCCTGCCATTGATCCGGGGTCATCGGCCCGGCA
>DNSZ01000175.1 GCA_003500165.1 Paracoccaceae bacterium | reverse complement strand
CGCCCGCCCTGGGATCCCCGGCCTCGAGCGCGAAGACCCAGGCCTGGGTGCGGAAGAACCCCGCTGCTTCGGCCGCGGCGGCGGCCTCCGCCCGCTCGGCGGCAAGGGCATAAAGGCCGATCAGCGCGCCCGTATCGCCCTGCCCGTGGGCATCGAGCAGTGCCGCGTCGAGCACCGGATCGGCCCAGCTCATCCCCGTTCGAGGCGCGCCGCGACCCAGGCGTGAAAGCAATGGGTCGGGCCGTCCATGGCGGGAGAGAAACGGCCGCCATCGAAGCCCGGCGCATGGCGGCCGCGCTGCATGCCCTCGACGACAAGGATGTCCTCTTCGAACACCGCGCGCCATTGTTCGGTGTTGCGCGCGCGCAAGGCCGGGTCGGTGTCGGGCCGGGCATAGTGGATCGCGACCCGTTCGACCGTGCGTTCGGTCCCCTGCGGCATCAGCAGAATGGCGCAACCGTGGTCGCGATGCACCCCGAACAGCACATTGGGATAAAGCGCGACATATTCCGCCCCGGTGTCCCATTTTGCGGGCAGCCCGGCAAAGTCGGGAAAGGTCGTGCCATCTTCGCCCTGCAACTGCCGGTAGACCAGCGTGCCCTGGCCCGAATACCGGCCCGGCGCCTCGATATGATAGTGATCCTCCAGCCGGGAATAGCTGTTGAGCCCGGGATGAACCCAGGGCAGGTGATAGCTTTCGCAGTAGTTCTCGACCGCCAGCTTCCAGTTGCAGGCAACGTCGAGCGCGAACATCGACGCGGCGTCCGAATGGAGCGGCTGGTCGAGCGCGCCCCAACGGCCGATCAGATCGGCATGGGCGTCGTCGAAAGCGGGTGCCTGGCCGTCGAGATTGACGAACACGACGCCGCGCCAGACATGGGCGCGCAGTTCGATCAGACCCAGGGTGTCGCGGTCGACCTGCGGATGCGCGTTCTGCCCCGGCCCACCGACATGCGGCGTGGCGACGAGCCGGCCATCGAGGCCGTAGCACCAGGAATGATAGGGGCAGCGGATCGCGCCGCGGATCGGGCCGGGCCGGTCGACCAGGATCATGCCGCGGTGGCGGCAGACATTCTGGAACACGCGGATCGCACCCGCCCGGTCGCGCAGCACCAGCACCGGGACACCGGCATAATCGACCGGCCAGGCATCGCCCGGCGCCGGAACATCGTCGGCGAAGGCGATCCCGGCCCATTGGCCGAACAGCAGCGCGTCGCGTTCGGCCGCCCATGTGGCGGGATCGGTGTAATGGGCGTTGGGCAGCCCCCGCGCCGCGGCGACATCGCGCAGGACAGGCGAAAGATCCTTGGCCATCGGCAGCCCCCATCGGTTCGACGGGCAAAGGCTGCGGCCGGTGCGGTGCCCTGACGCGCCCGTTTCCGACGCGGTCAGGTCGGAATCGCGCTAGGCGGCACCACGGGCCAGCGCCGCGACCCCGGTGCGGGCCATCTCGATCAGGCCGAGCGGGCGCATCAGATCGGCAAAGGCGTCGACCTTCTGGGCGGTTCCGGTGATCTCGAAGACAAAGCTGTCCAGCGTCGAATCGACCACATTGGCCCGGAAGATATCGGCAAGCCGCAACGCCTCGACCCGCTTCTCGCCCTGCCCGCCGACCTTGAACAGCGCCAGCTCGCGTTCCACCGCCGGCCCCTCGGCGGTCAGATCATGCACCGCATAGACCGGGACCATGCGTTCGAGCTGGGCATGGATCTGGTCGATGACCGCAGGTGTTCCGGTGGTCACGATGGTGATCCGGCTGCGATGTCCCGCGTGATCCACCTCGGCCACGGTGAGGCTGTCGATATTGTAGCCGCGGCCGGAAAACAGCCCGATCACGCGGGCCAGCACGCCGGCCTCGTTGTCGACGATCACGGCAAGCGTGTGACGCTCCACCGGCTGGGCGTTGGGATCGCGCAGGTCATAGGCCGAATGGCGCGACGCGCCCTTCTTGATTTGCAGGCTGGACATGGGCGGGCCTCCGATGGGTCGGAGGCCCTGTAGCGCAGCCGGCAGACCGGGGCCAGCCCCGGCAAGGGGGGGCGCCACGGGCCAGGCCCGCGGCGCGATTTCCTCAGGCTTCGTCTTTCGAGACGTAGTCGTGCAGCATCTTTTCGGTCTTGGCCTCTTCCAGCCGCTGCAGCCGGTCTTCGGTCAGCTTGGCATCGAACCGGTACTTCACCCAGTTCACCAGGCTGAGGGTCAGCAGCAGAATGCCGATGCCCCAATAGCCCTTGGTCGAAAGCGGCACGTCCGGGGACAGATACAGCGACAGGGCAAGCAGCGCATAGGACACGATCACGCCGATCAGGTTGAAGTTCATGATCGTCGAGCTGTCGGAACGGTTGCTGAACATGGTCTTGGGTCCTTTCGAACTGGGATCAGTTGGTGGATTTCAGGCGGGCAAGCACGTCCGCCGCATTGGTCCTGGTGGCCTTGCCAAAGCCCGCGGCGGCCATCCGGTCGGCCAGCCCCTCATTCCCCAGGCCTTCGTCGATTTCGGCAAGGATCTCGGAATGCTCGAACGGGTCATCCTGGCCAAGCACCCGGGCAATCAGCTCCTTCGCCTCTTCCGCGGCGGTCTGACCGGAAAGCGAGGCCGACAGCCGCGACTGGATTTCCGCCTCGCGCTTGACCGCGCGGGCCTGCACCGCGCCCTGGCGCAGTTCGATCATGCGGCGCTGCCCGGCCTCGACCGAGCGGGTCAGGCGCACGATCTTGGCGTCGAGCCGGTCGAGCGTCTCGCGCCGCAGGCGCAACTCGTTCTCCAGACCGGCGATCGTCTCGGCCGCTTCGGTCGCCAACTCCTCGCGCCCGGCGGCCAGCGCCGCGCGCGCCCGGGTTTCGAGATCGCTGCGGCGCGTCTCGATCCCGTCGACCAGGCGCTGCTCTGCGCGGCGCCGCTGGATCAGGCTGGCAAGCGTGCCCTTGGCGGCGCGGACGGCCAGCTCGGCCTCGCGGATTTTCTGGTCGATCAGTTCGATCGCATAGGCGTCGCGCACCCGGTCTTCGGTCCGGGCCTGGGCGCCTTTCATCAGGGTCGACAGTGTTCTGAACATCTCGCACGCTCCTTGAACATCGTTCATGGCGGCACCATACACCATCCTGAACGACGTTCAAGAAAAAAATGAACGGAGTTCAAACTTTCTCGGGCTGCCCCACGAAATTCCGCAGAACCATCGCGATCATCGCCTCGATCCGGTCTGCGGGCACGGCCGAAAGCCGCTTTTCCAGGCCCAGCAGAACGATCCCATGAACCGAGGAGAACAGCGCACGGGTCAGGGCCCGGACATCCTCGGGCGGCAGATCGGGGCGCAGGCGGCTCAACGGTTCGGCGATCAGGGCGAACAGCCGGGCCATTTCCTCCAGATACCAGCCGGGAACCGAATCGGCATCGGTCATCTTCAACTCGAAGATCGCTCGCCAGGTTTTCGGGTTGGCGGCAGCAAAATGCAGATAGGCGCAGCCCATCGTCACCAGTTTATCGCCCGGCGCGGCCTCACCCTGGCGGGCCACCGCTTCGGCCACGGCGGCGCCCAGCCGGCGAAAGGTGCGGCCGTTCACCGCCAGGGCCAGTTCGGTAAGGTCGTCAAAAACCGTATAGATGGCACCCAGCGCGCAGCCGACCTCGGCGGCCAGTTCGCGGGCGCGCAGGGCATCCACGCCCCCTTCGGCGACCCGCCTTTCGGCGGCATCGATCAGACGGCTGCGGAGCTGTTCCCGGCGGGCTTCGGTCTTTTTCGACATGATCACCATGAACCTTGTTCATGCAATCCTCTGCCACAACGCCCGACGAAGCGAAAGGGGCGGCCGGCGCGGGCCGGCCGCCGGCGCCGCCGCTATTCGGCGGCCTTCGCGGCGGCTTCGGCCTCGGCCTTGGCCACATGCTCCTTGACGTTGAGGAAGCTGTCCGGCGTCACCGAGATCGAATCGATCCCCGCCTCGACCAGAAGCCGGGCGAAATCGGGGTTGTTCGACGGCGCCTGGCCGCAGAAGCCCACCTTGCGGCCGGCCGCCTTGGCCTTGTCGATCACCGTGCGGATCATCCACTGCACCGCCGCGTCGCGCTCGTCGAACAGATCGGCCAGCGTCTCGGCGTCCCGGTCCACGCCCAATGTCAGCTGGGTCAGGTCGTTCGACCCGATCGAGAAGCCGTCGAACCGCTTGGCAAACTCCTCGGCCAGGATGACGTTGGAGGGCACCTCGCACATCACGTAGATCTCCAGCCCCTCCTGCCCGCGGTCGAGCCCGGCCTCATGCATCACCGCAATCACCTTGTCGGCCTCTTCAGGGGTGCGGCAGAACGGGATCATCACCTTGACGTTGTCAAAGCCCATCTTGTTGCGCAGCTTGGCGATCGCCTTGCATTCCAGCTCGAAGCCCGGGCGATAGGAGTCGGCATAATAGCGCGAGGCACCGCGGAACCCGATCATCGGGTTTTCTTCCTTGGGCTCATAGGCCGCGCCACCGATCAGTTCGGCATATTCGTTGGTCTTGAAGTCGCTCATCCGCACGATCACCGGGTCCGGATAGGACACCGCCGCGATCCGCGACAGCCCCCGCGCCAGATTGTCGATGAAATACTGCGACTTGTCGGTATATCCGCGGGTCAGCTCGTCGATCGCGGCCTTTGCCTCTTCATCGTCAAGCTCGTCGAACTGGCGCAGCGCCATCGGATGCGCCTTGATCACGTTCGACACCACGAATTCCATCCGCGCCAGCCCGACACCCTTGGCGGGAAGCTGCCACCAGCGGGCGGCGGCGGCCGGGTTGCCGACATTCAGCATCACCTCGGTCCGGGTCTCGGGCACATGGTCAAGCGACAGCGTCTCGACCGTGAAATCGGCCATTCCCTCATAGACAAAGCCGGTCTCGCCCTCGGCGCAGGAAACCGTGATCTCCTGCTCGTCATGCAGGATATGGGTGGCGTTGCCGGTTCCCACGATGGCGGGCACGCCCAGTTCGCGGCTGACGATGGCGGCGTGGCTGGTGCGCCCGCCATGATCGGTCACGATTGCTGCGGCACGTTTCATGATCGGCACCCAGTCGGGGTCGGTCGCGCCGGTGACCAGGATCGCCCCGTCGATGAAACGGTCGATCTCGGCGGGGCTTTCGATCAGGATCGCATGGCCGGTCGCCACCGCCTCGCCCACCGAAAGCCCGGTGATCAGCGTCCGGCCCTTCTCGCCCAGGTGATAGCTTTTCAGCGCACCCTTTTCGGCGTGGCTTTGCACGGTTTCGGGCCGGGCCTGCACGATGTAAAGCTCGCCCGTATCGCCGTCGCGGGCCCATTCCATGTCCATCGGCTGGCCGTAATGCGCCTCGATGATGCAGGCCTGCCGCGCGAGGTCGAGGATTTCCGGCTCGGACAGGACAAAGGCCGAGCGTTCGGCGCGCGAGGTCGGCACGATCTTCACCGGCTCGGGCCCGCGGCGGTTCAGGATCATCTTGCGTTCCTTGGCGCCGCGCCGCTTTTCCAGGATCGGCGACAGGTCGTGGTTGTCGAGGAACGGCTTGTAGACCTGGTATTCGTCAGGCGTGACGATGCCCTGGACAACGAGTTCGCCCAGACCCCAGGCGGCGTTGATCAGCACGGTCTTGTCGAAACCCGATTCGGTGTCGATCGAGAACATCACCCCCGATCCGCCGGTATCAGCGCGGACCATCATCTGCACGCCGACCGACAGCGCCACATCGCGGTGGTCATAGCCCTGCACGGCGCGATAGCTGATCGCCCGGTCGGTGAACAGCGAGGCATAGCAGCGCCGGCAGGCATCCAGAAGCTCGGCCTCTCCGGCGACGTTCAGGAACGTCTCCTGCTGGCCGGCGAAACTGGCATCGGGCAGGTCCTCGGCGGTGGCCGAGGAACGCACGGCAACGGACGGGTTGTCCTTGCCGACGCGGCTGCCCAGTTCGCGATAGGCCGCGACGATCGCGTCGCGAGTCGCTTCGGGCCATTCGCCATGCGCGATCGCCTCGCGAATCCGCTGGCCGGCATTCTGCAATGTCAGCCGGTTTTCGGCATAGGCCGTCATCGTGGTGTCGATCAGCTCGTTCAGCTCGTTGGCCTGCAGGTACTCGCGGAACGCATCCGACGACGTGGCATAGCCGGGCGGCACCTTGATCCCCGCCTGCTGCAGGTTCTGCACCATTTCGCCCAGCGAGGCGTTCTTGCCGCCCACAAGCGGAACATCCTTGCGCTCGAGGTTGTCGAACCAGATCACGGCGTCTGTCATGCACTGTCCTTTCGGCGTCTGCGATTCATGAGAGGGAACAGGGAGTCGGCTGAAGGTATCCTTGCCNNCGAGCCCGTCGATCACGTCGAAATGGTGGCGGCCGGGATCGTGGACCGTGCGCGTCGCGGCGCCGAGCCCGGTCCAGATATTGGCGATCAGCTCGGTCTGGCGGATGAATTCGGGGCGTTCGCCCGCGCCCACCCAGGCGGTCAGGCGGGTGCCCGGCAGTGGCTCCTGCAATGCCGGGCTTTCGCCCTGCGCCTCGGCCGGGTCGAGGCGCAGATCGGCATTTATGGCGGTGCGCAAGAGCGGCCGCAGATCGTGCACCCCGCTGACCGTCAGCACATGGGCGATGCGCGCCTGAACGCCCTGCGGCAGCGGCGTGTCGCGGCAGACCATCCGGGCGGCCAGATGCCCGCCCGCCGAATGGCCTGCGAGGCGGATCGGCCCATCGATCCGCATCGCCAGCAGGTCGATGGCGGCGCCGACCTCATGGGTGATCGCGTGGATGCGGGCGGCGGGGGCCAGGCTGTATTGCGGCATCGCCACGGCCCAGCCTGCCGCCACGGCCGCGGCGGCCAGATGCGACCAGTCGGATTTGCCGAAACGCCGCCAATAGCCGCCATGGACAAAGACGGCGAGGCCACGCGGCGCGCCGTCGGGCCGGAACAGGTCGAGGCGCTGGCGCGGGGCGTCGCCATAGGCGATGTCAAGCTCGGCCCGCGCGCCCAGGCCCGCACGGAAGGCGGCCGCCGCAGCGGCCCAGCGCGGCGGATAATCCGCCGCCCCAGGGATATGCGCGGCATTGGCATAGGCGTCGTCCCAGTCGGAAACCGCTTCCATCGCTACCCCGCAAACCAGATCAGCGGCGCCAGCGTGATGATCGGGAACAGCACCAGAATGACCACCCGCACCAGGTCCGAGCCGATGAAGAACAGCACCGAGCGATAGGTTTGCACCATCGGGGTCTCGCGGTCCATCGCGTTGATGATGAACAGGTTCATGCCGACGGGCGGGGTGATCAGCCCGACCTCGACCACGATCAGCACCAGAATGCCGAACCAGATCGCGACCCGCTCGGCCTCGATCCGGTCGGCCATGGCTTGCGTCACCCGGATGTCGAGCGCGCGCATCTGGTCGCGCGTCAGTTCCGCACCGCTGGCGATGGCGGTGCGGATGCCGTCGAGCATCTCGGCCCCCATGCCGGGCGGGATGCCCTGGGCCAGCACCTCGCGCGCCGCATCGGCCTGCATGGCCGCGAGCGAGACAAAGCCGAAATCCATCGCCGCGATCACCGGATAGAAGATCGGGATCGTCAACAGGATCATCGACAGGCTGTCCATCAGGCAGCCGAAGATCAGATAGAACACCAGGATCAGCGCCAGCACCGTCCACGGGCTGAGCCCCAGATCGAGCACCCAGGCGGCCAGTTCCTGCGGCACTTGGGTCAGCGCGAGGAAGCCGTTGTAGATGCCCGCGCCGAGGATGATGAAGAAGATCATCGCGGTCGACATCGCGGTCGACAGGATCGCATCGACAAAGACCCGCCAGTTGAGCGCGCCCTGCAGCAGCGCGATCAGCCCGGTGCCGGCGGCGCCCACGGCGGCCCCCTCGGTCGGTGTGAACCAGCCCAGATAGATGCCGCCCACCACCAGCAGGAAGACCAGCATCACCGGCCAGACCTCCAGCAGGCTGGCCAGGCGCATCCGCCAGGGCAGCGGCGCCTTCACCCCAGCGGCATCCGGAAACAGCCGGACATAAAGCGAGATCGTCAGCATGTAACCGATCGCCGCCAGGAGCCCCGGAATGAAGGCGGCCAGAAACAGCTTGGCGATGTTCTGTTCGGTCAGGATCGCATAGATCACCAGGATCACCGAAGGCGGGATCAGGATGCCCAGCGTCCCCCCCGCCGCCAGCGTCGCGGTGGAGAACCCGCCCGAATAGCCATAGCGGCGCAATTCGGGCAGGGCGACCCGGCTCATCGTGGCCGCGGTGGCCAGCGACGAGCCGCAGATCGAACCGAAGCCCGCGCAGGCGCCGACGGCGGCCATCGCCACGCCGCCCTTCAGATGGCCCAACCATGCCTCGCCGGCGCGAAACAGCGCCCGGCTCATCCCCGACAGGGTGGCGAACTGCCCCATCAGCAGGAACATCGGGATGATCGTCAGCGAATAGCTGGAGAAGGTGGTGAAGCTTTCGGTCTTCAGCTTCGACAGGAAGATCGTCGCGGTATCGGTCACCAGATACCAGCCGGCCAGCCCGACCAGCAGCATGGCAAGGCCGATGGGCGCGCGCAGGAAGATCAGCGCCAGCAGGACCGGGAACGACCAGACGCCAAGCTCGATCGCGCTCAATGGGTGGGCCCCTCGCGGCGCGGCAGATAGTCGAAGCCGGTGACCAGCCCCCAGATGCGCGCCGCGGCGCAGTAGACGGCAACCAGCGACGCGACAGAGGCGGCGCCGAACGCCGCCGCATAGGCCCAGCCAACCGGCAGCTGCAGGTCATAGGTCGTCTCGCCGCTGGCGAATTTCCCCATCATGCCGGCGAAAAGCCGCCAGGCGATCAGCAGGATCATCGCGCTCAGCAGCACCTCCCAGATCGCCATCAGCACGCGGTTCGCGCGTTCGGGCAGGGCCGCGGTGAAGACATCCACCGTCGCATGCCCGCCATGCAGCTGACACAGCGGCAGGAAGGCAAAGATGGTGAAGGCGACGCCCAGCTCGACCAGCTCATAGTCGCCGCGGATCGGCCGGACGCCGGTGTCCAGAAGCACCCCGGCCAGCCCCGGCGCCCGATCGACCAGCCAGTCAGCATGGCCCAGCGCGTTCAACTCGCGGCCAAGGATCGACAAACAGACCATGACCACCAGCACGGTCAGGACGAGACCGCCCAGGATCGCCGTCCAGCGGGCCAGCCAGTCCACCGCGCGCAGCATGTCCACCCCCCCATGGCAGCCCGGCCGCGAAACCCGGCCGGGCCGGTCCGCCGGTCAGTTCGAATGCGCCTCGATCAGTTCGACGGCACGCTGATGGAGCCCGGTGCCGTCGAGACCCTTTTCGTCCATCTCGGCGATCCAGGCGTCGATCGTGCCCTGGCTGGCGGCCTTCCAGCGCGCCACCTCTTCGGGCGACAATTCGATGATGTTGTTGCCCAGATCGAGCGCGGCCTCACGCGACGGGCCATCGGCGGCCTGCATCGTCATCCCCGCCCAGGCCGAGGTGTCGGCGCCGGAATTGGCGTCGATCACCGCCTTCAGATCGTCGGGCAGGTTGTCATAGGCGCCCTGGTTCATCGCCAGGATGAACGCCGTGGTATAAAGCGCCTCGCCGCCGAATTCGGTGTGGTTCTCGACCAGTTCGGGCACCTTCAGCGCGCTCGTTACCTCCCAGGGGATCACGGCGGCCTCGACCACGCCTTTCGACAGCGCCTCGGGGATCGCGGGAACCGGCATGCCGACCGGGGTGGCGCCCAGGTCTTCAAGCATGTTGGTGATGATGCGGGTCGGGCCGCGCACCTTCAGCCCCTCCATATCCTCGAGGCTTTCGACCGGTTCGGCCGAATGGATCACGCCCGGGCCATGCACCCAGACCGCCAGGATCTTCATGTCGGCGAAATCGGCGTCCAGCATGGTTTCCTCGGCCAGTTCCCAATAGGCGCGCGACGTCGCCTCGGCCTCGGACATGATGAAGGGCAGTTCAAAGACCTCGGTCCGCGCGAAACGGCCCGGGGTATAGCCCGGCACGGTCCAGATGATGTCGGCGACGCCGTCGATCACCTGATCCACAAGCTCGGGCGGGGTGCCGCCCAGCTGCATCGCCGGAAAATGCTGGATCTCGATCCGACCGTCCGAGTCCGCCATCACCTTTTCGGCCCAGGGGATCAGGATTTGCGCCGGCACATTGGCCTGCGCGGGCAGGAACTGGTGCATGCGCAGCGTGACCTCCTGCGCGGCGGCGGTGCCCACGCCAAGCGCGACGGCCGCGGCCGTACCCAGCGCAAGCGTCGTTCTGCGGGTGATCGTCATATGTGTCCTCCCTTCGCGCCGGGGTGCCATGCACCCCCGGTTTCCCATGCGTCACTTTGACCAAGGGGGGGCGGAGTGCAAGGGCGGCCGGGCATGACCGGGCGCGGCTACTGTGTCGCGCCGTCCGCTTCGGCGCCCACGTCTTCGGCCACCGGCCCGGCGCGCTGGCCATTGCGCCACAACCCGTCATAGACCGCGCCGGTGGCATACCGCATCACGCCCGGCCCGTCGCGCTGGCCCTCGGTGAAGCCGCCCTCATAGACGTCGCCATTGGGATAGGTGGCGATGCCGGTCCCGTCCATCTCGCCGGCCTTCCAGCCGCCTTCATAGCGGAACCCGTCCGCCGCCACCAGAACGCCCGCGCCCTCGCGCTGGCCGGCGACGAAGCTGCCGGTATAGGTGCTGCCATCGGTATAGGTCGCGGAGCCTTCGCCATGGCGTTCGCCATCGCGCCACGCGCCCGCATAGCGATAGCCGTCGGGCCCGGTCATCACCCCTTCGCCATGCTGGCGTCCGTCGCGGAACGCCCCCTCGTAGACGAAGCCGTTGGCATAGTCCGCGCGGCCTTCGCCGGCGATCGTGCCATCGACCCAGGCGCCGGCATAGGAGGCGCCATCGGCATAGGTGATCGTCCCGGTGCCATGCGGCAGGCCATCGCGGAAGCCGCCCTCATAGGTCGATCCGTCGGCATAGGTCATGCGGCCGGTGCCGGCGATCCGATCCTCGGCCCAGTCGCCGTCATAGGAAAAGCCGTCCGCGCCCAGAAACACGCCGCGGCCGTGCCGCGCATCGGCCTGAAAGCCGCCGGCATAGACATCGCCGCTGGCATAGGCGATGCGGCCGGCCCCCTGGCGCTGGCCGTCAACGAAATCGCCGGTATAGACGGTGCCGCCGGGTTCGGTCAGGCGGCCCCGGCCATGCATCCGGCCATCGCGCCATTCGCCCTGATAGACCAGCCCGTCGGGCAGGGTCAGGGTGCCGGTGCCGTTGCGGGCATCGGCGGCCATCATGCCCCGATAGACCGCGCCGTCGGGATAGGTGATCTGCCCCGTGCCCGACCGGGCGCCATCGACCCAGCCGCCGGCATAGCGATAGCCGTCGGGGCCTTCCATCACGCCCTCGCCATGGCGCAGGCCGTCGCGAAAGCCGCCGGTGTAACGGATGCCGCCCGGATAGGTCATCACCCCCTGGCCGGTCATCGCGCCGGCCACCCAGTCGCCGACATAGGTGGTGCCGTCGGGCAGCGCGATGCGCCCGGTGCCATCGGGTTCGCCGGCCAGGAACCTGCCCTCATAGACCGCGCCGTCGGGATAGACGGCACGCCCCTCGCCGGTCATCTCGCCATCCTGCCAGTCGCCGCTGTATTCATAGCCATTGGGCAGCCGGTAGGTGCCGGTGCCGTGCTGGCGGCCGGCTTCGAACGTGCCCTCATAGACGCTGCCATCGTCATATTGCTTGGTGACGCGCGGCCCTTGCTGGGCGCCCGCAGCGACCGCCGCCAGCAGCGCAGCCGCCGTCACCCCAACAAGCCCGATCCGCACCCGCTTTACCATGCGCTGAACCTAGGCAAGCGCCGCGGCGCTGTCCACAGCGGTTTCACGCGGCAAGGCGCGCGCAGCGGGTTTTCCCTGCCGGTGTCTCTGCTAGAAGCCGGGTCGGGGGCGCGCGGCATGGGGGCCCGGATGACACAGCGTTTCCGCCTGGCGCTCGGCCAGCTCGACCCCAAGGTGGGCGACATTGCCGGCAATGCCGCGCAGGCGCGGGCGGCGCATGCCCGGGCCGCGGCGATGGGCGCCGACATGCTGGCGCTGCCCGAGATGTTCCTGACCGGCTATCAGTTGCAGGACCTCGTCTGGCGGCGCGCCCTGGTCGAGGCCGCCGAGGCGGCGCTGGCCGCGCTGGCACCGCTGACGGCGGGCGGCCCGGCACTGGGCATCGGCCTGCCGATGATGCGCGACGGGGCGGTCTTCAACAGCTGGGCGGTGCTGGCCGATGGCGCAGTGACTGCGCGGATCGTCAAGCACCACCTGCCGAACGCCGATGTGTTCGACGAAAAGCGCGTCTTTGCACCCGGCGCGGTGTCGGGGCCGTTCCAGATCGGGCCGCTGCGGATCGGCACCCCGATCTGCGAGGATGCCTGGTACCCGGACGTGACCGAGACGCTGGCCGAGACCGGGGCCCAGATGCTGCTTGTCCCCAATGGCTCGCCGCATGCGCGGGGCAAGATGGATGTGCGCATGGGGCTGATGGTGGCCCGCGTGGTCGAGACCGGCCTGCCGCTCATCTACCTCAATCTGGTTGGCGGCCAGGATGACCAGGTCTTCGACGGGGCGAGTTTCGGGCTGAACCCCGGCGGCGTGCTGGCGTTTCAGATGCCCGCCTTCGACACCGGCCTTGCCCGCGTGGAACTCGCCGAAGGCCCCGAGGGCTGGCGGATCGCGCCCGGCGCGGTGGCGCCGCTGCCCGACGTGATCGAATACGATTATCGGGCGATGGTTCTGGGCACGGCGGATTATCTGCGCAAGACCGGGTTCGAACGGGTCCTGCTGGGGCTGTCGGGCGGGATCGATTCGGCACTGGTGGCAACGATTGCCGCAGACGCGATCGGACCGGCGAATGTGCGCTGCGTGATGCTGCCGTCGGAATACACCTCGCCCGCCTCGCTGGAAGACGCCGCCGCCGTGGCGCTGGCCCTGGGCTGCCCGCTGGACACGGTGCCGATTGCCGGGCCGCGCGCGGCGGTGGCGGACGCGCTGGCGCCCCATCTCGATGCGCGCGCGCCAGGGATCACCGGCGAGAACATCCAGTCCCGCCTGCGGGGGCTGATGCTGATGGCGCTGTCGAACGAGACCGGCGCGATGCTGCTGACCACCGGCAACAAGAGCGAGGTCGCGGTCGGCTATGCAACGATCTATGGCGACATGGCGGGCGGCTACAATCCGATCAAGGACCTCTACAAGACGCGGGTCTATCAGACCTGCCGCTGGCGGAATGCGAACCACCGCGACTGGATGCAGGGCCCGGCGGGCGCGGTGATCCCTGCCCGCGTGATCGACAAGCCACCTTCGGCCGAACTGGCGCCGGATCAGCGCGACGATGACAGCCTACCGCCCTACGACATCCTCGATCCGATCCTCGAAGCGCTGGTCGACCGCGATGCGCGCGTGGCCGAGATCGTTGCGGCGGGCTTCAACCGGGACGTCGTCGAGCGGGTCGAAAAGCTGATCTATCTGTCGGAATACAAGCGGTTTCAATCCGCGCCCGGCCCCCGCCTGACGACCCGCGCCTTCTGGCTGGATCGCCGCTATCCGATCGTCAATGGCTGGCGCGATCGCGGTTAGCGTCGGGGGTTGTAGCCGCCCGCCATGTCGCCATAGATCGTTGCATAGCCGACCGCGACCTCGCTCTTGTTGCCGGTGGTCAGCAGCATCGCGCCGGTCT
>DNSZ01000218.1 GCA_003500165.1 Paracoccaceae bacterium | reverse complement strand
AGCAAGGTAAGGCGGCATGACGACCCGGTTGCGGCACTTGCCGCCCTTTGGCCCGCGAGCCCCGGGGCCACGTCGTGATCCGCACCATCGCACCGCTTGGCGCCCTGCTCATCGGCTCGGCCTTTCTGCTGTTTGCCGGCGGGATCAACGCGCTGATCCTGCCGATCCGCGGCCAGATCGAGGGGTTCTCGGCCACAGCGCTGGGGCTGTTGGGCACCGGCTGGGCGGTCGGCTATGTCGCCGGCTGTCTGGCAACCCCCGCGCTGACAGCCCGGGTCGGCCATATCCGCGCCTTTGGCGTGATGTGCGCGCTTGCCGCGATCACGATACTTCTGGCGCTGCTTTTCCTGTCACCCGCGGTCTGGATCCCGCTGCGCGGGCTGTCCGGTTTCTGCTTTGCCGGAGCCGCCATGATCGTCGAGAGCTGGATCAGCGAGCGTACCGAAAACGCCCGCCGCGGCCGGGTCTTCGGCATCTACACCATGGTCAATCTCGCCGCCACCACGGCCGGGCAGATGGTGCTGACGCTGGGCGATCCGGCGGGCTTTCTGTTCTTCGTCCTGGCCGCGATCTTCTATTGCCTGGCGCTGTTGCCCACGGCGGTGTCGGCGACCGCCGCGCCCGAACCGCTGGTCAGTGTCCGGCTCGATCCCGGCGGGCTGTGGCGAAACTCGCCCGTCGCGGTCTTCGGCGCGCTGATGATCGGCATATCCAATGCGACCTTCGGCACATTGGCGGCTGTCTACGCGGCGCGAATCGGGCTGCCGGTGGCGCAGATCGCGCTGTTCGCCAGCTTGCCGGTGCTTGCCGGTGCGCTGGCGCAGGTCCCGATCGGCGCGCTGTCAGACCTGGTCGATCGCCGGGCCGTGCTGGCCGGGACGGCCGCCATCGCGCTGGCGGCCGATCTTGCCTTCGTCCTGGGCGGGCTGTCCGGCCCGGCAGCAAATCTGGCCACCGCGACGGTCTTCGGCGCCGCCGTCTTTGCGATGTATCCCCTGATCGCAGCCCATGCGAGCGACCACGCCGCGCCGGGCCAGTTCATTCAGGTCAGCGGCGGGGTTCTGCTGGTGTTCGGCGTCGGTTCGATGGTCGGGCCGGCGATCGCGGGCTTCGCCATGGCGCGCGGCGGCCCGCACTATCTGTTCGCCGTATCGGCCATGGCGCATGGGCTGCTGATCGGCTTCACGCTGGTTCGGATGATCTTCTATCCGGCGGTCGCAGCGGCCGACAAGACGGCCTTCGTTGCCACGCCGCTGGGCCGCGCCACGACACCCGAAACGGCCGCACTGGCGGCGGACAATCCCGACGACGACCCAAAAGCCTGATACCAGCGNNCGGTTGAGATAGCCGAACAGCGCGATCACCCCCATGATCTCGACGATATCCTCGGGCGCCCAATGGGCGCGCAGATCGGCCGCGATCGCGTCGGTCACCGCGTTCGGCACCGCCGTCGCTGCCCGGGCAAAGGCCAGGGCGGCCTTTTCGGCGGCGCTGAAATGGGGCGAGGCGTCGAACGCCCAGACATCGGCCAGCCGCGCTTCGGACGCGCCGAACCGTTCGGAGGCCAGGATCATGTGCGCCTGGCAGTAAAGGCAGCCCGAGGCAAAGCTCGACACATAGCCGAGCAAGCGCTTGAATTCGGGGGTGACCGCGCCATGCGACGCCATCACCGCCTTGTTGAGTTCGGTAAAGGCCCGGGCGATTTCGGGGCGGTGCGCCATGGTCCGCACCGAATTCGGGATCACCCCGAGCGGGCGCTTGAAGAATTGCAGCAGATCGCGCAGCGCCGGCGCCATCTGATCCTCGTTCAACGGCTCGACGATCGCCATGCCACCCTCCGCCCTGTCGCGGCCAGCCTAGCCGGGCCCCGCCGCGCTGCCAATGGGCCCGACGCGGCGGGCGATCTCGTCGGCCAGGGCGCGAATCTCTTCTGCCGCCGCGCCGCGCCCTGCGTCGGTCGCGCTGCCCCCCGCCCCCAGCGTTTCGGCAAAGGCCACGCGGTTGCCCAGAACCGCGGTGGCGCGCGGCGTGCCCAGCGCGTCGACGGCGCTGGCGATGGAGGCGGCAAGCCGGGTGCCCGACCGCACCCGGTTGAGCACGATCAGCGTCGCGCGCCCTTCGCGCCGGGCAAGGTCCAGCACCCCCTCGGTCGCCCAGAGATCGAGCGCGCTGGCCGCCACCGGCACCAGCACCAGATCGGCCGCGCGCAGCGCCGGGCGAAGATCGCTGTCGGCCTTGGGCGGCGTGTCGACGATCACGATATCGGCCGTTCGGGCGAGCTTGCGCGCCTCGTATTCCACGCCCCAGGCGCTGGCGGTACCGAAATCGAGGCCAGGCTCCCCGGCCGCCGCACGGGCCATGAACCAGCGGCCCAGGCTGCCCTGCGGATCGGTGTCGATCGCCGCCACGCGCCGCCCGGCGCGGGCAAACGCCACCGCCAGGTTGACCGCCAGGGTCGTCTTGCCCGATCCGCCCTTTTGCTGGGCCAGCGTGATCACGGTCCCGGTCATGGCTATCTCCCCTTCGGCTCAGGCATGTTCTTCGGCCGCCTGCCGGCTGAGCGCCTGGTTGAAGGCGCGCAGCGCGTCGATCTGGTGCAGGACGCCGACCAGCTCGGCCTCGGTGCCCGCGGCGCCGCCCCGGACCACCGGCAGCCGGTCCGACGCGGCGGTGTCGAACAGGCGCATGGCGTGGTCAAGGCTGGCGCCGACATCGATGCCGGGCCGCCCCGTCATCAACGCCTCCCGCGCGGCGGGGTCGTCGGGCGGCGGCCGCAGCACATCGGCCACCGGGATGGTCGCCAGCAGCCAGGCCTGCGGCCCCGCCGCCAGCCGCAGATTCTGCCGTTCGAGCTGGCTCAGGAAGAAGCTTTTCGACACCAGCCGGCTGGCGACGGCGGTCGACAACGAGACCGAGACCAGCACGGCGATGCCGGTCTGCCATTCCCCGGTCAGTTCGAAGACGATCATCGTGGTCGAGATCGGCGCGCCCAGCACCGCCGCCGCCACCGCCCCGGTGCCGGCCAGCGCATAAAGGCTGACCGGGCTCGACTGTTCGGGCATCAGCGCGGTGGCAATCAGCCCGAAGGCCAGCCCGGTCAGCGCGCCGACCACCAGCGAGGGCGAGAAGATGCCGCCGCCCATCCGGCCCGCCATGGTGATCGCGACCGCGACGATCTTGACCACGGTGAAGACGATCGCGGTGCCCAGCAGCATCTCGCCATTCAGGGCGGCCAGCGTCACGGCCTGCCCGACGCCGATGATATGGGGATACCACAACGCGATCAGGCCCAGCAGAAACCCCGCAACGGCAGGCCGCAGCCGGGCCGGCAGGCCGGTCGCCCGAACCAGCGCGGTGCCCAGATCGTCCGACCAGAACACCGCGCGCATCAGGACGACCGCGACCAGACCCGACAGGACCCCCAGGATCATGAAGGCGGGCAGTTCGACATAGAAATCGAGCGTGTCGACGGGCGCGACAAACTCCTGCCCGCCGCCCAGCACGATCCGGCTGAGCACCGCCCCGGCCACCGCCGACAGCGCGATCGGCGCAAAGGCGCGCAGGGCGAAATGGCGCAGCACCACCTCATGGGCGAACAGCATGCCGGCGATCGGCGCGTTGAAGCTGGCCGCCACCGCAGCGGCCACGGCGCAGCCCAGCAGATCGCGGCCGGTGATCCCGTCCGCCCCGATCCGGTTCGACACCCAGCTGGCGATGACGGCGGCAAGGTGGACGACGGGGCCCTCGCGCCCGGTGGAGCCGCCCGAGGAAAGGGTGATCATCGAGGCCGCCGCCGATCCCAGCCCGGCGCGCACATCCACCCGGCCGCGCCGGCGGGCCGCCCCGTCGATCACATCGGCGACGCTGCGCACCGACCCGTCGGGGGTATAGCGGTGCAGGATCGCGCCCACGATCAGCCCGCCGAAGATCGGTGCGAACAGCACCACCGGCCAGGGCAACCGGCCGGTCCGGTCGGCCAGCAGCATGTCGTGGCTGCCATAGATCGCGCCCTCCATCGCCTCGACGGTCAGGCGAAAGCCAAGCGCGGCAAGGCCGGCGGCGATGCCGACCGCAAGCGCCACCAGCCAGAAGCCGATCGCCGGCGGCCCGTTCGCGCGCAGCTGCCGCCCGGCACGGTTCAGCCGCAGGCGGCCAAGCCGCAGGGCGGCAGGCAGGGCGTCGCGCAGGGGGCTTGGCATTGCGGCAGGTCTCCCGGCTTTTCGCGGGCGCGCGGACCCGTTAATCAGGGCGCAAAGGAAAGGCACGCGCATGTCCATCCAACAGGCCATCGACGAATTGCGCAACCGGCTGGGCGATCGCCTCAGCACCCGCGACGCCGACCGGGCGCCGAAAGCGCACAGCGAAAGCTGGGTCGCCGCGCCGCCGCCCGACGCGGTGGTCTGGCCGGAAGACGCCGCCGAGGTGGCGATGATCGTCCGGGTCGCTGCCGAACATGGCTGCCCGGTGATCGGCTGGGGCACGGGCACCAGCCTGGAGGGTCACGCGCTGGCGCCCCGGGGTGGGATCAGCGTGGACTTCGCCCGCATGGACCGGCTGATCGCGGTCAATGCCGAGGATATGGATTGCGTCGTGCAGCCCGGCATCACCCGCTCGGCGCTCAACGCGCAATTGCGCGACACCGGGCTGTTCTTTCCGGTCGATCCCGGCGCCGATGCCTCGCTCGGCGGGATGGCCGCGACCCGCGCCTCGGGGACGACGGCGGTGCGCTATGGCACGATGCGCGACAATGTCATCGCCCTTCAGGCGGTGCTGGGCACCGGTGCCGCGATCCGCGCCGGCAGCCGGGCGCGCAAGACCGCGTCGGGCTATGACCTGACCGCGCTTCTGGTCGGGTCCGAGGGCACGCTGGGGCTGATCACCGAACTGACGCTGCGCCTGCACGGCCAGCCCGAGGCAATCTCGGCCGGGGTGTGCGCCTTTCCCGGCATCGGACCGGCGGTCGACACGGTGATCGAGACGATCCAGATGGGCATCCCGATGGCCCGGATCGAATTCGTCGATGCCGTCACCGCAAGGGCGGTGAACGGCCATTCCGGGGCCGGCCTGGCCGAGGCGCCGCACCTGCTGGTGGAATTCCACGGCTCCCCCGCGGGGGTCGCCGAACAGGCCGAACGGTTTGGCGAGATCGTCGTCGAACAGGGTGGCGGGCCGTTCCGCTGGTCGGCCAGGACCGAAGAGCGCACGGCGCTGTGGCGGATGCGCCACCAGGCCTATTATGCCTGCCTGGCGCTGCGGCCCGGCGCCACCGCCGTGGTCACCGATATCTGCGTGCCGATCGCGCGGCTCGCCGAAGCGGTCGAGGAAACGGCGGCCGATATCGCGGCCAGCCCGATCGAAGGCCCGATCGTGGGCCATGTCGGCGACGGCAATTTCCACGCCGCGCTGCTGATCGAACCGGGCAATGCCGCCGAACTCGAGGCCGCCAAGGCGCTGGCCGACCGCATGGCCGAGCGGGCGCTGCGGATGGGCGGCACGGTCACCGGCGAACATGGCATCGGCATGGGCAAGCTGGGTTTCATGGAAGCCGAACACGGGCAGGCGGCCTGGCAGGCGATGGGCGCGATCAAGCGCGCGCTCGACCCGGCCGGGATCCTCAATCCGGGCAAGCTGGTTCCGGGGAATTGAGGCCAACGGTCATGGAACGTGACCGTCGGTATGGGAATAGGGCGGCTCAGGGTCGGGACTCACTAACAGGCCGCCGGCTCTCCCGAACCCGCATGTCTCACACCGGTCTGGCGCATCGGGGCGGCTGATTGGTAAAGTACAAGTGCGAACAGACACTTGCGCCGACCGACCGG
>DNSZ01000222.1 GCA_003500165.1 Paracoccaceae bacterium | reverse complement strand
TAACGCCCCCGGGCATCGGACTGCTACCCTGTTAGCGTGGCGGTTCGACGGCCGGGAGAGGGTCGCTGCAGGCGCGTCGAGGGTTTTCCCTCGTGGACGGGATTGGCGCCCTCGACCGGCGTTCGGGGCCCGAACGGTATCCTGAGGCGGCTTTGGCCTTGGCGCTGCCGTCGTCGCTTCGACAAGGGTGGCGAACGCTCCGCGGCGGCAGGGCGGACCCGCCGGGCAGGGTGTTGCAGCCCTGCCGTCAAGCCTGCGGAACGCCCCGCGCTCAATCGGCGCCGCGCACCTCGATCGGGGCGTCGGGATCGGGATGAAGGAAGCGCTGCACAGCCCAGGCCGCGACAGCCATGCCGACCCCGATCATGTCGGTTGTCAGCCCGCCCTCGATCATGAAGAGCGCCGCCAGCAGCAGCAGCGACCGCACCGGCCAGGCCGCGCGCATGCCCGCGATCCAGCCCTGCACGCCCGCCGACAGGAGCCACACGCCGATGGTCGCCGTGGCGCCCGCGCGGATCACCTCGGGCCAGCTGCCGTCAAGCAGCAGCGCGGCGTTGTAGAAGAACATGAACGGCACGATGAACGCGGCCAGCCCGATCTTGAACGAGGTGACCGAGGTTTCCATCGGGTTCGCCCCCGATATCCCGGCCGCCGCATAGCTGGCCAGCGCCACCGGCGGGGTGATCGCCGACAGCACGGCGAAATAGAACACGAAGAAATGCGCCGTCAGCATCGGGATGCCGAGCTGCACCAGCCCCGGCGCCACGACCGAGGCGGCGACCGCATAGGCCGCCGTCGTCGGCATCCCCATCCCCAGCAGGATCGAGATTGCCATGGCGAAGATCAGCGCCAGAAGCTGGCTGGTTTCGGCGAGACCCAGCAGCAGGCTGGAGAAGCGCGCGCCGACGCCCGTTAGCGAGATGACGCCCACGATGATCCCGGCGCAGGCGCAGACGGCGATGATCTGGATCGCCATGATCCCGGCCAGTTCGAAGGCCCGCGCGATGGCGCGCGGCCCCATCCGCCACGGTGTCAGCCAGCTGACCACGGCGGCGGCCGCAGTGGCATAGGTGCCCGCCCGGATCACCGAATAGCCCGCGAAAAGGGCCGCGATCAGGATGACGATCGGCAGGAACAGGAACGCCTGGCGCGCCATCCGTCCAAGCCTTGGCAGCTCGTCCGCGCGCATGCCGCGCATGCCGAGCTTCGCGGCCTCGAAATCGACCATGAAATAGACCGACACGAAGTAGAGCACCGCCGGGATGATCGCAGCGAGCGCGATCTCGGTATAGGGGATGCCGGTGATCTCGGCCATGATGAAGGCGCCCGCGCCCATGATCGGCGGCATGATCTGGCCGCCCGTGCTGGCCGCGGCCTCGACCGCGCCGGCGGTCTGCTTGCGATAGCCGACCTTCTTCATCAGCGGGATCGTCAGCGAGCCGGTGGCCACCACATTGCCCGCCGAGGTGCCGTTGATCATCCCCATCAGGCCGCTGGCAAAGATCGCCACCTTGGCCGGGCCGCCGCGCGCCCGGCCCGCCGCGGCAAAGGCGAAGTTGACGAAATAGTCGCCGACCTTCGAGGCCTGCAGGAAGGCGGCAAAGATGATGAACAGGATGATATAGGTCGAACTGACGGCCGTGGTCGGCCCGAGGATGCCCGCATCGGTGTAGACCTGGCTGAAGAAGCGTTCCCAGTCGATCGCCGGCGCCTTCAGGAAACCGGGCATGAAACGGCCGGCAAAGACATAGATCAGGAACACCGCGGCGATGATCACCAGCGCCATGCCCGCCATCCGGCGGGTCAGTTCCATGATCAAGAGCGTGCCCGCCACCGCCGCCAGCGAAATCCCGATCGGCGCAAAGGGCGTGCCGGTCGAGTTGCGCATCAGGGTGCCGTAGATGGTGATCAGATAGGCCGCCACCGCAGCCGCCGCCACGCACAGCACGATGTCGGGCAGGGCGAACCTGCCGCGGGCGCGCGGCCAGACCCAGGACAGCACGATGCCGGCCAGGCTGGCGGCCACCAGCGGCACGCCGAACAGCCAGGTCTCGCGGAACCGGATGGTCTCGTCGATGCCGTTCCACATCACGCCGCCGGCGATCTGGCGCGCGAACAGCACCGCCATGCCCAGCGCAAGGGCGGCCGCCGCCAGCGCCACCCAGGCCGCGGCCAGCCGCGCCGTGCCCGCCGGACCCTGCCCGGCATCGGAATCGCCATCGCGGAACCGGACGGCGGCAAACAGCAGAAAGCCCAGGATCAGCGCACCCGCCACATGGACGATGCGGAAATTCCACGTCTCCATCGGCAAGCGCGGCAGAAAGGGCAGGTCGATGCCGGTCAGGTCGCGGATCGACAGGCCGTTGAGCGCGGCCATGTGAAACGCCGGATAGGCCACAGCCAGCACCACGATCAGGGCGTTCCGCCACCCCGCCAGGACGCGGCGGTTCGGCTCCACCGGCTCGACGTCGACATCATGGGCGATCAGGTGATCGTCATCGTCCCGCGCGGCAGCATTGGCCATGCGCGCCTCCCCGTTTGGCTTTTCCGAAACGCTAGCGGCCCGATCGCCATACGGCCAGCGAAAACAAATACCGGGGAAACGGCCGCGGGACGCCCCCGCGGCCGCAAGGGTCAGGTCGGGCTAGCCGCCATGGACCATGTCGTCGGGGATATCGGCGCCCGCATTCTCGCGGAACCAGCGCGCCGCGCCCGGATGCCACATCAGGACGCCGTTCTTGTCCCAGTTTTCCGGCACGGTGGAGCGGGCGGCGCGGTGGATGTTCACCATCCGCTCATTGTCCGACATCACCACATCGGTCACCGCATAGACAAAGCTTTCCGGCAGGTCGCAATTGGCGATGGCGAAGTTCCACATCGACACCGACCGCGCCGGCGCCTCGAGCGTGGTATAGGTGTCGGCCGCGATCTCGAACCCGGAAACCGGGAATGTTTCCAGGATCGTGGCCTGTTCTTCCTCGGTGAACTCGATGATGTTGATGTCGGTCTGCACCTCAAGCTGGCTGACCGCGGGCACCGGCACCCCGGCGGCAAAGGCGATCACGTCGAGAAGCCCGTCCTGCAACTGGCCGCCCAGATCCGACCAGCCGCCATTGCGGCGCTCGAAATTCACCCCCAGCGTTTCCATCATCCGCGGGAAATAGGTGTCCGAGGTCGACCCGGCGGGGCCAAAGCCGATGCGCGCGCCGTCCGGAATGTCGGAAATCGACCCGATCCCCGAGGACGACAGCGCGGTGATCGAGAACGGCGTCTGGTACATCGGGAACATCGCGCAGGCCATGTCCATCTGCAGGCCCGGCGCGATCGGGTTGGTGCCAGCGAGCGATTCCGCGGCCGGGCCCATGGTGGTCATCCCGAAGGCCGCATCGCCCGTGTGGACCAGCGCCATGTTCTGCATCGGGCCGCCGGTCACCTCGCCGCCACCGGAAATGCCCAGCTCTTCGGCCACCAGATTGGCCCAGCCCGAGCCATAGGCGAAATAGGTGCCGCCCTGGCTGGCGGTGCCGACGGTAAAGCTCTCGGGCCAGCCTTCACGGTCGTCCTGCGCGAAACCGGCGGTTGCGCCGGCAGACAGCACCACCGCGGTTGCCACGGCAGTCAGCCGTGCAAATGAAGTCCTCTGCATGTTCTCCTCCACTGTTGTTTGCCGTCGATCGGCACAGCCTCTGGTCGACGCTGTCCGGCATGCACCGCTCAAGGCACATTGCCCGGGAAACTAAGGGCCGGGGAAGGTCAGGCTCAAGCGAAAAAGCCGCACGGAAATGTCGTCTGGAGAACACCGTGCTGCTGTGAAGGATGCGGGGTCGGGCCGAAACGGAAAGCTGTCCGACATTCTCGGTGAGGACATCGAGAAAGGCGTCGCGCGAAGGAGGCCGTGTGTCGCGAAGGCGCAGCGCCGACAGCCAGCCGAGAGGCCCGTCTCGGCCCGGGCCGTCGAGGGATCGTCGCGCCACCGCGTGCACGCCCGGCCGAAGCCTCGGGCGGAAGGCCGACTGGCGCGATGAGCCATTCGCATCGCGCCTTGGTATCGGTCCAGACTTGTGGCAGCCCGTAGGGGAATCG
>DNSZ01000049.1 GCA_003500165.1 Paracoccaceae bacterium | reverse complement strand
CGCCCGCAGCACCGGCATCGCGCAACATCGCAAACAGCTCGTCGGGCGTGATGAACTTGCGCCAGTCATGGGTGCCGCGCGGCAGCCATTGCACGACATACTCGGCGCCGACGATCAGCATCACGAAACTCTTCGGGTTGCGGTTGATGGTCGAGCTGATCATCAGACCGCCCGGGTTCAGCAGCCGCGCGCAATCGGCCAGATAGGCCGGCGGGTCGGCAACATGCTCGACGACTTCCATGTTCAGCACGATGTCGAACCGTTCGCCGGCGGCGGCGAGGTCCTCGGCGGTGGTGTGCCGGTAGTCGATGTCGAGCCCGGATTGTTCGGCATGAACGCGCGCGACCGGAATGTTGCGTTCGGCCGCGTCGGCCCCGACCACTTCGGCGCCCATGCGCGCCATCGGTTCGCACAGAAGCCCGCCGCCGCAGCCGATATCGAGCAGCCGGAGCCCGGCAAACGGCCGCTCGGCCGCGCGATCGCGGCCAAACTCCGCGGCGATCTGCGACGCGATGTATTCAAGTCGCAGCGGATTGATCATGTGCAGGGGCTTGAACTTGCCCTTCGGGTCCCACCACTCTTCCGCCATCGCGGTGAATTTGGCGATTTCGCCGGCATCGACGCTGCTGGTTACGGTCATCGTGGTCTCCTTCCGGTCCGGGATGGCTTGCGGGCGCGGTCGCTCCGGGGCACTAATATAGGTGCGAAATGGAAAAGTCCGTGGGCAAATTGGGCGCAGCCGCGCAGCTGTATCCGCCAGCCGATCCGTTCGACCGCCGAACGATCGATGTGGGCGAGGGCCACCTGATCTATGTCGAACAGTGCGGCAACCCCGCCGGCATCCCCGTGGTGGTGCTGCATGGCGGCCCGGGCGGTGGCTGCAGCCCGGCGATGCGGCGCTATTTCGACCCAGCCGCCTATCGGATCGTGCTGTTCGACCAGCGCGGCTGTGGCCGGTCGCGGCCCCATGCCAGCGTCGAGGCCAATACCAGCTGGCATCTGGTGGCCGATATCGAGACGATCCGCCAGACGCTGGGAATCGACCGCTGGGCCGTGTTCGGCGGGTCCTGGGGGGCGACGCTGGCGCTGCTTTATGCGCAGGAGCATCCCGACCGCGTCGCCCATCTGATCCTGCGCGGCGTCTTTCTGATGACCGATGCCGAGCTTGACTGGTTCTATCGCGGCGGCGCGGCGCAATTCTGGCCCGAGGAATGGGCGCGCTTCCTGCGCCCTTTGCCACTGGCCGATCGGGCAGACCCGATCGCGGGCTATCACCGGGTGCTGTTCGGCGCCGACGCGGCGGCCGCATTGACCGCAGCACGACACTGGGTCGGGTGGGAGAACGCGCTGGCGACCATGGATCGCGATGGCGGCCGCGACAGCCCGGCGGATTACGCACGGGCCTTCGCCCGGCTGGAAAACCACTATTTCACCCATCGCGGCTTTCTGGCCGAGGACGGCCATATCCTGAACCGGATGGCGCGGCTGGCCCGGATACCCGGGGTGATCGTGCAGGGCCGTTACGACATGATCTGCCCGCCGGCGGCCGCCGTCCGGCTGGCCGCGGCCTGGCCTGCCGCGCAATTGCAGATCGTCGACCGGGCCGGGCACGCCCTGTCCGAACCGGGGATCACCCGGGCGCTGATTGCCGCCATGGATCGGCTGCGCGGCCCGTTGGCCGGGCTTGCCGGCTGACCGCGTCGCCACCGTTGGCCGCCCACCCGTGCGGCGCGGTGTTGCGCGCCTGCCCCCGGCTGGCCTAGAAGGGATGCCGGCCAGCCAGCGGAGCGCCCATGCCCCCGATCCTCCCGCAACCCGGTGTTCTGGACATCGCCCCCTATGAGGGCGGGGCAGCCGCCCTGCCCGACGGCCGCGCGGTCCTGAAGCTGAGCGCGAACGAAAACCCGCTGGGGCCGTCGCCCGGGGCCCGGGCCGCCTATCTGGCCGAGGCCGAGCGGCTGGAACGCTACCCTTCGGGCGGGCACGACGCGCTGCGGGCGGCGATTGCCGAAACGCATGGGCTCGACCCCGCACGGATCGTCTGTGGCGCCGGTTCGGACGAGCTGATCGCGCTGCTCTGCCACGCCTATGCCGGGCCGGGCGATGTGGTGCTGCACACCCAGCACGGATTTGCGATGTATCGGATCGGTGCCCAGGCGGCAGGGGCGACGCCGCAATCGGTGCCCGAACGCGACCGCCGGGTCGATGTCGCGGCGCTGATCGCCAGCGCCGACGACCGCACCCGGATCGTGTTCATCGCCAATCCGGGCAACCCGACCGGCACGTTCCTCGAACCCGACGCGCTGGCGCGGCTGGCCGAGGGGCTGCCGACGGGCTGTCTTCTGGTGCTCGACGGCGCCTATGCGGAATTCGCCGACGGCTATGATGGCGGCGCGGCGCTGGTGACCGCGCGCCAGGATGTGGTGATGCTGCGCACCTTCTCGAAAATCCATGGGCTCGGTGGGCTGCGCGTGGGATGGGCGCTGGGGCCGGCCCATGTGGTGGATGTGCTGAACCGGGTCAGGGGGCCGTTCAACCTGTCGTCCCCGGCGCTTGCCGCGGCCGAGGCGGCGATGCGCGACACCGGCTGGGTGGCGCAGTGCCGGGCCGAGAACGCCCGCTGGCGCGCCTGGCTGGCCGAAGCCCTGCGCGGCCTGGGCCTGGCGGTGGACGACAGCCACGCCAATTTCGTCCTTGCCCGATTTGCCGACCCGGCCGAGGCGACGGCCGCCGATGCCGCGCTGCGCGCCGAGGGTATCCTGGCGCGCCGGGTCACCGGCTATGGCTTTCCCGAGGCGCTGCGCATCACCGTCGGCGATGCCGATGGGTGCCGGCGCGTCGCCGCCACGATGGCGGGGTTCCGCTCCGCCAGGGGCGCGGCGTGAGCGATCCGATCTACGACCGGGTCGCGCTGATCGGGCTGGGGCTGATCGCCTCCTCGATGGCGTTGGCGATGCGCCGCGACGGTCTGGCCGGGGAAATCGTGGGCACCGCCCGGTCGGCCGAAACCCGCGACACCGCGCGCGCGCTGGGACTGTGCGACCGGGTGGTCGACACCGCCGAGGCGGCGGTGCGCGGCGCCGATCTGGTGGTGCTGTGCACGCCCGTGGGCGCGATGGGGGAACTCGCCGCCCGGATCGCGCCGCTGCTCGACCCGGGCGCGACGCTGTCGGATGTGGGCTCCGTCAAGCGGGCCGTGGTCGATGCATTGCAGCCGCATCTGCCTGCAGGTGTGCACCTGATCCCGGCCCATCCGCTTGCCGGGACCGAGCAATCGGGGCCGCAGGCCGGGTTTGCCGAGCTGTTCCGCAACCGCTGGTGCCTGATGACGCCGGCGCCCGACATCGACCCGACCGCCCTGGCGCGGTATCGCCGGCTGTGGGACGCGATGGGCGCGCGGACCGATCTGATGGACCCCGATCACCACGATCTGGTTCTGGCGGTGACCAGCCATGCGCCGCATCTGATCGCCTACACCATGGTCGGCGTCGCGGACGACCTGCGCCGCGTCACCGATACCGAGGTGATCAACTATTCGGCGGCGGGATTCCGGGATTTCACCCGGATCGCGGCGTCGGACCCGACCATGTGGCGCGACGTCTTCCTTGCCAACCGCGATGCGACACTGGATATTCTGGGCAGGTTCACCGAGGAGCTGTTCGCGTTGCAGCGCGCGATCCGAACAGGCGACGGGGAGATGCTGCATGACTATTTCACGCGCACGCGTGCAATCCGGCGCGGGATCATCGAGGCCGGGCAGGACACCGCCGCCCCGGATTTCGGCCGCGTCCCGACGGTTCCGTGACGCCGCGGCGATGCGCGCCCGCGTCACCCTGGCGGTTTGCCTGCTTGCCGTGGCGGTGGCACCGGCCGCCGCGCAACCCCGGCCGGAACCCCGGCCCGAAATCGGTGAGCTGATCGATGCGCCGCCCGTTCTGGTCGAGGATCTCGACAACGGGGCGCGGGTGCTTGATGGCCAGGCGGCGCCGCCCGCCCGGCCGGAGACCGCCTCGGCGGAACCGCCCGCGCCCGACGCCGCGCCGGCCGAGTTGCCTTCACCCGATACCGCGTCGACCGACACGCCCGCACCCGATGCCGCGCCCTGGCCACCGGTCGAGCCCGACCCGTCGATGGTGCCGCTTGCCACCCTGCCGGGCGGGGCGGCGCCACCGGTCGAGGGGATCGAGGCGCTTGACAACGGGGCGACGGTGCTGGACGGCAGCACGCCGCCACCGGCCCGGCCGATCGCGCCCGACGCCCTGGCCAGCCCCGACCCCGGGCC
>DNSZ01000046.1 GCA_003500165.1 Paracoccaceae bacterium | reverse complement strand
CGCTTCACCGACCCGCGCGGCAAACTCCAGCATGTGACCGTCATGGCCGATCAGGTCGACGAGGACTTCATGGATGAAGGCTTCATGTTCGACGGCTCGTCCATCGCGGGCTGGAAAGGCATCGAAGCCTCGGACATGAAGCTCGCGCCCGATGCCGCCTCGGCCTATATGGACCCGTTCTTTGCGGAAAAGACGCTGTGTCTGCACTGCTCGATCCTCGAGCCCGACACCGGCGAGCACTACGACCGCGACCCGCGCGGCACCGCGCAAAAGGCCGAAGCCTATCTGAAATCGACCGGGATCGGCGATGTGTCCTATTTCGGGCCGGAGGCCGAGTTCTTCGTGTTCGATGATGTCCGCTATCAGGTGTCGATGAACAAGGTGTCCTATGAGGTCGACGCGATCGACGGCTCGTGGAACACCGACACCGAATACGAGATGGGCAATATGGGCCACCGCCCGGGCATCAAGGGCGGCTATTTCCCGGTGCCGCCGGTCGATGCCGGGATGGATTTGCGTTCGGAAATGCTGTCCACGATGAAGCGGATGGGCATGACGGTGGACAAGCACCACCACGAGGTCGCCTCCTGCCAGCACGAGCTTGGCCTGATCTTCTCGTCGTTGACCAAGCAGGGCGACGAGTTGCAGAAATACAAATATGTCATCCACAGTGTGGCGCATGCCTATGGCAAGACCGCGACCTTCATGCCGAAGCCGATCGCCGGCGACAACGGCACCGGCATGCATGTCAACCAGTCGATCTGGAAGGACGGCAAGCCGGTCTTTGCCGGCGACAAATATGCCGACCTCAGCCAGGAGGCGCTGTGGTATATCGGCGGCATCCTGAAGCATTCGAAGACCATCAACGCCTTCACCAACCCCGGCACCAACAGCTACAAGCGGCTGATCCCGGGCTTCGAGGCACCGGTGCTGCGGGCCTATTCGGCGCGCAACCGCTCGGCTTCGGTGCGGATTCCGTGGACCGAAAGCCCCAAGGCGAAGCGCGTCGAGGTGCGTTTCCCCGATCCTTCGGCCAACCCCTATCTGGCGTTCTCGGCGCTGCTGATGGCCGGCCTTGACGGCATCCGGAACAAGATCGATCCGGGCGAGGCGATGGACAAGAACCTCTACGATCTGCCGCCCGAAGAACTCGACGGCATCCCGACCGTCTGTGCGTCGCTGCGCGAGGCGCTTGAATGCCTCGAGAAGGATCACGAATTCCTGCTGGCCGGTGACGTGTTCACCAAGCACCAGATCGAAGGCTATATGGAGCTGAAATGGGAAGAGGTGTTCGCCTTCGAACACACCCCCCACCCGGTCGAGTTCCAGATGTATTACAGCTGCTGAGACAAGGCCGCCTGCGGCGTCGCATGGGGCCCCTTCGGGGGCCCCGTTTCGTTCGACGGTTTCACATATTGCCGCACGGGACACCCACGGGCAGCGGCCACGATGCGCATGGCCGGCGCGTCGGGCTCAACCGAGAATCTGGCAGTGCTCGCGCTTGTAGCGCAGCAATCCCTCGGTGAAGCTTTCGGCCTTTTCCACGACCCCCGCGCCCACATGCATGATCATGAATTGCTGCTTGTATTCATAGGCATGGGTCTCTCCGCCGTTGCGCGGGGACGGCGTATGGTCGGGGCGGAGTTTGCGCATCCTCGACTTTTCGTGGCGTGCCTCGAAGGGCTCCTGCACATTGAAGAGGATAAGCGTCAAGGTACCTGCTTCGCCGGGGCCATAGAAATCGCGCCCATTTTCATCGTCATGTCCGAAGGTGATCCCCCTGACATCGACGACAAACGAACTCCACAGCACTTCGGAGCCGTCGTCGAACTTCTTCCAGCGATATGTCGTCAGGACGCAGTCATCGACAGAAACCGTGTGGCGTTCCCGCTCACCATCATGCGTGCCACCCCAGACGATCTGATCGATCAGCGCCTGTTGCGCGACCGCCGGACCGCCAAGGCCCAGCGCGCAGAAGAAGCCCAGGATCAGGCCCGTTACCTTGGCGTCCGACAGCATCGCACCGTCCCGTTCCGGCTCGCCCCAGCTTAGCGCGCTACGGCCGGCAGGACCAGCGCCCCCGTTGCCGTCGCGGGCCCGGCGGATCGGGCCCGGGCCGTGCGCGCACCGGCTTGCCGGCAGCACATACGGCCCCATCTTACATCATGGGCGCGGCGCGGCATTTTTTGCGCGGCCGCCCCGTCACAAGAAAGGGAGGATCACCATGCAAAAGGCTCTTGCCATCATCGCCACGCTCGCCGCCGCCGCGGGACCCGCGCTGGCCGAACGCACCGCCGCACCCGAAGGCGCGCGCGCCTACATCATCGCACCCGAAGCCGGTGCGACAGTGCCCAGCCCGGTCACCATCCGCTTCGGCCTGTCGGGCATGGGCGTCGCGCCCGCGGGAACCGACGCGCCGGGCACCGGGCACCATCACCTGCTGATCGACATCGACCCGGCCGAGATCGACATGAGCCAGAGCCTGCCTGCGACCGAGCAGATCGTGCATTTCGGCGGCGGCCAGACCGAGGTGACGCTCGATCTCGACCCGGGCGTGCACACGCTGCGGCTGCTTCTTGGCGATGCGATGCATGTGCCGCACGACCCGCCCATCCTGTCCGAACCGGTCACCATCACCGTGGAGTGACCCGGCCCGCCCCGCGCGGTCCCGGTCCGGGCGCGCGATTGCATCGGCGCCCGGCCGGGGCCATATAACCCCGCAGCAAGGGCGACGGGGATGCGCGCATGACCCACTATCTCGACTTCGAGAAGCCGCTCTCGGAAATCGAGGGCAAGGCGGCGGAACTGCGCGCGCTCGCCGCCGGGGGCAATGGGCCCGATGTGTCGGGCGAGGCCGACGCGCTCGACATGAAGGCCGCGGGCATGCTGCGCGACATCTACAAGGCGCTCAGCCCGTGGCAGAAATGCCAGGTCGCGCGGCATCCCGAGCGGCCCCATGCCAGCGCCTACATCGAACGGCTGTTCCAGGAATACACGCCGCTGGCCGGCGATCGCTGCTTTGCCGAGGATACCGCGATCCTGGGCGGGCTGGCACGGTTCCGCGACCGCCCGGTCGTCGTGCTGGGGCAGGAAAAGGGTGCCGACACACGCTCGCGGTTGCGGCACAATTTCGGCATGGCGCGGCCCGAAGGCTATCGCAAGGCGGCGCGGCTGATGGCGCTGGCCGACCGCTTTCGCCTGCCGGTCGTGGCACTGATTGACACGCCGGGCGCCTATCCCGGCAAGGGCGCCGAGGAACGCGGCCAGGCCGAGGCGATCGCCCGCGCCACCCAACGCTGTCTCGATATCGGGGTGCCGCTGGTGGCCGTGGTGGTGGGCGAGGGGGGCTCGGGCGGTGCGGTGGCGCTGGCCACCGCGGATCGGGTCCTGATGCTGGAACACGCGGTCTATTCGGTGATCTCGCCCGAAGGCTGCGCCTCGATCCTGTGGAAGGATGCCGAGAAGATGAAGGAAGCCGCCGACGCGTTGCGGCTGACGGCGCAGGACCTCAAGAAACTTGGCGTGATCGACCGCATCGTGCCCGAGCCGCTGGGCGGCGCGCAGCGCGACCCGGACGAGGCGATCGCCCGCGTCGGCGAGGCGATTTCCAACGCGCTCGACGAATTGTCGGGGCTGCGGCCGCGCGCCCTGATCAAGGCCCGGCGCGAGAAGTTCCTGGCGATGGGCGCCGCCGCGCCCGCGGGTTGACCGGCATGCGGCGACGGCGGGCGATCGGGCTGATCGGCGCGGCGCTGGCGGTGCCCGGCACGGCATGGACGGAGGCGGCGATGCAACCGGCGGCAGATTTCGACTGGTCGTTTCTGGCCGACACGGTGATGGGCGGCGTGTCGCGCGGGCAGGCCCGGCTGGAATCGGCTGGCGGGGTCAGCTTCGTGCGGCTGACCGGAACCGTCAGCACCGAAAACCGCGGCGGGTTCATCCAGGTTCGGGCGCCCTTGCCCGACGGGATACCGGCCGATGCCGCGGGGCTGCGCCTGCGGGTGCGCGGCAATGGCGAGCGCTATTTCGTCCATCTGCGCGCGGCCGGCCTGCGGCCGTGGCAGTTCTGGCAGGCCGGTTTCGACACCGGGCCGGACTGGCGCGATGTCACCCTGACCTGGCCGGCCTTTGCCCCGCAGGGCGGCCTGCCGGCCGGCCCGCCGGCCGCCGGCGCGATCCGTTCGCTGGGGCTTGCCGCCTATGGGCGGGACCATGCGGCGGATGTTTCGCTGGCCGCGCTGGGCTGGGTCTGAACAATCAGTGCGGCGCCACGATTTGGGCGTTCTGCTCGCCCAGCCCGGCAACCCCCAGCCGCAACCTGTCGCCGGGTTTCAGGAAGGCCGGCTCGGCCATCCCCAGCGCAACGCCCGCGGGCGTGCCGGTGGCGATGATGTCGCCGGGGTGAAGCGTCATGAAATCGGACAGATAGGCGATCAGATGGGAGACGCCAAAGATCATGTCGGCGGTGGAGCCGTTCTGACGCCGGTCGCCATTGACCTCGCACCACAGCGCCAGCGTTTGCGGGTCGCCGGCCTCGTCCGGGGTCACCAGCCACGGCCCCACCGGGCCGAAGCTGTCGCAGGACTTGCCCTTGGTCCACTGGCCGCCGCGATGCTTCTGGAAATCGCGCTCGGACACGTCATTGACCACGCAATAGCCCGCCACATGGTCGAGCGCCCGGTCCTCGGGCACATGTTTCGCCGGCCGGCCGATGACGACGCCCAGTTCGACCTCCCAATCGGTCGCGGTCGCGCCGCGCGGCAGCACGATCGGGTCGTCCGGCCCCTGAATTGCCGAGGTCGCCTTCATGAACAGGATCGGCTCGCGCGGCGGCTTGGCGCCGGTTTCCGCCGCGTGGTCGGTGTAGTTGAGCCCGATGCACAGCATCTTGCCGGTGCCCGCCACCGGCGGGCCAAGGCGCGGTGCGCCCGCGACCACGGGCAGCTCGGCGATATCCCCGACCACGCTGTCGAGCCGGGTCAGCACCGCGCCCGCCAGATCGGGGATCACCCCCGACAGGTCGCGGATGCGGCCCTGATCGTCCAGCACCCCGGGTTTTTCCGCCCCGGCTGGTCCATAGCGCAGAAACCGCATCGCCGCCTCCCTTGTCGCCGCTTTGTGCGGCGCGCCCCTGTCTGCCGAGCCCGGTTGCCGGCCGCCCGGCCAACCTGGTGCCGTGATCGCCGCGCCAGCCCGTCCCGTCAACCCGCCGGCGCGTACCAGATCGGGCTCGTGTAGGCGCGTTCCTGGCCCGTCAGCACCGCGTCTTCGGGGATGTCCGCGCCCAGCCGCAGCCGGTCGTAGAGCACCCAGCGCGGCGTCGGTATCTCCAGCACCCGGGCGTAGTAGAACGCCTGCTGATCGGGATCGAAATCCGGGTCGGTCCAGACCGTGGCGAGTTCCGAGGCGCCGATCGTGTTGGTCCAGTTCGCGGCCGCTTCGTCCACCGTGTTGCCGACCGGGGGCAGCCTGCCGTCCGGCCCCGGCTCGCGGCCCGCCGACCAGGCCACGTCATAGACCCGTTCGTGCAGCGCGCCGCCCGCATCCATCCAGCCCTTGACGATCTGGATGCGGTCGAGATTGGCCCCGATCGGGTCGCGCAGCGCATAGACCATGAAGCTGGGCGCCACCGCACCGGTGGGCGCGGGGCGCAGATCGGCCCCCATGGGCACGCCTTTCTCATAGCCCCGGAAGGCCGGTGTGCGCGAGCGCAGATCGTTGTCGTCGAAGGCCCAGCCGCCAAAGAAGCGCACCATCATGCGCGGCCCGGTGGTGGCGTAGGTCTCGCGCCGGACCATCGCATCCCACAGCGCCTCGCGGGTGTTTTCGGTCGCCCATACGCCGGTATAGCCCGAGGCCACCAACTGCCAGCCCGCGAATTCCCCGATCTCCGTCTTGGCAAACGGGTGGTCTACCCGTGTCGGCGACGGCTCGGCATTGGTCGCCTTGCCGAAATAGTTGTCCTCGTCGGCCGTCGACAGCGAGGTATGGCTGTCGGTCGCGCCCGAAAACCCGAAGCGATACGGGTTCGTGCCGGTCCGTGCCTCGATCCCGAAGCCCTGTTTCAACGCCGCCCTAGCATATTCGCCGGCCAGCATGTCGGGCGTCTTGGCCGCACTCAGGTCCAGATTGCCAACATCCCAGGTTTCGTAATCGGCGAATGCGTCCTCGGGGGAGAGCAGCGGATGGGTCTCGCCATCGCCCTTGATCTGGGTGATCTCGTATAACGGCTCCCAGCGGGCGCGCAGCGCAGCATACTCCACATCGACCGGTGTCCCGTCATAGCGCGTCTCCGAGGGAAACATGATGCCGTTCGACAGGTTGCCGTTATGGGCCAGCGCGAACACGTCGCCGCCGGTCCTGTCCTCATATTCCTGCAGCCAGGCATAAAGGGCCATCGGATCGGGCGAGCCGATGGGCGGCTGGGTCGTCAGCGGCTCCATCAGCAGCGCCCGCTCTGCCCCGTCGCGATAGATGACGTTGCGGTGCATGTTGTTGCCGGCGATCAGCGAGGTCCATTCATAGCCGATGAAGGCGGTGAAATACCCGGGATCGTTGTGCTGTTCGACCGTATCGACGATGCCCTTCCAGACCGAGGCGTAGATCGGCGAGCCGGGCGAATAATCGGCAAGCAGCGCCGGGTCCATCTCGCCCTGCGAGAAGGTGGTGATGAGATCGAGCGCGGCCTCGGCCGAAGCGGCACCACCGGCCTGCAGCG
>DNSZ01000170.1 GCA_003500165.1 Paracoccaceae bacterium | reverse complement strand
CGATGGCATCGCGCTCGCCGATGCGCCCCCGCCCGAGATGGATGGCGACGCGCTGGCCGCAGCGCGGGCGCGGGTGGCTTCCGTGACGCTGCCACCCGATGCCGCGGCCGGCATGGCCGCCAGCGCCGCCCGGCTGGGCATCGGCAGCCTGCGCGCGCCGCTGTTTGCGCTGAACGCGGCCCGGGCGGCGGCCGCGCTCGACGGCCGCGACCTGGTTTCCGAGGACGATCTGCGGCTTGCCGCCGCGCTGGTGCTGGCACCGCGCGCCACGCAACTGCCCGCCCCCGAGGAAGAACCGCAACCCGAAGAGCCCGAGCCGCCCGAACCGCCCGACCCCGAAGAGGGCGAGAAGCAGGACGAAGGCGAGGAGCACGGCCCCTTCCCGCATGAGGACATCGTGACCGAGGCGGTCAAGGCCGCCCTGCCCGCCGGCATCCTGGCCCAGTTCGTCCATCGCGGCACCGCGCGGTCGGGCCAGGGCGCCACCGGCTCGGGGGCGAAACGCAAGGGCAACCGGCGCGGGCGGCGGCTGCCCTCGCGGCCCGGGCGGCCCGACGGGCAGCATCGGATCGACCTCATCGGCACATTGCGTGCCGCCGCCCCCTGGCAGCCCCTGCGCCGCCGCACGGCGGTGGTCGAGCGGCGGGTGCATATCCGCACCTCCGACATAAGGCTGCGGCGGTTTCAGGAGGCGACCGACCGGCTGATCGTGTTCACGGTCGACGCCTCGGGCTCGGCCGCGCTGGCGCGGCTGGCCGAGGCCAAGGGCGCGGTCGAACTGATGCTCGGCGAAGCCTACGCGCGGCGCGACCATGTCGCGCTGATCGCGTTTCGCGGCACCGAGGCCGAGCTGTTGCTGCCGCCCACAAGGTCGCTGGTGCGCACCAAGCGGGCGCTGACCGCGCTGCCGGGCGGCGGCGGCACGCCGCTGGCAGCCGGTCTGCAGGCGGCGATGGCGGTGGCGCTGACGGCGCGCGCGCATGGCCTGTCGCCGGCCATCGCGATCCTCACCGATGGGCGGGCGAATATCGGGCTCGACGGCCAGCCGGGCCGCAAGCAGGCCGCCGAGGACGCCCAGAAAATGGCCCGGGTCCTGGCCGGCACCGGCTTCCCATCGCTTGTCATCGACATGTCCGCACGCCCCGAACGCGCGCTCGAGGCGCTGGCGCGCGATCTCGGCGCGCCCTATCTGCCCCTGCCGCGCGCCGGCGCCGAACAGCTTTCCGCCGCGGTCGGCGCGGCCCTGGGCGACCGATGACCGCCGCGCTGCCGCCGCCCGGCTGGCCGCTTGCCGACTGGTCGCGGATCGTGACCCACCGGCCGCATCGCTGGCATGTCCAGGAGGCGGGCGCCGGCCCGACGCTCATGTTCATCCATGGGGCGGCCGGGGCGACCCATAGCTGGCGCGACATCCTGCCCGATCTGGCGCGCGACCATCATGTGGTGGCGCTCGACCTGCCGGGCCAGGGCTTCACCCGGATGGGGACGCGGGCGCGCTGCGGCCTCGCGCCCAGCTCCGAAGACATCGCCAGCCTCGCCGAAGCCCAGGGCTGGCGGGTCGACACGGTGATCGGCCATTCGGCGGGTGCGGCGATCGCGCTGCAACTGGCCGGCGACCTCGATCCGGCGCCGCGCCGGGTCATCGGGATCAACGCGGCGCTCGAGCACTTTTCGGGCGCCGCAGGCTGGCTGTTTCCGGCGATGGCCAAGATGATGGCGGCGAACCCGCTGACCGCGACGATGCTGTCGCTGAGCGCCACCCGCGGCATGGTCGAACGGCTTCTGGGGGTGACGGGCGGCGAGATCGACGCGCGCGGCATCGACTGCTATCTGCATCTGTTCCGGATGCGCGCCCATGTCGATGCGACGCTCGCGATGATGGCGCAATGGTCGCTCGCCCCGCTCGATGCGCGGCTGCCCAGGCTAACCCAGCCGGTGCTGTTCGTCACCGGCGAGCGCGACACGGCCGTCGCGCCCCGGGTGTCCGAAGACGCCGCGGCGCGGATGCCGAACGCCGAAACCGTGATGCTCGACCGGCTCGGGCACCTCGCCCATGAAGAGGCGCCCGGCCGCGTCCTCCCGCTTATCCGGGACTGGGTGACGCGGGGCTGATACCAAAGGTCATTCTCAATGACCGTTGGTATTCGTCCCCCATCCGCCCATGCGCCAAGGAGCCGCCAGAGGCATACAGCCCGACCGGATCCATCCCCGGCTCGACATCGACCGCCAACTCGTCTCGTTCGTCTCCGATCGCGTTGAATTCATCGGCAGCCATGCCGCAACACAGCAGAACACGGCACCCGCCAGGAATGTCCAGCTTTGACCGGCCACATGCCACCCGCGGCGCCTGTTCCTTGTCGGACGGGTCGCCGATCGCGATCCCCGGCCATTCGCCTGGCCCAAATATCCTGGGGGTGAATGGCCCCGCCCCGGCGGGGCCAGAGGGGGCAAAGCCCCCTCGAACGGGCACCTGCTCACAGGGCTCTCACGGCTCCCGCCCAGCGCCATCGCGTTTGCGCGCGACGCCGCCGGTTGGGCCGGGCCCGGGCGCCATGCGCCCGGGTCCGCCGCCCGAGGGGGGCTCGATGCCCCGCTCGGGCGGTCCCCCGTCAATGTGCCTCCGCCCAGTTCGCACCCAGGCCCGCATCCACCACCAGCGGCACGGCCAGCCGGACCGCCGGCCCAGCGGCCTCTTCCATGGTCGCCCGCGCCCGGGCGATGACGCTTTCCACCGCGTCCGTCTCGACCTCGAACAGCAATTCGTCATGGACCTGCAGCAGCATCCGTGCCGGCAGCCCGGCGATCGCATCCTCCATGCGGATCATCGCCCGCCGGATGATGTCCGCGGCGCTGCCCTGGATCGGCGCATTGATTGCGGCGCGCCGCGCAAACCCCGCCGTCGGCCCCTTGGCGTTGATCTCGGGGGTGTGAATCTTGCGCCCGAACAGGGTCTCGACGAAGCCGTGCTTCTTGGCGAATGCCACCGTGTCGTCCATGAAGTCGCGAATCCCCGGAAAGCGCTCGAAATAGGTGTCGATGAAGGCCTGCGCCTCGCCCCGCGGGATCCGCAGGTTGCGCGACAGACCGAAACCCGAAATCCCGTAGATGACGCCGAAATTGATCGCCTTGGCGCGGCGCCGGACGGCCGGGTCCATCCCCTCCACCGGCACCCCGAACATCTCGGACGCTGTCAGGGCATGGATGTCGAGCCCGTCGCGAAACGCCTGTTTCAGGGCCTCGATGCCGGCCACATGGGCAAGGATCCGCAACTCGATCTGGGAATAGTCGAGGCTGACCAGCAGATGGCCCGGATCGGCGACGAAGGCTTCGCGGATGCGGCGGCCCTCTTCGGTGCGGATCGGGATGTTCTGCAGGTTCGGATCGGTGGAGGCGAGCCGACCGGTATTCGCCCCGGCGATGGAGTACGAGGTGTGGACGCGCCCGGTATCGGGATCGATGTGATCCTGCAGCGCGTCGGTATAGGTCGATTTGAGCTTCGACAGCTGACGCCAGTCAAGCACCCGGGCGGGCAGCAGATGGCCCTCGGCGGCGAGGTCTTCCAGGATGTCCGCCCCGGTCGCATAGGCCCCGGTCTTGCCGCGCTTGCCGCCGGTGAACCCCTTCTTGTCGAACAGGATTTCGCCCAGCTGCTTGGGGCTGCCGACATTGAAGCTTTCGCCGGCGAGGTCGTGGATCTCGGCTTCCAGCCCGGCCATCTTCTGGGCAAAGGCCGAGGACATGCGCGCCAGAACCGCGCGATCGACCCGGATGCCATGGGTCTCCATCCGCGCCAGAACCGGCACCAGCGGACGTTCGAGGGTCTCGTAGACGGTGGTCACCCGGGCCCGCGGCAGTTCGGGCTTCAGCCTTTCCCACAGGCGCCAGGTGATGTCGGCATCCTCGGCGGCATAGCGGGCCGCCGGGCCGATTTCCGTCCGGTCGAAGGTGATCGCCGATTTGCCCCGGCCGATCAGCTCCCTGATCGGAATCGGGCTGTGGTCGAGATAGCGCTCGCTCAGCATGTCCATGCCGTGTCCGTGCAGCCCGGCATGCAGCGCGTAGGAGATCAGCATCGTGTCGTCGATCGGCGCCACCGTGACGTCATAGCGGGCCAGCACCTTGATGTCGTATTTCAGGTTCTGGCCGATCTTCAGGATCGCCGGGTCCGACAGCACCGGGCGCAGCAGCGCCAGCGCGGTTTCGATGTCGATCTGCCCGTCGGCCAGCGCATCGCCACCGAACAGCCCCTCGCCCGCCTCGGCCTTGTGGCCAAGCGGCACATAGGCGGCCCGCCCGGCAGACGTGGCCAGCGAGACGCCGACAAGATCGGCCTGCATTTCGTTCAGCCCCGTCGTCTCGGTATCGATCGCCAGCAGCCCGGTTTCACGCGCGGCATCGAGCCAGGCCGTCAGCGTCTCGGCATCGCGAATGATGGCATAGCTCTCGGGGTCGAAGGGCGGGGCGGGCGGCCCGGCCTCGGTCGCCGCGGGCGTGGCCGGCATGGCGGGCAGCGCCGCGCCCAGCCGGTCGGCCACCCGCCCGGCCAGCTTGCGCAGTTCGAGTTCCTGAAGAAAGCGCAGCAGCGTCTCGGGCTCGGCATCGCGGACCTCCAGCGCGTCGAACCCCCAGGGCAGCGGGCTGTCGGTATCGAGCCGGACCAGCGACCGGCTCAGCCGGATCTGGTCGGCAAACCCCTCAAGCGTCTCGCGCCGCTTCTTCTGCGGCACCTCGTCGGCACGTGCGAGCAGCGTGTCGAGATCGCCGAATTCGTTGATCAGCAGGGCGGCCGTCTTCACCCCGATGCCGGGCGCGCCGGGCACGTTGTCGGTGGAATCGCCGGCCAGCGCCTGGACGTCGACCACGCGGTCCGGGCCGACACCGAATTTCTCGGCGACCTGCTCGGGGCCGATCCGGCGCGATTTCATCGGGTCGAGCATCTCGACCCCGCCGCCGACCAGCTGCATCAGATCCTTGTCCGACGACAGGATCGTCACCCGGCCGCCGGCCGCGCGCGCCCGGCTGGCCAGGGTGGCGATGATGTCGTCGGCCTCATAGCCCTCAAGCTCCAGAGAGGCCAGATTGAAGGCCCGCGTGGCCTCGCGCGTCAGCGGGATCTGCGGGCGCAGATCCTCGGGCATGTCGGGCCGGTTCGCCTTGTAGGCGGGGTAGAGATCGTTGCGAAAGCTGTGGCCCGAGGCATCGAACACCACCGCCGCATGGGTCGGCGCATCGGGCCCGCGATTGTCTTCGATATACTTGAAGATCATGTCGCAAAAGCCTGCCAGGGCGCCGACCGGCAGACCGTCGGACCGGGTCAGCGGCGGCAACGCATGATAGGCCCGAAAGATGAAGGTCGAGCCGTCGATCAGATGCAGATGGTGACCCTTGCCGAATGCCTCCTGCGCCATGCCGGTCCCTCTCGCCTGCGGTTCCAACGATCCTAGCGTGGCAGACCGGGCTTGGCGAGCGCCGACCGGTGCGCCCCGCGCCTGGGCAAGAGCTGCTGGCCGACCTTTGCGGCTTGGCCGACTCGGCCGGCTGAGCCATGGCTTGGGTCACCGGATTTCCAAAGGGGGGGAACATGGCCCTGTTCTCACGCCTGCGATCGGGCGGTGGCGCGCCCGACACGACGATCGCACGTGCCGTGCTGGCGCCCGCCGTGCTGACGATGGCCGCCGACGGCAGCGTCGACAGGGCCGAGCTTGTACAGCTGAACAATGTCTGCGGATTCAGCCCGATCTTCGGGCCGCTTGGACCCGAGACCGTGACCAGGCTTGTCAACGAAATCCTCAATGATCTTTCCAAGCGCGGCCCGCATGAGGTGATCACGGAGGCTGCGGGCAAGCTGTCTCCAGCCCTGCGCGAGACTGCGTTCTGCTTTGCCATGCGGATCGCGATGGCCGACGGCGTTCTCGATGATGGCGAAAAGGCCGCTCTTTCGGGAACAGCGACGCGGTTGGAACTCGCGCCCGAGACATTCGGCAAGATCGTCGATGTGGTCGCCATGATGCAGCGCCCTGCCACGGCTTGATCCGTGCCGAATGGTGGGCCGAACGATGACGGGCGCACGGTCTTCGACGCCTATGTGCTGCTGTCGGAACCGATCCGGTTCCACCCGTCCGAGATCATCGCAGCCCTGACCGAGGACTATCCGGCGCTCGACATTCGATGCCCGGAAGGTCTGGAGCAGACCGGAGAACTCGACGCGCTGTGCGATACCGACCAGTTCATCACGGTTCCGCTGATGCTGTGGCAGGGGGTGGACCAGGGGATCGTTTCGCTGATCCGGCTGCCGGGATACGGAACATGGGACCCTGATGCCCTTGACCCCAATCAGCGCGTGCGGTTCCACGACGTGGCCGACGCGCTGCGGCAAAACCGCTCCTATATCTGCGTTTCGGTCGGGGCGCGCGGCGACGATCTGACCAGCCGGTTTCGCGCCGCAAGGTTGTGTTCGTGTATCGCCGCGGTTTTCGCGCGGCTGCCGGTGGCGCTGGCCGTGTACTGGGAGAAAGCAGGTCATTTCCTGTCGCCCGCCCAGACGATCGAGATGGCCGATACGGCGGTGTCGGACAGTTGGCCGATTCAGTGCTGGATCGGATTGCGTCTCAAACGCGGCACGCATGAGGGCATGTCGATGTCTTTGGGCGTCAGCCATGGCGTCGTCGATTTCGCAGGCTACGAGTTCAGCTTTGCCCCGGCGCCGGTCGAGCTCCACTGGGTGGCGGCGTTGCTGTGGGGCTGTTCGCGGATGGCGTTGGAGCACGGCACCATCTACAAGGATGGCGACACCATGAGTGACGAGGGCCAGGAACGCGCCAAAGCATGCCGCCTCCGCCATGTGCCCAAGGGAACGAGCGGGTCTTCGGCCGATACGATCCTGATCGTTCATCCCGACAGTCCGACGGATCACGAGGCGATCGTCGGGCCGATCACGTCCCGCCCGCCGCCACCTGGGGTGGACAACACGGCCCCGGACGACCCGGGATTCTTCAAACGGCTCCTGCGCGGCGGACGCCGGGACAGCTGACCGGCGTACACCGGGTGGGCCGATCGCGCCTTGGTATCACACGAATTGCGCCCCGGTATCAGGCGTCGCCGGTCGGCCGGATCACCACATCGACGCGGCGGTTCAGGGCCCGGCCCTCGGGCGTCAGGTTGCTGGCGACGGGCTGATCCTCGCCCCGGCCGCTCGCCCGGACGCGGCCCGGGGCCACGCCATTCGCCACCAGCACGGACCGAACCGTGGCGGCGCGCCGCAGCGACAGATCGGCGTTGTAGGCCGCCGAACCGGTGTTGTCGGTGTGGCCGACCACCTGGACCACCGAATCGGGATATTGCACCAGGCTGGCGGCCAGTACCGCCAGGTCGTCCTGGGCGCCCGGGCTCACCGTCGATGAATCGACCGCAAACAGGATGCCCTCGGGCATCGAGACGATCAGCTCGTTGCCGGTATTCACCACCGTGACATCGGAATCGAGGTCGCGCTTCAACTCGCGCGCCTGCCGATCGAGAAGCGTGCCAACAAGGCCGCCCACGATCGCCCCGGCGACCGCCCCGCCGGCTGCGTTGCCAAGCTTGTTGTCGCCGCTTCGGCTGAGCGCATAGAAGCCGCCCAGAACGGCACCGATGGCGGCGCCCTCGCCGGCGCGGTTGCGGTTCGGGTCGGTGGTGTCGCAGCCCGCCAGGGCAAGCGCGGCTGCGGTGACAACAAGAATGGAACGGGTCATGGGTGGCCTCCTGCTCGATCTTTCGGGCACCCATAGCGCAGGCCGGCCCCGGACGCCCAGCCCGCAAGGGGCCTTTCCGGGCGGATTGCCGCCGACAGCGCGGGCTGGTCCATGCCAACCCGTCACGGCGCGGCCCGACCGCCCATCCTTTCAATGCGTTGGAAGCGGCCCGCGGCCGCGAGCGGGGCGCGGCCCCCGGCCCGGATCGGTCACGATCCGTGACGATCGGTGTGCCCGCTGAAACGCGGCGTGAATGGCGGGCCAGCTTGCCTCCAACACCACCGGTCATTGATCATGACCGTTGCCTTCCCCCGCCCCGCCCATGCTTTCGTCTTGGTCCAAATATCCCGGGGGTGAATGGCCCCGCCCCGCGGGGCCAGAGGGGGCAGAGCCCCCTGAAGCCCAGGGGTCAGGATCAATGTCCGTGGGTGGTGCCGCGCAAGCCGCACCCCTCCGAACGGCCGGGACCATCCGCGGTGATGGAAATCCATGGCGTGCGGGCATCACTCCGGCGGGGATACGACCACCGCCTCGACCCGGCGATTGGCCGCCCGTCCCGCCGCATCGGTGTTCGCGGCAAGCGGCATGAGGTACCCGACCCCCTCGGCCTCGAGCCGCGCGGGATCGACATTGTGGCGCGCGATCAGGGTGTCGCGCACCGCCGCGGCGCGGCGGCGCGACAGCGCGATGTTGCCCGCCAGCGCACCATCGAAATCGGTGTGGCCGACCAGCGCGATCCGCGCGCCGGGATGGTCGGTCAGCCAGCGGGCGAGTTCGGCCAGGGTCGCCTCGGCGCCCGGTTCCAGCGCCGCCGAGCCCGTCGCGAAGCGGATGCCGGGCAGCACGGCGCGGCCGCGCCCGGCCAGCGCGGCCGCCAGCTCCGGTGTTGCCGGCGCGGTCAGCGCGTCTGTCTGCGGCGGTTCGGCCGCTGCCGCTTGCCCACCGGCTGGCCGCAGTTCGGTCATGTGGACATAGCCCAGCCCGCCGCCCTGGCTGACCAGGATCGTCAGATGGTCGGCCCCGCCCGGGCCGTCGCGCCGGGCGGCCAGAAAGCGGAAATCGCCCAGATTCACATGCATCGCCGGTTCGCCCAGAAGATCGAGCGCAAAGCGGAAATCGAAACCGCCGCAGGCGGTGTCGGTGCAGGACCAGACCGGCTGCCAGCCCGCGGCCATGGCCGCCCGGCGCAGCTGCGCCATCAGCCCGGCCGTGTCGGGGTCGCCCGGGACCCGCCAGGCGGCCCGGTCGCGCGCACCCGAGACCGCGATGACGGGCAGGTTGCCCGCCTGCCATGGCCCGGCGGGCAGCGTCCACCGGCCGGACGGCTCGGCGCTGCGGGCGCTTTCCTCGGCGCCTTCGGGCAGGGTCAACGCCGCCGCCGGACCGGCCAGCAGGATCAGGACGGCGAGCGCCTTCATCGATGGGCGGCGTGATAATCCGGGTTCGGCCACATTCCGGTCGCCGAAGCCATCCGGTTCGTCATGTTGAAGAAGCCGGCGACCGCGGCGATGTCCCAGATATCGCGGTCGGAAAAGCCATGCTCGCGCAGCGCCTGGCGGTCGGGTTCCTCGATCCTGTAGCTGGCTTCGGTCATCTGCACGGCGAAATCGAGCATCGCGCGCTGGCGCGGGGTCACCCGGGCCACCCGGTAATTGGTGACAAGCGCCTCGCCCAGGGCGGGATCGCCCGACAATTCGCGCACCGCGGCGCCATGGGCGACCAGGCAGTAATGGCAACGGTTCACCGCCGAAACCGCAACGGCGATCATCTCGCGTTCGAGCTTGCTCAGCCCGCTTTGCCCCAGCATCAGATCGTTGTACATCGCCGCAAAGGCGTCGAGCTTGGCCGGCGCAAAGGCATAGGCGCGCAGCACATTCGGCACGAGGCCCAGCTTTTCATCGCATTTGGCGAAGTAGCGCGCCGTCGCCTCGGGCAGCGGATCGACGGGCGGCAGGTTTAGGGCGGTGGGCAGATCGCTGGTCATGGAACCTCCTGAAGCGGCGCGGCCTTGCGGTAATGGTAGCCCGTCCCGGCCCGCATCCCAAGGCCGCCGAACAGCGCGCCCGCCGGCCCGTTCGCCGCGACGGTCAGCGTGGTGAAGGTGGTCGCGCCGCGGGTCATCGCCCAGGCCGCCGCGCCGCGCACCAGATTGGCGCCCGCCCCCCGGCGCCGCAGCCGCTGCGGCACCTCGAGCGCGTGCAGCATCGCGGTGCCGGCATGGATGGCGCAAAAGGCGACACCGGCCGGCCGGTCGCCCTGCCGGGCGAAAAGATACGCCTTTGGTCCCGGCGCGCGATCCATCACCGCCAGCCGGGCGGGACCGACCCCGCCGGCGGCCCAGAATTCGCGCATGATCGCGAGCGGTGCGTCCAGTGCGAAACAGGCCATGTTGTTGGGCGCCGGTTCGCCGACCGTGGCCGCCGCAGCGGTCCACAGGCGGGTCGGATCGACGACGCCATAGCCGCGCGCCGCGAGTGTGGCGTCGAGCGCGGCCTCGCCCGGCCGCACCATGAAAAGCGGTGTCTGCCCCCAGTCGCGCATCGCCAGCTCGGCCGCCGCGATCTCGCCCGGGGTCGCGGCCGCGCTGGCGCTGGCCGCCGAAACACGCTGGCCGCCGCCGGCGCCGCGGCGCAGGACAAACGGGCCGACCGGCCGGGTCTTGGCCGCCGGCCAGGTGGCATCGATCAGCGCGGTCAGTGCGGCCGGTGTCATTCCTCCACCGCGTCGGGAAAGACCGCGCAAAGCGCCGCGATCGCGGCGTCGAGCCGCGTGGCATCCCGGCCGCGAACGACGATCAGCGCGCCGAACCGCCCGTCGCGGATGAACGGGTAGGAGCCAAGCGCCAGATCGGCATGGTCGCCAGCCACCGCGCGCAACGGGTCGGCCAGTTCCGATTCGGGCCGATCGACGCGCAGGCTGCGGGTGACCAGCGGCACGCCGCCGGCCAGGCGGCCGAGGACCGAGGCCGCCATCTCGCGAAACACCGAAGGCACGCCCGCCATCACATGCACGTTCCCGATCGAGAAACCCGGCGCCGCGGAAACCGGATTCTCGATCAGCGTCGCGCCGTCGGGGATGCGGGCCATGCGCAGCCGCGCCGCGGTCAGCGGCAGGCCGATCCGCGCGTAATGCCCGGCCAGCAGCGCCCGGGCATCGTCGCGCACCCCGATCCCGACGCCGAAGGCGGCCGCGATCGCGTCGGCGGTGATGTCGTCATGGGTGGGGCCGATGCCGCCCGAGGTGAACAGGTGATCGGCCCGGCCGCGAAGCGCGGTTACCGCCGCGACGATCCGCGCGTGGTCGTCGGGCACGATGCGCGCCTCGACCAGGTCGATGCCCGCCGCGGTCAACGCGCCCGCGATGTGGTGCAGATTGGCGTCGCGGGTCCTGCCCGACAGGATTTCGTCGCCGATCACCAGCATCGCGGCGGTTGGGTTGGTCATGGCGGCTCCGACAGGGGCAGGCTGCGCGCCGGTTCTAGCCGATCCGGCGCGCCTGTCCACCGGTCGCCGGATGGCCGGCATCAAGCGCCGCCTGCAGGGCGGCCACCACGCGGCGCGCCCGGGCCTCGGTCGCGCGTTCGGGGTAGAGCGCGATCAGCGCCGGGACCCGGAACTGGGCGGTCGCGTCCTCGACCATGGCGGTGGCCGCGTCGAGCCGATCCTCGGGCACCTGCCGGGCAAGGATCCCGCGCAGGATCGCCGACAGCCGCGCAGTGTGGGCCGCGACCACATCGCGATGGTCGGCCGCCCGCGTCAGATAGGCGGCGAACAGGTCGGGATCGGCGGCGTGCTTGGCGGCCTTGGTGCGCAGGATCGCCAGCACATAGGCGCGCAGCGCCTCTGCCGGATCGGCTTCGGCCTCGGCCGCCCCTGCGGCGGCTTCGACATCGGCGAACCAGCGCGCGGCCAGTGCCGCGACCAGCGCCGCCTTGGTGGCAAAGAACCGGTGGGCATAGGATTGCGACAGGCCGACCCGCTCGGCGACATCCGACAGGACCAGCCGCCGGCCGCGCGATTCGGCCAGCAGCGCCTCGGCCGCGTCCAGCATCCGGGCGCGCACCGCATCCACATCGGGGGCCGGCCGGGCCATCCTACAGCCAGCGCCGGACCCGGCCGGTGTAGTCCGCGAAAGCGGGGCTGAATGTCCTGTGCATGTTCGCCTCCTCGGCCGGAATGTACCACCATTGGCAGGCGGCGAAAAAGACCAGCGGAGCGATCAGCGACCAGGCGCTGCCGGTGCCGAGCGCGGCAGCCAGCAGGATCAGCAGGAACCCCAGATACATCGGGTTGCGGCTGCGCGCAAAGGCCCCGCCGGTGACCATGTTGCGCGGGGTGTCGAAGGTCATGATCTCGCTGTCGTTGCGCGCGAAATGCAGCCGGGCCGAAATCAGGGCCAGAAGCCCCAGGGCCAGCGGCATGACCCACAGCATGACCGGCCGGGCAAAGGTCGGTGCCGGTTGCCACAGCCCCAGCGGGACCAGCGCAAGCAGAAGCAGGGCGAAGAGGATCGGGGGAAGGAGGCGTTGCATCGGTGGATCCCTTTAAGATGAAAGATTATTCCTATGATTTATCATTTTGGAGGCGGCGTGAAAAGGGATCTTTCGACGCGGCTGGCGCCGCATCGGGGCCTTCATTCCAGGGGTCGTTGAGAATCACCGCTATCCGTCTCCCGTCCCGCCCGGGGCGCACGATCCGGCAGCCTGTGTCAGGTCGGGGCGTCCTGGCCCCTGGCGCCCGCCGCGCGCAGCAGCGTCAGCGTGCTGGTGCCATAGCGCCGCTGGTCGATCGCGTCGAAGCCCGGCGGCGGTATCGGCGGCGCGGCGTCTTCCCAGACCAGGATGGCGCCCGGCGCGATCCAGCCATCGCCCGCCAGCGCGCTCAGCGCTGTCGCGCCCAGCCCCGTGCCATAGGGCGGGTCGAGGAAGATCAGGTCGCAGGGCGCGCCCGGGCACCGCCCCGGGCGGGTGGCGTCGCGCTGCAGGATGGTGACGGCGTCGCCAAGGTCGAGCAGCCCGGCATTGCGGCGCAACAGCGCCAGCGCCTTGCGCCCGGTATCAAGGAAGGTGGCCTGCCGCGCGCCGCGCGACAGCGCCTCGAATCCCAGCGCGCCGGTACCGGCAAAGGCATCCAGCACGCGGGCCCCGGGCACCGGGTCGCCCGCCGCCCCATGGGCCAGCAGGTTGAACAGGTTCTCGCGCACCCGATCCAGAGTTGGGCGCAGATGCGCGCTTCGGTCGCCCGCGCCCAGCGCAGCCAGCGCGCGCCCGCGAAGCCGCCCGCCGACGATCCGCATCAGGGACCCAGCGCACGCAGATCGGTGGCCGGATCGCCGACACGGGCCGGATCCGGGCTGACCCCCGCGGCCAGCAGCCGCTTGGCGGTCATGAAGGCGCGCGGCGCGTTGATGGCATCGACGGCGCACAGGCCACCCGCGCCGAAATACCAGTGGCTGCGCCCTTCGGGCCCATTGCGAACCACCACATTGCTCGCCCCGCCACCAAGCCCGGCGATCTGCAGCTTGACGTCGTACTGGTCGGACCAGAACCAGGGCTGCGGCGCATAGGGCGCGTCCGCGCCCAGCATGTTGCGCGCCACCGCCTCGGCCCCGTCGATCGCATTCTGAACGCTTTCAAGCCGCAGCCGACCGCCCCGGAACGGCAGCGCCGCGCAGTCGCCGGCGGCCCAGATGGCCGGGTCGGATGTCCGGCCATGCGCATCGACCACGATCCCGCCCTCGCAGGCGAGCCCGGCAGCCTCGGCCAGCCGCGTCTCGGGCGCGATGCCGATCCCCACCACCGCCAGATCGGCGGCGATCCCGGTGCCATCGGTCAGCACGGCGCCGGTCAGCCGATCCGTGCCGGTCAGCCGCCCGATGCCGATGCCGACGCGCAGGTCGACGCCCCGGGACCGGTGCAGATCGGCAAACCACGCGGCTGTCTCGGCTGCGGCGACCCGGCCCAGAATGCGCGGCGCCGCCTCGACCAGGGTGACCGACAGGCCACGCTCGCGCGCCACCGCGGCCGCCTCCAGCCCGATATAGCCGCCGCCCACAACCAGAAGCCGACGGCCCGGCCGGATTGCGGGCGCCAGCGCGTCGATATCGCCAAGCCCCCGGATCACATGCACGCCGGGCAGATCGCCGCCGATGGCGGCCGGCAGCCGGCGCGGCCGCGACCCGGTGGTCAGCGCCAGCGCGTCATAGCCGATCGCCCCATCGGCCAGCTGCACGGTTCGCGCCGTCCGGTCGATCGCCAGCACCGCCGCGCCGGTGCAAAGCGCGATCTCCTGTTCGGCCCAGAACCGCGCCGGTCGCAGGAACAGCCGCTCGCGCGTCAGTTCGCCCTTCAGATAGGCTTTCGACAGCGGCGGCCGCTGATAGGGCGGGGCGGGTTCGTCGCCGATCAGGGTGAGCCTGCCCGAAAACCCCGAAGCGCGCAGCGCCGCGGCAAGCGCGGCGCCGGCCTGCCCCGCCCCCACGATCGCGATCCGGTCCATGCCAGCGGCCTCCTGCCTCGCCCTCGCGCGGCCGAACCCTATGTCAGGGCGACAACGACACGCAATCTGCGAAAGGACAGGATATGGCGATTTCCACAGGCGATCGGCTGCCCGCCGCAACGCTCATGAAAATGGGCGAAAAAGGGCCCGAACCGGTCGATCTCGGCAGCCGGCTCGCGGGCCGCACGGTGGTGCTTTTTGCGGTGCCGGGCGCCTTCACCCCGACCTGCCATTCGGCCCATGTGCCAAGCTTCCTGCGGACCCGCGACGCGCTTGCCGAAAAGGGGATCGACGAGGTCATCTGCGTCGCCGTCAACGATCCCTTCGTGATGGGGGCCTGGGACGCGGCGACCGGTGCGGGCGCGGGCGGCATCACCATGCTGGCCGACCCCGAGGCCGCCTTCACCAAGGCCGTGGGCATGGATTTCTCGGCCCCGCCGGCGGGCCTGGTCGATCGGTCGGCGCGCTATGCGATGATCGTCGAGGATGGCGTGGTGACGCTGCTGCACCGCGACGAGAACCCCGGCACCTGCGAGGCAACGGCGGGCGAGGCACTGCTGGCGGCGATCTAGGCAATCTGCCTTCACTGTTCGCCAAATACGCCGGGGGGAGTCCCCGCGCCGGCGGCGCGGGGACCGGGGGGCAGCGCCCCCCGGACACCCTTCGCCCCCCGCGACCGGGCCCGGGCGCTGCGGCAAGGCCGCCGCGGGGGGCTCGATGCCCCCCAAGGCGGCCGCCCGTCACGCCGCGCGGGTCATCTCGATCGAGGTCGGAAAAGGGATGGCGATGCCGTTGGCGTCGAACCCGTCCTTCACCCGGCGCGTCAGGTCGAATTTCAGATCCCAGTAATCGCCGGCCCTGCACCACGCCCGTGACGTGAAATCGACCGAGCTTGCGCCCAGATCGGTGACCTTGATGAACGGCGCGGGGTCGGCAAACACCCGCGGGTCGCCGGTGACGATGTCGGTCAGCACGGTTTCGGCCAGGCCTGCCATATCGACGCTGCCGAGCGCCTCTACCACCCCGTCCATCGCCTGCCTCCCCGCGCCGCATCAGCCGGCCAATTCGTCCATCCGGCCGGCCAGATCAAGATCGAGCGCCGTCAGACCGCCCGCATCATGGGTCGTCAGGGTCACCTCGACCCGGTTGTAGACGTTCTTCCATTCGGGATGGTGATCGGCCTTCTCGGCGGCCAGCGCAACCCGCGTCATCCAGCCGAAGGCGGTGCCGAAATCGGCAAAGCGAAAGGTCTTGGACAGCGCATCGCGGTCCGCGTCATGGGTCCATCCGGCGGCGGTCAGCCGGGCCAGGGCGGCGCCATGGACGGCTGCATCGGGTTTGTCGGTCATTCGCGTTCCTCCTCGGATTTGCGGAACGGGCCAAGGCGGGTCAGCACCTCGATCTCGCGGTCGACGGCCTGCCTTTCGGCCGCCAGATACGCGGCCACCGCGGCGCGGAACTGCGCATCGGCGATCCAGTGCAGCGAATGCGTCGTCACCGGCAGATAGCCGCGGGCCAGCTTGTGCTCGCCCTGGGCGCCGGCCTCGACCCAGTGCAGGCCAGAGGCTATGGCAAAGTCCATCGCCTGGTAATAGCACAGCTCGAAATGCAGGCAGGGGTGATCCTCGGTGCAGCCCCAATAGCGACCGTAAAGCGCATCGCGGCCGATCAGGTTCAGCGCGCCGGCCACCGGCACGCCGCCACGCTCGGCGACGACCAGCAGCACATCGTCGCGCAGGGTCTGGTGCAGGATGTCGAAGAAGCTGCGCGTCAGATAGGGCCGGCCCCATTTCCGCGCCCCGGTATCCTGATAGAAGTGCCAGAACGCGTCCCAGTGATGCGGCTTGATGTCATCGCCGGTCAGGCCGCAGATCGTCCCGCCGAAACCCTGGGCGCGGTCGCGCTCCTTGCGGATCGCCTTGCGCTTGCGCGAGGCCAGCGTGCCCAGGAAATCGCCGAAATCGCCATAGCCGCTGTTTTCCCAGTGATACTGGGTGTTGGCCCGGTAAAGCAGCCCCATCTCGCGGCCCGCTGCCGCCTCGGCCGCGGTGCAGAAGGTGACATGCAGCGACGACAACCCGTTTTCCGACGCGACCTGCACCGCGCCCTGGGTCAGCGCCGCCTGACCGGCCGCTTCCGCCCCCGGCCGGGTCAGAAACCGCCGCCCGGTCGCGGGCGTGAACGGCACCGCGATCTGCAGCTTGGGGTAATAGGCACCGCCCGCGCGCTCCCAGCCATGCGCCCAGGCATGGTCGAAGACGTATTCGCCCTGGCTGTGCTGCTTGAGGTAGAGCGGCGCGACCGCGAACACATCGCCGTCGCGACGTGCGGCGATGTAGTGCGGCGTCCAGCCGGTGCCCGGCCCGACCGATCCCGACGCCTCGACCGCGTCGAGAAACGCATATGTCGTGAACGGGTCGATGGCGCGCGCCTCCGCGGCTTCGGGGCAGGCGCAGACATCCCAGGCCGGCTGACCGATCTCGGCCAGGCGCTGGTGCAGGGCGATCTCGATCGGCGATCCATCGGGCATGGCGCAAACATGGCACCGGCGACGAGCCGGTCAAGCCGGCACATACCCCTCGAAGGTGACCTGATCGACGATGCGCCGGGCGGCGGCTTCCTCGTCCGCGCTGCGCACCGTCCAGCAAAGCATCGGCAGCCCGCGGGCCCGCATCCGGCGCAGCAGCGGGTTGGCGAGGTCGGCGCGGTGATGCGACAGGAAGGTCGCCCCGATCCGGTCGAGATCGGCCATCGCGCGCAGCCGGTCGCGCAGCGCCTGCGGCACCCAGGGGGTGTCGGTCTCGGTAAAGGCGCGGGTCACCAGCCCGCAGGGCCGGTCGGGCGCGGCCACGCCGAAGGCCGCCATGGCGTCCGGGCTGAACGACATCACCGCGACCGGCCCGGCATAACCCAGCAGGGCCGCAGCGGTGGCCCGGGCCAGCCGCGCATCGTCGGCCGCAGCCCGTTCGGTCGACCGGCCGGCGGGCAGGCCGGGTTCGGGCGGGCGCAACGCACCCTGGTCCTTGATTTCCACCAGAATGGGCACCCGCCCCGCGACCAGCGCCAGCACCTCCGAAAGGGTCGGGATGGTGTCGCCGCCCCCGCCCGACAGCACGATCCGCTGCAGGCAGGCCGCGCTGCGCTCGATGACGGTGCCGGTTTCCGCGGTCAGCCGGTCGAGCGTTTCGTCATGGAACACCATGGCCTCGCCATCGGCCGACATCTGGACATCGATCTCGATGCCCCAACCCGCCGCGACCGCAGCGGCCACCGCCGCCTGGCTGTTTTCGATCCTCCCGGCGGACCGGTCATGCAGCGCCCGATGGGCGAACGGACGGGCCAGAAAGCCCGGCGGCAGGGGCGTCAAGGCTTGATCCGGAACATGCCCTCGACCTCGACGGCGACGCCCATCGGCAGCGAGGCGCAACCCACCGCCGCCCGGGCGTGCCGGCCCGCCTCGCCCAACGCCTCGGCCATGAAGTCCGACGCGCCGTTGACGACCTGCGGATGCGCGGTGAAGTCGGGGGTGGCGTTGACGAAACCGCCCAGCCGGATCACCCGGTCCAGCCGGTCAAGATCGCCGCCGCAGGCCGCCTTGACCTGGGCCAGCAGGTTGATCGCACAGACCCGCGCGGCGGCCTGGCCGGCGGCGACATCCATGTCGGCGCCCAGCTTGCCGGTGATCAGCTGGCCGTTCTCGACCGAGATCTGACCCGACACGATCACCAGATCGCCGCTGATCACCCAGGGCACGTAATTGGCCGCGGGGGCAGGCGCGTCGGGCAGGGTCACGCCCATTTCGGCAAGGCGGGCTTCGATGGTTCGAGGCATGGCGGGCGTCTCCGTTCTGGGTGGTTGCGCCCTGGCTCTATCACGCCGGTGCCCGGCCGCAATCGGCCGCGACCTCGGTCGGGCTGTCGGGAACGCCGCCCGGAATGGCCGCCGCCCGGCCCCGGCGCATCGCGGCGGTGCGCCGGTTCATCCAGTGCCGGACGATGCGGCGATAGAGGATTTCCCGAACTGGGCCAAGCTTCTGCCGGTGCCCGGCAAAGAGCGCGTCGGGCGTGTCGAAGACGCCCAGATCGCGGGCGATGGCGGCGGCCTGGATCGCGGTGTCGGTGCCGGCCCAGTCCACCGGCGGCGCCGTCAGGCAGGTGGTTCCCGCGCCATAGCCGCACAGCCGGTCGCG
>DNSZ01000171.1 GCA_003500165.1 Paracoccaceae bacterium | reverse complement strand
TTTTGCATGCCGATCCACAGCCTGCGGCGCGCAGGGCGGTGAGCTGGGCATCGGCCGACTGGTCGCCGGTCGATACGCGCGCATAGCCCCGTTTGCGGCCCATGCCGGCCCTCCCTGGCGGTTTCCGGGCGTGTGATACAACACTACGAAGTGGCTGCAAACGGTCGTTTGGTCCCGTGCGATGATCTGCAAGGCGCAGTGACTACGGTGTGGGGCAGGGGGGAACACCGTTGAAATACAGGGTGTTATGGGTCAGGCTTGGCGCGAGACCGATGCCAGGGCGGCGTAACAAGCCGCCTGTGCGGTGTCTGTTGCGAGTCGCCACAAGATCCCCTTGGTAGCGGCGTTCAGGCATGCTTGAATGTCATCATATGTAGCAAAGCATTGGTACGACTATGATCTGGAACGACAACGATTTCGGTCAGGATGCCCCGGGACAGCCACCCTGGGAGCGGATGATGCAGGACGAGCGGGCTTTTGCCGCATTGCAGGATCCGGCGTCCTGGCTCGCGGCTCAGAACGCGCTGTCGGGACTTCTGGCGCAGGCAGCGGCGGCGGTGGCGCGCGCCGATGCGCTGTTCGCGGCCGATCGCGCCGGCGGGCTGGCGGAGCGCATGGCGGTAGAGGGGGCTGCGGCGATCGCCTGGCATGCGCTGTCGCGGATTGCCCCGGACGCGCTGGCGCTGTACCTGCACGGGGCGGCGCTGGCCCCGGCCGACGACCTGGCGGCGCGCGATCTGTTCCTCGCAGGCGCCATGGCGCGGCACCTGCGCGGCCCCCCGCCCAGGCCCGGGGAGCCGCTGCCCGACCGCGTCACGGCGCATATCGACCCGGCGGTGCTCGATGACCTCAGGGAGAAGGGCAGGGGGCTCGACTTGCTGGTGCGGGCGGGCTTTGTCTTCCAGCGGCTTTACAGCTGGACGGCGGAGGCGCCCTCGGGCCCGGCCGAGGCGGCCTTCGGCGCGATGCGCCATGTCCATGGCGCGGCGTTCCGGGCGCTGCCGTTCCTGCCGGTGGCGCTGGCGCCCACAGGCCGGTGGGCGCTGCCGTCGGGGACGGTGCCGGACCGGCTGGCCACCTGGCTGCGCGCGCAGACGCGATGGCGCTGGAGGCGCGCATGCTCGACGCCTGGCAGGACCGCGCCGCGCGGGTCGGCGCGCGGAAGGGCAGGGCGCTCAAGGCCGCGACGGCAGCGCTCACCGAACACCCGCTCGTCTCGGTGCCGCTGCTGTGCACCCCGCGCTATGGCCTGTCGGCCCGCGGCGCCCGGCAGGCGCTGAAACGGCTGACCGCGGCCGACCTTTCCCGAGAGATCACCGGCCGCGGCCGCTTCCGGCTCTATCGGATCGCTCAGGGGAAGGTGCCTGGCGTGTGAGGGGCCAGCGCCATAGTCTGCGGCCGCATCGGCCGCACCGGCCGATCCGCCATGCGGCTGATCCTCGACACGCATATCCTGCCTTGAGCGGCCGACGATTCGACCCCGCGCCGTCGCCATCTTCTCGATGCCGCCGAGGTGCTTTACCTGTCCGCCGTCAGCGTCTGGGAGATCGCCATCAGGCGCCGAAGCTGAGGTTCGAGGTCATGACTGTCGAGCCTTTCTCATGGTACGCCGCCAAGGTCTGGACGAACAGGTGGGCAAATCGCCTGCTTCCCCTCGAAAACGACCGGCTTTGAGGAGTTTGCGCTTCCCTGTCCGCTGTGTCCCATGATACCGGACAAGGAACCGGCCATCATGGCGGAACGTATTGCGCTTCGGCATGTGCACGATTATGATATAGTGATGTTTCTATCGTTATCCTTGGCAGCTAAGGAAGCGGACAGAAGGACGGACAGATGAGCATCCCCGACGCTGGTGAGACGATAGGCTTGTTCGAGCCCCTCATGGTCTCGGAAGGCTCACCCGCGCGCGCGGGCTTGAACGATCTCGCGCTCGAGCTCGCCGAGAAGTCCGCCGCCTTCCGCAGCAGCTTGCCTGCGTCTACCGCCGAGGCGCTTGCCGATCTCGTGCGCGCCATGAACTGTTACTACAGCAACCTTATCGAAGGGCACGACACCCATCCCATCGACATCGAACGCGCGATGCAGGGCGACTACAGTGCCGATCCGAAGAAGCGGAACCTTCAGCTCGAAGCCAAGGCGCATGTCGCCGTCCAGAAATGGATCGACGAAGATGGCATGGCAGAGCCGCCGACGGCGCCTGCGTCAATCATCGAGCTGCATCGCCGCTTCTGTGAGCTGCTGCCGCTTGAGCTTCTGTTCGTTGAGGACCCCGAGACGGGCGAAAAAGTCCTCGTTGTCCCTGGCGAGCTGCGCACGCGCCATGTGGAAGTCGGGCGGCACGTTGCCATAAGTCCTGGCGCGGTGCCGCGTTTCCTCGACCGGATGCACAAGGCTTACAGCCTTCCCGGCAGGATCGCGCCGATCCTTGCTGCGGCGTGTGCCCATCATCGGCTTCTCTGGGTGCACCCTTTCCTCGACGGGAACGGTCGGGTTGCCCGCCTTATGTCCTATGCCATGCTGCGCAGAACGCTTGATACACGCGGCCTCTGGTCCGTGGCGCGGGGGCTTGCCCGGCAGGACGCTGCCTGCAAGGAGCACCTTGCCGCCTGCGACGGTCCCCGCCGTGGAAATCGCGACGGGCGCGGGTCGCTAAGCGAAGCCGCGCTTGCCTCCTTCGCGGGCTTCTTCCTGCGCACCTGCATCGACCAGGTGGCGTTCATGGAACGTCTCATGCGGCCGGATCGGCTGCGCGACCGCATCCTGATCTGGGTTGAAGAGGAAATCCGCGCCGGAGGTCTGCCTGCGAAATCCGATGCCGTGCTGAAGGCGGTGCTCTATCAGGGACAGATCGAGCGCGGGGAGGTCGAAACCATCCTCGGGACCAGCGACCGCACCGCGCGGCGGGTGACATCTGCGCTCATCGAAGCGGGCGCGCTGTCCTCAGTATCAACCCGCGCGCCGCTCAAGCTGGCGTTCCCTGCCAAATATGCAGGGCGGTGGATGCCGGGGCTGTTTCCTGAGCAGGATGCATAACGGCTATCGCCTTAAACTGATGCGGTGGATGCCCCC
>DNSZ01000086.1 GCA_003500165.1 Paracoccaceae bacterium | reverse complement strand
GCCGGGCCCCATCTGGCGCCGCGACGACCACCGCCGGCGCCTCGGCCGGGCGGGGGGATGCGGCGCCAGATGGGGCCCGGCTGATCCAGCCCGGCGGTGCGGCGCCGATGGCCGATGCCGCGCCGGTGCCGATTGCGATCGAGCTGATTTCCTATACCGATGCGGGCGCGGTCGAGATTGCCGGGCGCGGCCGCCCCGGTGCGCAGGCCCGGCTTTACCTCGACAACCGGGCGGCGGCGGCGACACCGATCGGTCGGGATGGGGTGTGGCGGGCGCTGCTCAGCGGCGTGGCGCCGGGGCTCTATACCCTTCGGGCCGACGAGATCGGCGCCGCGGGCGATGTGGTCTCGCGCATCGAGACGCCGTTTCAGCGGGTCGCCGCGCCGCCGCCGCGCGCCGTGGCGCCAGGCGTCCCCGGGGATGCGCCGGCCGTCCGGCGCGCCGTCGCCGTCACCATTCAACCCGGCGACACGCTGTGGGCAATCTCGGAGAACCGCTACGGCGCCGGCATCCGCTATGTTCAGGTCTACCGCGCCAATCGCGACCGCATCCGCGATCCCGATCTGATCTATCCCGGCCAGGTGTTCGATCTGCCGGAACTGGCCGATTGAACGGCGCCGCCTTGCCGCGGCGGGGCGGTTGCGCCATCTAGGTGGCGCATGACCGATCTCCCCGATTTCGATGCCGCGGCCGAGCGGCGCGGCAATTTGCGCACGATCCGCCGGGTCGCCCCCTATCTGTGGCCCGACGGCCAGGATTGGGCCAAGCGCCGCGTGGTCGCCGCGATTGCGGCCCTGATCCTGGCCAAGCTGGTGACCGTGGCCACGCCCTTTGCCTATGGTGCGGCGGTCGACGCGCTGGTGCCCGAAGACGGCGCCGAGCCGGCGGTCTGGCTGGGGCTGGGCGCGATCGGACTGACGGTGGTCTATGGGCTCGCGCGGCTGATGAGTGTCGGGTTTCAGCAGCTGCGCGACGGCGTCTTCGCCCGCGTCGCCCAGCGGGCGCTGCGCCGGCTGGCCCGCGAGACCTTCGAGCATATCCATGCGCTGTCGCTGCGCTATCACGTTGCGCGCAGGACCGGCGGGTTGTCGCGGGTGATCGAGCGCGGGGTGAAGGGGGTCGAGTTCCTGCTGCGCTTCATGCTGTTCTCCATCATTCCGCTGATCGTCGAGCTGTCGCTGGTGGCCATCGTCTTCGCGGTGAAATTCGACTGGCGCTACCTGGTCGCCGTGGTGGTGACCATCGCGATCTATGTCTGGTTCACCTTCAAGGTCACCGAATGGCGGGTGAAGATCCGCAAGAAGATGGTGGCCGAGGATACCGATGCGAATCAGAAGGCGATCGATTCGCTGCTGAATTACGAGACGGTGAAGTATTTTGGCGCCGAGGCGCGCGAGGCGGATCGCTATGACCGGGCCATGGCCGGCTATGAGGAAGCGGCGGTGAAGACCTCGATCTCGCTTGCCATGCTCAATGCCGGTCAGGCGGCGATCATCACCACCGGTCTTGTCGTGGTGATGGTCATGGCGGCGGCCGGCGTGCAATCGGGTGCGCTGACGGTGGGCGATTTCGTGATCGTCAACGCCTTCATGGTCCAGATCACCATGCCGTTGAACTTCCTCGGCACGGTGTATCGGGAGATCCGCCAGGCGCTGGTCGATATGGGCGAGATGTTCGACCTGCTCGAGCAGCCCGCCGAGGTGGTGGACAAGCCCGGCGCGCCGGCGCTGCGCATCGACGGCGCGGCGATCCGGTTCGACCATGTCGATTTCGGCTATGAGCCCGCGCGCCCGATCCTGCGCAACTTCGATCTGGCGGTCGGCCCCGGCCAGCGGGTTGCGATCGTCGGGCCGACCGGGGCGGGAAAATCCACAATCGGGCGGCTCTTGTTCCGGTTCTACGATGTCACCGGTGGCGCGCTTCGGATCGACGGGCAGGATGTCCGCGACGTGACCCAGACCAGCCTGCATGACGCGATCGGCGTGGTGCCGCAGGATACCGTGCTGTTCAACGACACGATCCGCTACAATATCGGCTATGGCAGGACCGGCGCGACCCAGGCCGAGATCGAGGCCGCGGCGCGGGGCGCGCGCATCCATGACTTCATCGCGGCGCTGCCCGACGGCTATGACAGCATGGTCGGCGAGCGCGGACTGAAACTGTCGGGCGGCGAAAAGCAGCGGGTGGGCATCGCGCGCACCCTGCTGAAGGACCCGCCGATCCTGCTGCTCGACGAGGCAACGAGCGCGCTCGACAGCCATACCGAGGCCGAGATTCAGGACAGCCTGCGCAGCGCGGGGCAGGGGCGAACGGTGATCACCATTGCCCACCGGCTGTCGACGGTGGTCGATTCGGACCGCATCGTGGTGCTGGAGGCCGGTCGCATCGCCGAGCAGGGCAGCCACGCCGCGCTGATCGCGCGGGGCGGGCGCTATGCCGCGATGTGGGCGCGGCAGCAGGCCGAGGATCAGGCCGCCTGACAGCCCCGGCGCTGGCCGTCCCGCCGGCGCCGCCGCGGATCGGATTGGATGGCGCGATGCGTTTCAACCCGCGGCGCGCCCGCCGCGCGGCGGGCGCACTCCCGGGCGCGCGCCCGGGAGCGCCCGGCAGGCGGCAGGGTTAAGCATTGGCACCGATCACCCGCGCCCGGCTGTTTCGAACGATGCCTGCCTGCGCCCTATTCTGCGGCGCGCAGCGGCTTCGGGTCTTCCGTCGCGGGCCCGCTCTCGCCGGCCGCGATCTCGATCGGCTGCGGTCTTTCGCGCGGCGGCGGGAAGCCGGCCGCCTCCTCGTCCCACAGGATCACGGGCGCCGCCCGGGCGCGGGCCAGCCGGCGCAGCGCGTGGTCCTCGCCCAGCGTGCTCATGGTGTGGGCCAGCGCCGCCGTCACCTCCTGCGCCACCCAGCGCGCCCCGCGATTCACCCAGACCCGGATCGCCAGCAGCGACGGCGTCAGCACCAGCGTCAGGACCGTCGCGGTGCCCAGCCCGAACACCACCGCCGTGGCAAGCGACTTCCACCACAGGGCGGCCGGCGCATCGACCGTGTAGCCGCCATTGATGAAATCGATGGAGATGCCCAGCATCATCGGGGTCAGGCCGGCCATGGTGGTGACCGTGGTCAGCAGGACGGGCCTAATCCGTGCCTCGGCGGTGCGGGTGATCGCCTCGAGCCGCGGCATGTAGCGGGCATAGCTTTGATAGGTGTCGATCAGCACGATGTTGTTGTTCACCACGATGCCCGCCAGCGCGACGATGCCGGTGCCGGTCATGATGATCGAAAACGGCTGTTGCATCACCATCATGCCGATCAGCACGCCGGCGGTGGACAGCACCACCGCCAGCAGCACCATCACCGTGTTGTAGAAGCTGTTGAACTGGGTCAGCAGGATCACGAACATCAGCCCCAGCGCCCCGCCAAACCCCTTCATCAGGAAGTTTGCGCTTTCCTCCTGGTCTTCCTGGTCGCCGGTCCATTCCCATTCGACGCCCGGCGGCAGCGGCTGCTCGGTTTCCAGCCAGTCGGTGATGGTCGTGATCCGCTCATTGGCGTTGATCGGCACCTCGCGCAGGGTGCCGTCCTCCAGCGTTTCGGTTCGGGTCAGACCGTCGGCCACATTGGCGCGCACGTCGTAATACCGCTTCTGTTCGGACCGGTCGATCCGGGCAAGCTGCGCCACCGGCTGCACGGTGATGAAGTTCGACAGCGGCACCAGCCCGTCGGCGGTGCGCACCTTCAGCGTCTCGAGCGTCGAGAGCAGCCGCGCGCCTTCGGGCAGGCGGACGCGGATGTCGATCTCTTCGTCCGAGCTGTCGACCCGCATGGTGTCGAGCAGCAAGCCCCGGGTCACCAGCTGCACCATCGCCCCGACGACAGAGACATCGGCGCCAAAGCGCCCGGCCGTTTCCACATCGACATCGATCTCCCAGTCGATGCCGGGCAGGGGCGTGGTGTCGTCGATGTCGATCAGCCCGGTCGTGTCGGCGAATTTGGCGCGCACCGTGTCGGCGGCCAGTTCCAGTGCCGTCAGATCGTCGCCGCGCAGCCGCAGATGCAGATCCTTGCCCGAAGCCGGGCCGGTGCCCTCTTCCAGGATTTCGGTGCGGATGCCCGGAATCGTTGCGACGGCCGCCGCGATGTCTTCCCTTATTTCGGCGCCTGGGCGCCGCGTGCCCCAGGGTGCCAGCTCCAGCTGCACCTGGCCGACGGTGTCGAGCGGCGCCTCGGCGCCGCCGGTGTTCTGGTCGAGCCCGCCATCGCCGGCAAACGCAAAGACCGAATCGACCCCCGGGATGTTCAGCAGCCGTTGCTCTGCCTCGGCCACCAGCGCATCCTTCTCCTCGAGGCTCAGATTGCCGCGCGCCCGGATATAGACGATCGACCGTTCGGGTTCGGTGTCGACGAAGAATTCGACGCCAAGGTTGTTCTGGGCGAAGGCCATGAAGGTCAGATAGACAAAGGTTCCGACCGCGCCGACCATGACGAAGGGCATCACCGGGTTGCCCACGATGAACTGGATGACATGACCGAACGGGGTGCGCCGGTGGCCGCCGCGAATCGGTTTCACCCGAGGCAGCGGCTTCAGCGCGGTTACCGTCACGGACAGGCCCATGGCACCGATGACGAACAGCAACGCACCGGGCAGCGAGCCGGGAAAGCCCGCCGTGACCTCGGGGCCCGGCAACAACCCGGGATTGAGTGTGCCGACCGCGCCCAGCGCCGCCACCACGCCCGCCAGCGCGAACAGCGGCAGCCGCAACAGCCAGGGCACATGGTTGCGCAGGCTGACCGAGGCGCGCTGCAGGATGCGCGAGATGCGGCCCGCCAGCCCGCCGACCACCGGCAGAAAGATCAGCGCAACGAGAAGCGAGGCCGACAGCACGAAGATCAGCGTGACCGGCAGAAGCCCCATGAATTCGCCCGCGACGCCCGGCCAGAACAGCATCGGCAGAAAGGCGCACAGCGTCGTCGCGGTCGAGGCGGTGATCGGCCAGAACATCCGTTTTGCTGCCGCGGTGTAGGCGCGCATCGGCCCGACACCCGCCTGGATTCGCTTGTCGGCATATTCGACCACCACGATGGCGCCGTCGACCAGCATGCCCACGGCCAGGATCAGCCCGAACATCACGATGTTCGAGATCGCCACATCCATGATCGCCAGAAACGAAAAACACAAAAGGAACGAGGCCGGGATCGCGAAACCAACGAGCAGGGCCGAGCGCGTGCCAAGCGCGGCCAGCACCACGATCATCACCAGCGCGACCGCGGTCAGCACCGCGCCCTGCAGGGTGCCGACCATGTCGCGGACCTCGGTGCTCTTGTCCATCGCGAAGTCGACGCGCAGCGCGGTCTGCAATTCGGGCGGCCAGCTGGCCTGGCCTTCGCGCACCGTGTCCTTCACCAGCGCGACGGTGTCGATGATGTTGAACCCCTTGCGCTTGACGATCTGCAGCGCGACCGTCGGTTCGCCGTTATAGCGCGCCGTGCCTTCGCGATCCTTGAAGGTCAGGCGAATGTCGGTCAGGTCGCCCAGGGTGACCACCCGGTCGCCATTCACCTTCACCGGCAGGTTGTAGATGTCGCCAGGCCCGTCGAAGGAGGCCGGGATCTTCACCGCAAAGGCGCCGGCCTCGGTGCTGACGTCGCCCGCCGCGATCAGCTGGTTGTTGTTGACCACCGCGTTGAGCAACTCGCCCGCCGTGACGTTGTAGGATTCAAGCCGCAGCGGGTCGATCACCACCTCGACCATCTCCTCGCGGTCGCCGGCGAGCGGTGCTTCGAGGATTGCGGGCAGCGCCTCGATCCGGTCCTGCAGGTCCTTGGCGGTGCGGATCAGCGTGCGCTCGGGCAGATCGCCCGAAAGCGCCACGATCAGGATCGGGAACTCCGAAAAGTTGATCTCGTCGATCGTGGGCTCCTCATAGCCCACGGGGAACTTCGCCTTGGCCTTGTCGACGGCGTCGCGCACATCGGCAAGCGTCTTGGCCCGATCCCAGCCGAATTCGAACTCCAGCACCAATTGGGCAAAGCCCTCGGTGCCGAAACCGGTCATCCGGTCGAGGCCGTCAAGGCCCTGCACCTCGGCCTCCAGCGGCTCGACCAGCATCTTTTCGGCATCGGCGGCCGAAATGCCAGGAAACGGCACGGCGATGAACAGCGCCGGGATCTCGATGTCGGGCTCGCCCTCTTTCGGCAGCGTGGTGTAGGCAAACATGCCCGCGACCAGCGTCAGCAGGATGAACGCCATCACCATCCGGGCACGGCCGGCGGCCCAGTCGACAAGGCCGGTCATGTGCCCGGTTCCCGATAGGTCGCGTCGACCTGCTGGCCTTCGGTCACGAAGTCCTGCCCGGTCACGATCACATCCGCGCGCGTCGGCAGGCCGCCGACCAGCACGCCGTCTTCGGTGTCGCGGATCAGATCGACCGGGGCGAACCCGACCATGCCGTCGTCATCGACCGTGCGCACCCCCAGATCGCCCGCATCATTGAGCGTCAGGGCCGAACCGGGCAGCAGATGCGCCGTGTCGGCCTCGGCGGCGATGGCGATTTCGGCGGTCTGGCCGTCGCGCACGGCCAGATCGGGGTTCGGCACGGTGATGTCGACGCGAAAGGTGCGGGTCTGCGGATCGGCCGACCGGGCGACAAAGGTCACCTCGCCGGCGACCTCGCTGCCGTCCACCAGCCGCGCGCCGGCCCGCGCGCCCAGCCGGACCCGATGCACCAGGGTCTCGGGCACAAAGCCCACGACCTTGATCGGATTGAGCTCGATCACCGTGGCGCAGACCGATCCGGGTTGCAGGAGCGCGCCCAATTCGGCCGTGTCGGCCTCCAGCACGCCGTCGAACGGCGCCTCGATGGTCAGCCGCTCAAGCTCGGTCTCGGCGCGCTCGACCGCCGCGCGGGCGGCGTGGATCGCAGCTTCGGTGGCGGCGGCGCGGGTGTCGGGGGCAAAGCCACGCTCGCGCAACTCCTGGGCCGCGCTGTTGTTGATCTCGGCCTCGGCAAGGGCGGCGCGGGCCTGTTCAAGCTCGGCCTCGCGCGTGCCCGGGTCGAGCTGGCACAAAACGTCGCCCGCGGTCACGAAGGCGCCGCTGCGCAGCGGCGGCGACACCACCCGGCCCGACGTTTCGGCGCGCACCTCGACCATCCGCATCGCCTGGGTTTCGCCGCGCAGCACGACCCGGCTGTCGATCTCGACCGCGCGCGACCGCAGCGCGACGACGCGCACCAACGCCGCGCGCGTCGCCTCGGGTTCGTCCTCGGGCTCGGTTGTGGCGTTGGCGGCCAGCCCGACAAAGCGCAGCAGCGCGTCGCGCTCGATCAACGCCATGTAAAGCGCCGCCACCACCAGCAGGGCTGTCAGGACAGGAAGCGGGCGCATGGCGTTTCCTTCGACGATGCTGTCGCAGCGTTGTGAAACTGAACGACAACGTTCAGTTAGAGGGAGCCGTCGCGCCTGGCAAGCGGGTCGCTGAAAGTTTACTTGCCGGCCTGAAAGCCTGCCTGAGGCGCCCCGCGCCCCTTGCCGCCGGGCTGGCAGGCAGGCTAGGACCACGCCAAAGAGGTGCCAGCGTGAGCCATAACCCCGACTCCTTTGTCGACGAAGTCAGCGAGGAACTGCGCCGCGAGCGCATGACGCGCCTGTTCCGCCGCTGGGGCTGGGTCGGGCTGCTCGTTGTCTTGTTGATCGTCGGCGGCGCGGCCTGGAACGAATGGCGCAAGGCCCGCGCGGCCGCCCAGGCACAGGCGTTCGGCGATGCGTTGAGCGCCGCGCAGGGCGACGCCGATCAATTGCAGGCCCTGGCCATCACGGCGGCGTCGGACGGGGCGTCGGCGGATCGGCGCGCCGTGGCGACGCTGGCTGCGGCCAGCGAACTGGTCGGGGCCGGGGACCGGGCCCGCGCAGTTGCGGTGCTGACCGATCTGGCTGCGGATGCCGCTATCGGGCCGGCCTACCGCGACCTGGCCCGGCTGAAGGCGCTGGGGCTCGACCCCGAATGGCCGGCCGATGGCGAGCGCGCGGCGGTTCTGGCCACGCTGTCGATCCCGGGCGCGCCGTTCCGTCCGCTCGCGCTCGAACAGACCGCGCTCGACCAGTTTGTCGCGGGCGACCGCGATGCGGCGCGCGCCACACTCCTGGGGCTGATCGAAGAGCCGGGCGTGCCGCCGCAACTGCGCCGACGGGCGGACCAGATGCTGGCTGTCCTCGGGCCGGCGGAGGCGCCATGAGAACCGTGTGCCGGTTCGGTCTGGCCGCGCTGAGCGCGCTGGCGATGCTGGTTGGTTGTGCCGAGCAGGAACTGACCCTGCCCGGCGCCCGCTATGACATCGACGTGCCGCTGGACGAGACCGTCACGGCGGCCGAGGCCGGACCGGTCGCGGTGATATCGACGACAGCGCCCGAACCGCAGGGGTCGGCGGCACCCATTCGGCTGCCCGCGCCGGTCAACCATGCCGCCTGGACGCATCGCAATGGCGGTGTCACCCACGCCATCCGGCATCCCGCCTTTGCCACGCCGCCGGCCTTGCAGTGGGCGGTTCCGATCGGCCAGGGCGATACCCGCCGCCATCGGATCACGGCGAGCCCCGTCTTGGCCTATGGGCGCATCTTCACGCTCGATGCGCGGTCGGGCGTGATGGCCCATGATGCCCGCAGTGGCGCCGCGTTGTGGCAGCGCGGCCTGACGCCGGCGCCCGACCGGGCGCGCGACGCATCGGGCGGCAAGCTCGCCGTCGCCGGCAACACGGTTTTCGCGACCACGGGCTTTGGCGACATCTATGCGCTTGACGTGCGGACCGGGGCGGAACGCTGGCGCCAGCGGATGGACTCGCCCATGGGCGGCGGTGTGACCGTCTCGGACGGGCTCGTCTATACGGTCACCCGCAATGGCCGCGCCGTCGCGCTTGACGCCGCGACCGGCCGGGTGCGCTGGGACGTGCCGGGAACCGGGGCGCCGGCCTATATGGTCGGCGGGCCCAGCCCGATCGTCACCGATACGCTGGTGGTCTTTCCCTTTGCCAATGGCGATCTGGTCGCGGTCCTGAAGAAGAACGGCATCCGGGTCTGGCAGGCCAGCGTGTCGGGCCGGGCCGTGGGACGGTCGAGCGCCGTGATCACCGATATCACCGGCGATCCGGTCCTTTCGGGCGGGCGCGTCTATGCCGGCAGTTTCGCGGGCCGGACCATCGCGCTCGATGCCGCCTCGGGCGAACGGTTCTGGACCGCGCGGATCGGTGCGGTGGCACCGGTCTGGCCGACCGGCGGATCGATCTTCCTGGTGTCTCCCGAAAACCAGCTTGTCCGGCTCGACGCCGCAACCGGCGAACTGATCTGGCGCCGCGACCTGCCGTTCTTCGTCAAGAGCAATCGCCGCCCCGACCGCTGGAAGGAAATCTACGTCCATCACGGCCCGGTGCTGGCCGGCGGACGGCTTTGGCTGGCTTCCTCGGACGGCTATCTGCGCGGCTTTGACGCGATTTCGGGCGGGCTGGTGGCGGCGGCCGACCTGCCAGGCGGGGCGGCCAGCGCGCCGATCGTCGTGAACGGCACGATGTATGTGGTGTCGCGCGACGGACGCCTGCTCGCCTATCGCTAGGGATGCCGTTTACCCTTGCCATCGTGGGCCGGCCGAACACCGGCAAATCGACCCTGTTCAACCGGCTGGTCGGACGGCGCCTGGCGCTGGTCGACGATCAGCCGGGGGTGACCCGCGATCTGCGCGAGGGCAGGGCGCGGCTGGGTCCGCTGCGCTTTGTCGTGCTCGACACGGCGGGCTTCGAGGAGGCGACCGGCGACAGCCTGCCGGCACGGATGCGCCGCCTGACGGAGCGGGCGGTCGATGCCGCCGATGCCTGCCTGTTCCTGGTCGACGCAAGGACCGGCCTGCTGCCCGCCGACCGGTCCTTTGCCGATCTGTTGCGGCGGCGCGGCGCGCATGTGCTCCTGGCTGCCAACAAGGCCGAGGGCCGGGCCGGCGCGGCGGGTTTGCTCGAAGCCACCGAGCTGGGCTTTGGCGAGCCGCTGGCGCTGTCGGCCGAACATGGCGAGGGGATGGGCGATCTGGCCGCAGTGCTGGCGCCGCTGATCGGTGCGGCCGTCGAGGACGACCCGCTGCTGGAGGCCGAGCCGGAAACCGACGTGCCGCTGACCGGCGATGTGGCGCCAGGCGATGCGGGGCCGCGCACCCCGACCGTTGACCGGCCGCTTCAGATCGCCGTCGTCGGCCGGCCCAATGCGGGCAAATCCACCCTGGTCAACGCCATACTGGGCGAGGATCGGCTGCTGACCGGACCCGAGGCCGGGATCACCCGCGACGCGATTTCGGTGGCCCGCGACTGGCTGGACACGCCGGTCCGGATCTTTGATACCGCCGGCATGCGGCGCCGGGCGAAGGTGCAGGAAAAGCTCGAAAAGCTGTCGGTGGCCGACGGGCTGCGCGCGGTCCGCTTTGCCGAGGTCGTGGTGGTGGCCATCGACGCGCT
>DNSZ01000080.1:21183-21319 GCA_003500165.1 Paracoccaceae bacterium | reverse complement strand
GCCTTCAGAAAGGTGTTGATCCCGGCATAATGGGGCAGCTCGCCGCGCGCGAAGGTGGGGATCGAGCGGTCCTCGATCGACTCCGCCCCGGTCAGCCCCATGCGCAGCGCCCAGCGGCGGTCGGCCTCGGCGCCGG
>DNSZ01000080.1:929-21152 GCA_003500165.1 Paracoccaceae bacterium | reverse complement strand
GCGACCGCGTCCGGTCAGTGGGGCGCCAGTACATTGGTGTTCTCCATCAGCGTCTGGTAGGGAATGCCGTTGTCGCGGGCATCGAAATCATAGGTGATCGTGGCGCCGTATTTCTGCGGGTCCTCGGGGTCCCATTTCGGCTTGTCGAAGGCGAGCACGCGGTCGCCCAGCTTGAACGNNGGCTCGTCGAGCAGCAGGATCTTCGGATCGCCCGCCAGCGCCTGGGCGATCGCCAGCCGCTGCAGCATCCCGCCCGACAGTTCGGACGGGTAATGGTTCGCGACATGGCCGAGCCCGATCCGCTCCAGCGTCGCCTGGCCCGCGTCCCGCGCGGTCTGCCGCTCGGATCGGCCGAGCCGCCCCCAGAACGACGTCCCGAAGGCCCGTGCCGCCACCAGATTGTCGACCACGCGCATATGCGGAAATACCGAATAGCGCTGGAAGACGATGCCATGGTCGCGGCCGGGTTCCTTGGCCATCGGCGCGCCGTCGATATGGATTTCGCCGGTGGTCGGCTGTTCCTGCGCCAGCAGAAGCCGCAGAAAGGTCGACTTGCCNNCTTGCCGCAGCCCGACGCCCCCACGATCGAGATGAACTGGCCCTTGGCCACGGTGACATTGATGTTCTCGATGATCGTCCGCCCGCCATAGGCCTTGGCGACGTTCTTGACCTCGACATAGCTCACAGCGCCTCTCCATCCCAGGGAAAGGATCGCTTGGCCAGTTGCCGCAGCGCCAGATCGAGCAGATAGGCCAGCAGCGTGATCCACACGACATAGGTCAGGATCACATCCATCGCGAGGTAACGGCGCACCAGGAAGATGCGATAGCCGAGCCCGACATCCGAGGCGATCGCCTCGGCCGCGATCAGGAACAGCCAGGCCGGCCCCAGCGACAGGCGCACCGCCCCGATCAGCCGCGGCAAGACCTGCGGCAGGACCACCCGCAGCCCGATGGCGGCCGAACTCGCCCCCAGGGTCTGCGCCTTTAGGAACTGCTCGCGCGGCAGGTCGAGCACGCGCTGCGACATGTCGCGGATCAGGAACGGCCCGATGCCGATGACGATCAGCACGACCTTGGACAGCTCGCCCAGCCCCAGCATGATGAACAGGATCGGCAGGATCGCCAGCGGCGGCACCATCGACAGGACCGCGACAAACGGGGCCAGCAGCGCCCGGACATAGGGCAGCATGCCGATCAGCACGCCGGTCNNCGACGCCAAGCGCCAGGCGCTGCAGGCTGGCCGCCGTATCGGCCCAGAACAGGATGCGCCCCGACCGCCGGTCGGGTTCGGTGACGAGCCGCACCGCGGTTTCGACGATCTGGGTCGGCGCCGGCAACAGCTTGTCGGCCGGGTTGTCGGCGCGGCGCGCTTCGGAGGCGAGGATATAGGCCGCCAGCACCAGCACGAAAGGCACCAGCATCAGCGCCAGGGCCAGCGCCCGCGGCGGTCTTCGGTTGATCCAGCGCATCGCCAGCTCCGCTGATGCCGCGGCCCTGCGGCCGCGGTCTGCCGGGCGTCAGAGCGCGCCGTCGGCGGCCATCTGCATGAAGCGGGTGTCGAACCGCATGCGGACATTGCCCGGATCGCCCGTGGTCGACCCGTCGGGATAGGTGACGCCGACGAAATCGGGGCTGGGGGCGCCTTCGCCCAGGATGCCCTTGTCGAACAGGAATTCGGCGACCTCGACCATCGTTGCCTTCAGCGCCGGATCCTCGGCAAAGGCGACGGCATCGGCGGGGTCATAGAACATCGCGGTGGAGGCCAGCTGCGCCTGATAGCCCGCCAGATCGGTGCCCGACGCCTCGGCCATGGCGGTCAGCGCGGCCTCGTCCCCCGCGGCCATCAGCGCCATCACCTCGTACCAGGCGCCCACCAGCGCCTTGCCGAAATCGGGGTTTTCGGCCAGCGTCTCGGTGTTGACGAACATGATGTCGATGATCTCGCCCGGGATGTCCGAGCTGTCGTAGATCTTCGTCGCATTCGGTTCTTCCAGAATGGTCGAGACGAGCGGGTTCCAGGTCACCACCGCCTCGACATCGTCGGTGGCGAAGGCCGCGATCATGTCGGCATCCGAGGTGTTGATGACGCCGGCCAGATCGGCCTCGGCCAGGCCGACACTGTCGAGCCCGCGCGCCAGCAGGTAATGCGACACCGACAACTCCACCAGATTGACCGGCTTGCCGGCGAGCGAGGCCAGATCGCCGCCATCCTTGACGATGATCGCATCGTTGCCGTTGGAATAGTCCCCGACGATCAGCGCGGTGGTATCCACCCCGCCGCCGGCCGGGATCGACAGCGCGTCCATATTGGTCGCCGACACGCCGTCAAAGGCGCCCCCCGTGTACTGGTTGATCGATTCGATATAGTCGTTGATCTGCACGATCTCGACCTCGATGCCGTATTTCTCGGCCCATTTGTCCATGATGCCGGAGTCGTCGATATAGCCCCATGGCATCCAGCCGACATAGATCGACCAGGCGACGCGGAACTCGGTCCGTTCCTGGGCGGTTGCGGTCAGCGCCGTGCCGGCGGTCAGGGCGGTGGCAAGCAGCAATCTTGTCAGCATCGTCATGTTCTCCGTTGCACCGGCCCGCCAATCTCGCCGTGGCCTGCCCGCGGACGGCACCGGGTGATGGCGCGGACAGGATGGGCGCAGGTCGTCTCCCGGGATTTTGGCCCGCCGTGTGCCGGACGGAATTTGCCGTGCCGGTGGTGCCTCTCGGACCTGCCCGCACACCCCATGCGCGGCGGAACCCTAGGCGCCCTGCTACGCTGATGATCTTGGCGCCGGTCGCGCCCCACCAACAGCGCGGCACGGCGATTCAGCGCGGTTCGGGCGCGCATGCCCATTCTTTGGGCGCCTTGGGGCAGACTTGCCCAATCCGGCAGCAGTTTGCGGAGCCCCGCGCGACCTGTCGGGGGAATCGCGCGGGGCGCCTTTAAACCGGGAATCGAAGGGACTACCTCTATTGGCAACATTTTCACCCGCCACAGACAGGTTGCGCCCCCCATGCAGACCGAAGAGGCCCCCATGCAAGCTGCCGCTCCGGCCGTGCCCCGGCGCGCCGTGATCGGTGCAGGGCTCGTTGCGCTGGCGATCGGCCTTGCCGCCTGGGCCGGCCTGTCGGGCGCTGCGCTGGCGCCGGCTTCGACGGATTACCAGTTCAGCCGCGGCACGCAGCTGGCCACCGGCGAAGAGGCCCGGATGAAGGCCGACATCGCCCGCGCCGCCGCCGACGATCGGCTGCATTTGCGGGTCATCGGCCATAGCGGGACCGAGGGCGACGCAGCCGCCAACATGCGCCTGTCCGAAGATCGCGCCGAAGCCGCCCGCGGCATCGCGCTGGCGGCCGGTCTGCCGGCCAGCCGGATCGACTGGGTCGGCGGGGTCGGCGGCGGCGATCCGCTGCCGCGCGGCGACGACATGGGCGATCGCGCCTATCAGTCGGGCCTTGCGCGGGTCACCCTGATCTGGCGGCTGCAGCCATGATGTTGCGCGAGAGCCTGACCGCGACCGGTCCCCTGTCCGAGCGGACACCGGTGTTGCCCATGGCGGCGCTGCTGACGGCCGTTCTGGCGGTCGGGCTTGTCTATGTCGCCGTGGTGCCGATCCCGGCGTGGTTTCCCTTCGCGCATGTCCTGCTGCCGGCGGGCGTGGCGCTGATGCTGGCGCTTGGCCTTCTGGCCATGATGCCGGCGCGCTGGCTCTTTTCCGAGGCCTTCCTGCTGCGCCATGCCTTCAACCAGATGCACGGCGCCGGGTCGGGCCGCTATTCCACCGCGCTCGCCACGGTGATCGCGACCCATGACAAGGCAAGCCGCATCCGCCGCATCGCGCCCGCCACCCAGCCCGATATCCGCGCGCTGTTGAACGGGACGGCCGACCGGTTCGACCAGATCGCGCGCAGCCTGTTCTACCAGCCGCAGGAACTGCCGCGCATCCAGGCGGTGCTGTCGCGCGCCGAGCTGGTGGTCGAGGCGATCGAGACCCATGGCGATCTGCGGGCGCGCGCCGGCGGTGCTGGCAAGGATGTCGAGGCGAGCCGCGCGCGCCTGCGCTCGAGCCTCGCGGCGCTGCACGATGTGCTTGACGATGTCGATGCGCGGGCGGTGGCGTCGCTCCTCGACAAGGTGGACATCGCGTCATCCACCGCGGAAACCCTGCTGCGCCGATGATCTCCCACGCCGACCCGCAGGGCCTGCCGGCCCGCCCAACCAGCAATGAAGGACCGACCATGTGGACCAGGCTTTCGACAATCGGATCGCTTTCGTGGGCGATCCTGGCTTTTCTGGCCGCCCCCCTTGCCGCCGAGACCGGCGATCCGCTGGCCGGTGAGATCACCAGCCCGGTGCGCGATTGCACCGGCGGCACGACCCAGGACATGCCGCTGATTGCCTGGGGCGCCGATGGCGTGGTGGTGCACGCGAACGGCCAGTCGCTGACACCGCGGCCGGGTCTGCTGGCCGATGCGGGCTGGACACTGACGCTGAGCGTCAAGGACGATTTCGCCGCCCAGCTGGAGGATTACCTGGCCTGTGAAACGCCGTTCCTGCGCGGCACGCTGGGGATGCTGATGGCGGCCGCCCCGGTGACCGAGGCCGACCCGCGCACCGAACAGATCGTCTTCTACAAGCACAGCTGGTCGGCGGGCGACGGGATCGTCGCCGCCGAGGGCATCCGCAGCCCGGCCGATCTGCGCGGCAAGCGCATCGCCATCCAGGCCTATGGCCCGCATGTCGATTTCGTCGGCCGGGTGCTGGCCGATGCCGGGTTGAGCTTTGACGATGTCACCGTCGTCTGGGCGCGCGACCTGACGGGCGACGGGAACACACCTGCCGGCCTGCTCGCGGATGGCGAGGCCGACGCCGCGGCGGTGATCCTGCCCGATGCGCGGCTCCTGACCTCGGGCGGGGCGGTCGGCACCGGCGCTGAGGGTTCGGTGCGGGGCGCGACCATCCTGATCTCGACGCTCGAGGCGACATCGGTCATCGGCGACTATATCTCGGTCCGGGCGGATTTCTTCGACGCCCATCGCGACGCGATCGCCCGCCTGGTCAATGCCCTGTTCCGGGCCGAGGAAGCGATGCGCGGCTTCATGGCCGAAGCGGGCAATCCCGACCGCGCGGTCATGGCGCAGTTGATGGCGGATGACTTCCTGGGCGGGTTGCCGGCCGAAGAGGGCGTGTTCCTGTGGCAGGACGCGATCACCGATGGCTGGTCGGGCAATGCCCGGCACTTCGCCGATCCCGCCGAATTGCGCCGCTTCGCGGTTCTGTCGCAAGAGGTCGCGGCCGCCCTGCGCGGCGCCGGCATGATCGATTTTCCCTATCAGCTTGCCACCGCCGAATGGGACTACACCGCGCTGACCGACGGGTTGCAGAACCTCGACGATCGTCAGGTTGCGGTGTTCGACCCCGAACTGGCGGCGCGCGCGGTCAATCAGCTGCGCCGCACCGGCCAGCTGGAGGCCAACACCAAGATCGACTTCGAAGTCTATTTCGAACCCGACACGCCGGATTTCCCGGCCGATCTTTATGCCGAGGATTTCGCGACGATCCTGCGGCTGGCATCGACCTATTCGGGGGCGATCATCACGGTCGAAGGCCATGCCGACCCGCTGCACTTCCTGCGCCGCGAAAAGGATGGCGCCACCGCGTCCGAATTGCGCGGCATCCGGACATCGACGCAGAACCTGTCGCTGCAGCGGGCGATCGCGGTGGTCGATGCGCTGGCCGCGTTCGCCGGCGAAACCGGCGTGCGGCTCAATCGCGACCAGTTCATCGTCGACGGGGTGGGGATTTCGAACCCGGCATTCAACCCGCCCACGACCGAGGCCGAATGGCGCCAGAACATGCGGGTGGTGTTCCGCGTCCTGACTGCCCAGGCCGAGGCCACCACCTTCAATCCGCTTTAGGGGACGCCGATCATGCGCAAATCGACCGTCGCCGTCCTGTTGATCGCCGGGATCGTGGTGCTGTGGAACCTGTTTGCGGACCTTTTGCCATTCGGCCCGGGGCGCTCTGCGCCACGCGACATGGGCGCGGTCGACTGGTCGGCCATCGCTGCCTGGCCGCCGCTGAGCGAGGGCGCCGAAGTCGAAAGCGTGCCCGACCCCGACCGGACCGTCACCGTCATCGTGCTCGACGATTCAAGCTCGATGAGCCGCGATTTCGAGGCCGCAAAGCGCGCGGTGCTGCAATCGCTCGACATGATGGGCGATGGCGACCGGGTGGCGTTGCTGGCGCTCAATGCCGGTCTGATCCTGCCGCCGACCCCGGCCCGCGAGGCCGGCGCGGCGCTTGCCGAAAGGCTGCGTCCGATGGCGCCCAACGGCTCGACCCCGCTGGGCCCGGCGGTCGCCGCGGCGCGGGACTTGCTGGCCACCGAGGCCGCCCGGGCGCGTGGCTTTGGCACCTACCGCATCATCGTCACCACCGATGGCGTGGCCGATCAGCCCGAATTGCTGGCCGCCGAGGTCGCGACCACGGTCAACACCACCCCGATCGCGGTGGCGACCATCGGGATCGGGATCGGCACCGACCATGTTCTGAACGCGCAGGGTCACACCAGCTATGTCGCGGTCGACGATGTCAGCCGGCTCGACGCGGCGTTGCAGGCCGCCATCGCGGAGAACTCCCGCTTCGACCCGATCCAGAGCTTCGAATAGGCCGGGCCGGCATGGGACGCGCGCTGCTCAACTGGGACGAATGGAACCCCGGCCTTGACACCGATGCGATGACGCTGGGCGCGGTGCTGGCCACCATGCCCGCCGCGGCGGCCGAAGACGTGCCCGCGATCATCCGCAAATACGAGAACCCGGACAGCCCCGACGCGCTGCCCGGCGCCATCGCGCTCGACCGGCACGATTGCCTGCACGTCCTGCTGGGGCGCGGTCTGCATGTGCAGGACGAGGCGTTCATCATCGGGGCGACGATGGGCGCGGCCTCGGACATTTCGGACGCGGCCGTCGACATCTTCATCAAGGTGTCGACCACGCTCTATCCGCCGCATTGGCGGTTTCAGCCCGAACACATTGCCAGCTACCGGCTGGGCGTCGGCTATGCGGTGGACAATCTGCCGGGCGCCGATCTGCACAGAATACCGCTCGAAACCGCGCCATGGCAGATGCGGACGGTCGGCGATATCCGGGCGGAACTCGGCATCGTGAAGGCGGAGTTGCGGGCCCATTTCCGCAAGGCCGAGATGCTGGTTCCGGGCACCCGCGCCACGCGGCGCCTCGACACCTCGGCCCATCGTGTCGACCGTGCGCTGACCGCGCCGGACAAGAAACCTCGGTAAGCCGACCGTCCGTCCCGAGGCGCCGCTACCACCGCACCCCCAGCCGCAATGCGTCGTGGATGGCGGCATGGATGTTGCGCGAGGCCACCGCGTCGCCGATCCGGTAGAGGGTGAACGCGCCGTCCGGGTCGGTTTCGGGAAACGGCTCGGCATCGCTGTCGAGCAGGGCATGCCAGTCGACCGCGCCGCGATTGCGCGACCGGGGTTTCAGCGCGAAATAGAGATCGTCGAGCGGCAGGGTGCCGGCATTGATCACCACCTGGTCGAAATCCCGCTCGTCGCTGAAATCGGAATAATCCGTGCCGATCCGCGCCCGGATGCGATTGCCCGCGCGCGTCAGCCCGTCAAGCCGTCGGGCGACCGTCAGCACCGCGCCCTGCCCCTGCAGATGGCGCAGATAGGGCACCAGGTTCATCCCCATCACCTCGGGCGCGAAGGTCCGGTCGCGGGTCATGATCTCGACCCGGCCGCCGGCTGCGGCCACCGCCTCGGCCGCCTGCAGACCGGCGTGGTCGCCCGCCTCGTCCCAGATCAGCACATCGCTGCCCGGCGCCACATCGCCCGACAGGATATCCCATGCCGTGACCGCCAGATCGGCGCCGGTTTCCAAGACATCCGTGTCGGGCAGGCCGCCGGTGGCGACGATCACCATGTCCGGGGCGTGGGCGGCGATGTCCCCGGGTTCGGCGAGACTGTTGAAGCAGAACGTCACCCCCAGCCGCTCGCATTGCCGCATCCGCCAGTCGACGATGCCCATCAGTTCGCGCCGCCGCGCGCTGCGCGCCGCCAGCCGAAGCTGCCCGCCCGGGGCATCGGCGGCCTCGAACACGGTGACCCGATGGCCGCGTTCGGCGGCAACACGGGCGGCCTCCAGCCCGCCGGGCCCTGCGCCCACGATCACCGCGCGGCGCGGGCGCGGGCTGCGGCCGATCGTATGCGGCAGGGTTTCTTCGCGGCCGGTCGCCGGGTTGTGGATGCACAGCGTCGCCGCCCCCTGATAGATGCGGTCAAGGCAGTAATTGGCGCCGACGCAGGGCCGGATATCGGCCTCGCGCCCCTGGGCCAGTTTGGCGACCAGATGCGGCTCGGCGATATGGGCGCGCGTCATGCCGACCATGTCGAGAAGCCCCGCGGCGATGGCATGGCGCGCGGTGGCGACATCCTGGATGCGCGCGGCATGGAAGGTGGGCAGGCCGGTTTCGGCCCGCACCCGGCCGGCGAAATCGAGATGCGGGGCAGCGGGCATCCCCTGCACCGGGATCGTGTCGGTGAGCGTCGCATCGGTGTCGACCCGGCCGCGAATGACGTTGAGGAAATCGACCTGACCGGAGGCTGCCAGCGCCCGGGCGATGGCGATCCCGTCGGCCTCGGAGATGCCGCCGGGCTGGCCGTCATCGGCCGTCATCCGCACGCCAAGGAGGAAATCGGGGCCGACCCGGTCGCGGATCGCCGCGATCACCGCGGCGGGAAAGCGCATGCGCGCCGCCAGATCGCCGCCCCAGGGCGGGTCGAGCCGGTTCAGATGCCCCGACCAGAACGCATCGAGGAGATGGCCATAGGCCTCGAGCTCGATCCCGTCGAGGCCCGCCGCCGCCATCCGTTCGGCGGCATCGGCGTAATCCGTGATGACGCGCGCGATGTCCCAGTCTTCCATCACCTTCGGCCGCGCCTTGTGCGCGGGTTCGCGGCGCGGACCCGGGGCCAGGGTGGGCAGCCAGTCGCCCGCGTCCCAGCGCGACCGCCATCCCAGATGGGTCAGCTGGATCATCACCGCGCAGCCATGGCCCTGGCAGGCATCGGCCAATTCCGCGAGCCAGGGCACGATCGCGTCCTGCCAGGCCAGCAGGTTGTTGAAAGCGGGCGGGCTGTCGCGGGAGACGAGCGCCGAGCCCGCGGTCATGGTCAGCGCCACGCCGCCCCGGGCGCGTTCCGCGTGATAGGCGCGATAGCGGGCCTTGGGCAGGCCGTCCTCGGCATAGGCGGGCTCATGGGCGGTGACCATCAGCCGGTTCTTCAGCGTCAGATGCTTCAGCCGGAAGGGCGTCAACAGCGGGTCCGTGGTCATGCCCACCTCCAAGAACGTCTGGCGTCAGACGATCACGGGGCAGGGCAGGCCGCAAGAGCCCGGGGGCGCGGCCGGCCGGGGCATCGAGCCCCGCCCGGCCGCCGCCCGGCGCCGGCGCGCCGGGCGCGCACGGCATCGACCGTTGCGCCGGTTGACGCCCGGTGCCGGGGGGCGCTGCCCCCCGTCCCGGCGCGTCCCGCGCCGGGACTCCCCCCGGGATATTTGGGCCAAGCCGAAAGCCGGGGGCGCGCGCCTAGCGCCCCTGGCCGAACAGGATCCGCTGTGCCTTGCGGTCGGGCGCGGAATTGCTGCGCTGCTCGGCGGCCACGGCGCGGCCGCGCTCTACCGCCGGGCGCCCGGCCACCCGATCGAGCCAGGCGGCAAGGTTCGGCTTGCCGTCGAGGCTTTGGCCCTGGCCCTGCCACAGCGAGGCCCAGGGCCAGATCGCCATGTCGGCGATGGAGTAGTCGCCGGCGACGAAATCGCGGCCGTCGAGCCGTTTGTCGAGGACGGAGTAGAGCCGGTCGACCTCGCGCCGGTAGCGGTCCTGCGCATAGGGCAGCACCTGCGGCGGGTCGAGCCCGGGGGCGTATTTCAGGAAGTGATGCGCCTGGCCGGCCATCGGGCCGACGCCGCCCATCTGCCACATCAGCCATTCCTCGACCGCGATGCGGGAACGCTCTTCGGTGCCGTAGAAACGGCCGGTCTTGCGACCGAGATACATCAGGATGGCGGCCGATTCGAAGATCGAGACCGGGGCGCCGCCCGGACCGTCGGGGTCGACGATGGCGGGCATCCGGTTGTTCGGCGCGATCTTCAGGAAATCCGGGTCGAACTGGTCGCCCTTGCCGATATCGATCAGCTGGACGCGATAGGGCAGGCCCATCTCTTCGAGCGCGATGGTGATCTTCCAGCCGTTCGGGGTGGGCCAGTAGTAGAGGTCAATCGGTTCTGTCATGGCTGCCAATGTGCCCTGCATGGCCGCAAAGGCAAGGGGGTCAGCGGCCGATCAGCGCCTCGTGCTGGTTGCCCTGCGCCTGGAAGCGGCCAAAGGCGACGCCATTGCCCGCATAGGCATAGCCGCCCACCGCGAGCCCGCCATTGGCATAGTATCCGACGGCGCCGCCCCCAACGGCCAGCGCCAGACCCAGCGCAAGGCCGCCAAGCGAGATCACGCCAAACGCCCCGCCGCCGATGGCCACGACGCCGACGGCCAATCCTCCGATGGCGATCCAGCCGGTCGCCACCCCGCCGATGGCGATCAGCGGCAGGCCCAGTATCCTGGGACCAATATGCAGGGGCGTCGCAGGGCCTGCCGCAGGGAGAAACGCGTCGAGCAGCAGACCGAAGGCAATGCAGGCGAGGCAAATCGCGAGGGCATAGAGCCTTATGGAGACATCGCCGCTTGCCAGCCGCAAGCCCAGCCGCGCCATCCGGCGATTGAGTCCCGGGAGAGGGTCGAAGTGCGGACCTGAGCGTGTGATCATCGCTGCCTCCCTCTTGGTGACAAGCGTTGCTGCAAAGCGCCTGAAGGTCAAGCCGTCCTATGAGGCCCGCGCCGTGGGCAGCGGCACGAAGACCGGCAGATCGGTCGCCTCGGCGGGAAGCCGGCAGGCCGGGCCGGCGATCAGCGCGCGCAACCGGGCGGCGGGCCAGGCGCCGCGGTCGCGAATGAGCGCGCGGTAAAGGTCGAAGATGCCCGGCCGCAGATAGAAGCTCCAGTGACAGGCGCGGCGTCGGCGCGGTGCAATCGCCATCCCTTCGCGGGCGAGCGCGGCCAGGGTCGCGGGGCAATCGATCGGCAGATCGATCCATCGTGCCGGCCGCCCCGTCAGGCCCTGCCCGAGCGGGACGTCGCCCGGGCGCGGCGGCACGATCGCAGCCTGGAACAGGAAATCGAAGAGGTCGTTCTCGCGGCTGGTGACGTTGACCACCTCCGCCGCGGCCAGGGCCGGGTTGGCGAGTGCGGCGCGGGCGCCCGAGCGGTATTCCGCCGCCGCCATCAGGATCGTCCGGCCGATCACCGGCCGGCGCAGCGCTGCCATGGCCAACAGCGTCACCCGGGCGCCCAGCGAATGCGCCAGCAGGTCGACGCACCGTCCCGGCGCCATATCCGCGATCAGCGTCAGCAGCCGGGCCAGCGCACCGGCCACCAGCGGCGTCCTGTCATGGACCGCCGACAGGCCCAACGCATCGATCGGCGCCTTGGCATCCCAGCCGAACGCGATGCAAAGCCCATCGGCCGGATCGCATTCCGAGAAGCCCAGATGGGCTGGCCAGGATCGCGCCTTCCAGCAGGGCCGCGGCGCGCCTGCCGCAAAGATATGGGTATGCGGATCGTGCGCCGGTTTCCACGGGGTGAAGCGGTAGCCATGCACCAGAACCACGATCGGCGCCGCGGGCGGCAAGCCCGCAAGGGCTTGTCGAAGGGCGGGCGCGATGGGCCGGTCCGGACAGCCATGCAGCCGAACCTGCCCGCCATCTGCATTCACCCGCAACAGCGCCATCTGCCCGACACCGCCTGCCTGTTGTCTTTGCCCTCATCCTAGGCGCCGCATGCGACAAACCGGTTACCGCCAGATGACATCGCGATGACGCGGCCCGCGGCCCGCACATTCCTTGACAAGCGAGGCCCCATCGGTCACAGAGCGCACGGTTCGGGGCCGTAGCTCAGTCGGGAGAGCGCGTCGTTCGCAATGACGAGGTCAGGGGTTCGATTCCCCTCGGCTCCACCAAATCACGGCAACGGTCATTGAAGAGGGCCGTCGGCATGACAGCCCCCGCTTGACATCGTTTCCGCGCGCTAACGCGCGGCGCCAAGAAGCGCCCGCGCCAGCGTGCCGTCGACGCAAAGATGGCTGACATAGCCGCCGCGGATCGCAGCAATGGTGGCCGCCAGCCGGTCGGTGCCGCCGACGACCAGAAGCCGGGTGCGGGCCCGGCGGATGCTGTCGAGTTCGGCCGCGAGCAGCCGCGCATCGGGTGGCAGCGCCAGGGCCCGGCCCGCCGCATCGACAAACCGGCAGCACAGAATCCCCGCCGCGCCGGCTGCGCGGGCGGCCCGCATTTCCGGCCCGCTGGCCATCCTTGCCCGGGCCAGGTGGGTTTCGTCGCCGACATGGCCGATCGAGGCAACCGTCAGGTCGAGCGCCTGCAACGCGCCGAGTTGGGCGCGGATCGTCGGCTCGGCCCGGAACAGCGCCGCGACCTCGGCCGTCGAGCCGAGCGCGGGGGCATGCAGCGTAGAGCATTCGGCGCCCAGCATGTTGGCGATCTGGATGGCGCAGCTTTCCGATGTCGGGACGCTGTCCGACATCATCGATCCGATCATCTGGTAGACGCGCACGCCGGTCGTCTCGGTCCGCGGCATCTGCTCGGACATGGCGCGCACGGTCTCGCCCCAGGCCACGCCAACCCGATCCTGCGGGCGCACCAGCTCGGTCAGGGCGATCGCCGCGACCCGGCCAAGCTGGCGCAGCATCCCGGGCCGCGCGGTGGCCTCGCCGCATTCGGCGACATAGACATCGTCAAGCCCCCAGGCCTGCCGCAGATCATGCGACAGGGTCGAGCCCGCCAGGCTGCGGCCGTCGACGCGAATGTCCACTATCCCGGCCTCGCGGGCCTCGCGCAGCATGCCGACGATCGTCGCCCGGCTGACCCGCATCCGCCGGGCGATGTCGCCCTGGGTCAGCCCCTCGCCGTAATAGAGCAAGGCGACATTGGCGAGCATGGCGTGCTTGTCGACACGCTGCGCGGCCGTGTCCTTGGCCATGTCAGGACGACACGGGCTTTGTTCCGTGCTGGCCGTAATTGCGCCGGAACCAGCCATGGCAGCGGTCGATCTCTTCCTGCGACAGTTCCTCGACCGGGCCGCGCAGCAGGGCCAGATGCGTCGTCATCGCGGCCTCTTCGAGATACATCGCGATCGCGGTCGCCTCGGTCGCGGACTTGCCCATGGTGAAGACGCCATGCGCCTTGACCAGCACCGCCGCGCCGCCCTCGGCCGCCTCGAGGATCGCCTTGCCGGTGTCGACCTCACCCGGGGTGGCATAGCGCGAACAGGGCACGTCGCGACCGATCATGTGGGTGATCGGCGTCAGCACCGCCGGGATGCGCTCGCCCCGGGCGGCGAAACTGGTCGCATAGGGCGAATGGGTATGGGCGATGCCGCCCAGATCGTCGCGATGGCGGTAGAGGAAAAGGTGAATGCCGGTATCCACGGACGGCTTCATCGCGCCCTCGACCACGTTGCCGTCGAGGTCCACCACGACCATCTTGTCAGGGGTCAGTTTGGCGAATTTGACGCCCGAGGGCTTGATCACCACAAGACCCGTCGCGCCGTCCCGACCCGACACATTGCCACCCGAACCGACGACGAGACCGTTGCGCGGCAATTCGTGGTTCTGCTCGCAGACCTCCTCCTTCAGCGCCTCCAGCATCACGCAACCCCCTGTTTTTCGGCCGGGACGCCATGCGGATAGACGACGATCTTGAGCGACTCGCGCGCCGCGACCAGAAGCGCGAACGCCTCGGCCGCGTCGTCAAGCGCAAAGCGGTGGCTGATCGCCGCATCCGCCTGGATGCGTCCGGCTTCGAGCAGGCGGATGAAGCTGTAGGTGTCGGTATGGTCGGAGGAATAGCGCGAGGTCACGGTGATCTGGTCGAAATAGGCCGCGTTGCCGTCCCTGGCCCAGCTCTCGCCCGGGGGCATCGGCGCGCCCAGATGCAGGCAGCCGCCGACCTCGGTCAGCGCAAGTGCCTGCGCCCAGGCGGCCGCGAAGGGCGCGATCACGATCACCGTGTCGGCAAGCCGCCCGCGATTGAGCGCGCGCATCGCTTCGACGGCATCCTCGCTGGCGGGGTTGATCGTGTGGGTCGCCCCGAACGCCCGCGCGCGGGCCAGGCGCCAGTCGGAAAAGTCGAGCGCCACGACCTTGCCCGCGCCGAACAGCGGGGCGAGGTGAACGAAACCCTGGCCCATGAACCCGGCGCCGACGACGGCGACCGTGTCGCCGGGCTGGATGTGGCAGACCTTCAGCCCCGAAAGCACGCATGACCAGGGCTCGATCGTGACGGCCGCCTCGGTCGAGATGGCCTCGGGCAGCTTGTGCGTGTCCATCGCCAGATGCTGCGCGCTGACGCGATAGTATTCGCAGACCCCGCCGGGATCGAGCCGGGTCGATTTGTAGAACGGGTCGCGGGTGAAATGGCCGCGCCGGGACAGGTGCGAATCGATCCGCCCGACATGGTGGTTCACGAACAGCCGGTCGCCGATCCGGTAGTCGGTGACCCCGCGGCCGACCTCGACCACCTCGCCGATCGGTTCGTGGCCCAGCACCTTGGGCTCGGTCTTGTACCAGGCCATCGTCTCGCCGCCGCACAGCCCGCAGGCGAGCGTCTTGAGCAGCAGCTCGCCCGGCCCGATCTCGGGCACCGGCAGGCTTTCGATCCGGATGTCGTCGATGCCGTACTGGATGGCGGCCTTCATGGTGTTCCTCATGACGCATCCTGCGCTGGGGCGACCGCGGCGTTCAGTTCGCGGCTGGCATCCGAAAACCGGCGGTAGCGGTCGAAAACCGGCCCATAGGCGCGGACGGCGGCCGGGTCGGGGGTGTAGGTTCGGGTCGGTTCGGAGCGTGCGACAAGATCGTCGATCGGGCCGAGCCCGGCCGCCGCCGCGCCCAGCATCGCCGCGCCCCAGAGCCCGTGATCCGATATCGCGGACGTCACCACCGGCACGCCGATCACATCGGCGATGATCTGGCACCACATCGGGTTGCGCGACCCGCCGCCGGTCAGCCGCACCGGCTCGCGCGGCAGGCCGTCCTCGGCGACGAAGCAATGGCGCAGGCTCAGCGCGGTGCCTTCCAGAACCGCCCGCGCCAGATCGGCCTTGGTGGTCCGCGCCGTCATGCCGTGGAAGGCCGCGCGCGCCTCGGGCGCGACAAAGGGCGCGCGCTCGCCGTTCAGATAGGGCAGGAAGGTCACGCCATTGGCCCCGGGCGGCACCGTCGCGACCAGCGCATTGAGCTTTTCGGCCACCGCCTCGGCCGTCGCGCCGCCCAGGCTGAGCGGATGCAGCGCGGCGAACCAGTCAAAGGCCGCGGCGCCGCTGGTCGGGGCAAAGATGCGGATGATCGCATCGCTTGTCGGGTGCAGCGCCGAGGCGCCCACCGGCGCCTCGGTCGGTTCGACGGTGTCGGTCAGGATCGCCACCACCGCCGTCGTGCCCATGATCAGCAGGGTCTGGCCCGGCCGGGTCAGACCAAGGCCGAGCGCCATCGCCGAAATGTCGAGCGTCGGCACCGAAACCGGCAGCCCCGGCGGCAGCCCGGTGGCTGCCGCAGCGGCCTCGGTCAGGCCGCCAAGGCAGCTGTCGGCCCGGCGCGGCGCCGGCAGCAACGGGCCCAGATCGGCGCAGTCGAGCGCGGCCAGCGCGGCCTCGGCATACCGGCCGGTACGGATGTCGAGAAACGGGATCGAGGCGTTGCTCAAATCGGTGGCGATCACCCCGGTCAGTTTCGACCCGACCCAGTCGGCGCAGGTAAAGGCATGGGCGGCGGCGGCCCGCCGGGCCGGGTCATGGCGGCCCAGCCAGCGCCAGATCGCCCCCGACGTGCCGGGCCAAAGCGCGGTGTGGCAGCACAGCCCGACCGCGCCGATCGCGCCGCTGGCCGAAAGCTCGGCCACATCGCGCGCCGCCTGCGTGTCGTTCCACAGCATCGCTGGCCCGACCGGTTCGCCATCGGCGCCGACCAGCCACAGCCCGTCGCCCTGTCCGCACAGCCCCAGCGCCGCCACGGGCGTTCCGTCGAGCCGCTGGACGAGATCGCGCAGCACGCCCGCCGATCCCTGCCACACCGCATCCATGTCCTGCTCGGACCGGCCGCCCTCGGCCGCCATGGCGGAAGACGCGCGGTCGGCCCGGGCCACAAGCCGGCCATCGGCAAGATAGGCTGCGGCCTTGATCGCCGTCGTCCCGACATCGAGACCTATTCGAACAGACGTCATGCTTTCCTCCGGCGCGATACATTTGCCAAATAAATTGACAAAAGTAAATCCACATGTTTCCGTCTGGAGAGGGGACGCGCAACAGGCTTTCGCGCGTCAGACATCGAGGGAGGATCCGATGAACGCACTGAAACTCGCGCTCGGCGCGGCGGCCACGCTGCTGGTCGCGGCCGAGGCCCCGGCCCAGGAGGAGCTGTCGCTGGAGGGGCGCACGATCGGCGTTGCCGTGGTCGGGACGCAGCATTTCTGGGACCGCGAGGCGTTCAACGGCGCGGTCGCCACGGTCGGGGCGCTGGGCGGCGAGGTGATCGCGGTCGATGGCGGCCGCGACAACCAGGTTCATGCCGACAACCATGACATCCTGCTGACCCGCGGCGTCGATGCGGTGATCTCGATCCTGGGCGATGCCGCGGTCGAGCCGAAATTCGAGGCGCTGTCGGCGGCCGGCATCCCGGTCTTCACGGTCGATCACCCGAGCCCGCATGCGATCAACAACACCACTTCGGACAACTACTACATGGGCACCACGATCGGCCGCTACATGGCCGATGCGCTGGGTGGCGAGGGCCGCGTCGCGGTGTTCAACGCGTTCGAGGAGGCGCTGCGGATTTGCGGCATCCGCACCGGCCTGTGGAAGTATGTGCTGCAGGACTATCCGAATATCGAGATCATCCAGCCCGAACTGGCCGAGGAATTCGCCAACGCGCCCGAAGATGCGCGGCGCCAGACGCTCGACCTGCTCAGCCAGTATCCCGAAGGGACCATCGACGCGATCCATGTCGGGTGCTGGGATCAGCCCGCGATCGGTATCGTCCAGGCGCTGGAAGAGGCCGGCCGCACCGACGTTCTGGTCACCGCACTCGATGGTGGCCCGGACACGCTGGAGATCATGGCCGAAGAGGGCAGCCCGTTCGTCGCCAATGTGGCCCAGCAGCCGAACCTGATCGGCTCGACCGCGGCGCGGAACGTGGCCCGGTACTTTGCCGGCGAGGATCTGTTGCCGCAGACCTATGTCGATGTCGTGCCGGTCTATGGCCGCGAGGGCGCGATGGCGGCCTATGAGGAACTTGGCTACGGCTCGCTCCGCTAGGGCCTTTCCCGCCTGTCGACCGCCGGGCCGGACGCAGGGGTGCGGCGGTCCGGCGATCTGCTGCGCGGGGTGCGTCGGTGCAAGGACGGGATGCGATGACCGAAGCCGCGCTTGCCCTGCAGGAGGTCACCAAGGACTTCCCGGGCGTCCGTGCGCTGGACGCCGCCAGCCTTTCGGTGCGCCCGGGCGAGGTGCATGGGCTGGTCGGGGAGAACGGCGCCGGCAAGTCGACCATCATCAAGGTGCTTGCCGGGGTCTATCCGCCGAATGGCGGGCGGGTGGAAATCTTCGGCCGCCGGATCGCGCCGATCACGCCGCAAGGGGTCCATGACGCGGGCATCCGTTTCATCCATCAGGAACTGCATTTGGTGCCGCATTTCACCGTCGCGGAATCGGTGTTCCTGGGCCAGGAGATCGGCGGCCGCTTCGGCCTTGACGCGGCCGAAATGCGCCGCCGGACCGAGGCCTTCCTGCACGACACGCTGGCTTGCGACATCGCCGCCAACGCGCTGATCCGCGATCTGGGCACGGCGGAGCGCAAGCTGGTGCAGATCGCCCGCGCGCTGATCGACGACCAGGCCCGCCTGGTGGTCTTCGACGAGCCCACGGCGCCCCTGGCCAGCGACGAGGTCAGCACGCTGATGACCGCTATCGCGCGGCTGAAGGCGCGCGGGATCACCATCCTTTACGTCTCGCATTACCTCAGCGAGATCACCGATATCTGCGACCGGGTCACGGTGTTTCGCAACGGCCGCGACGTGGCGGTGTTCGACGATGTGGAACAGGCAAGCGGCCCCAAGCTGATCGCCGCGATGGTCGGGCGCAGCCTCGACAACATCTTTCCCGATCGCAGCCGAAGCCCGGCTGCGCCGATGCTGGCGCTTGACGGGCTGTCGGGCCGCGGCTTTGCGGACATCACGCTGACGCTGCGGGCCGGCGAAATCCTGGGGATCGCCGGGCTGATCGGCTCGGGCCGCGAGGAACTGGTCGAGACGATCTATGGCCTCCACCGGCCCGCGCACGGCGCCATGCAACTGGCCGGCAGGCCGTTCCGGCCCCGCGCGCCGGCCGACGCGATCGCGCGCGGCGTCGTTCTGGTGCCGCGGGACCGGCGCAATGACGGGCTGGTCCTGCCGATGACGGTGGCCGAGAACGTCACCCTGGCCACCCTGGAAAAGGTCTCGCGCGGCGGGATCATCAGCGGCGGGCGGACCGCCCGGCAGGCCGAGACACAGATCCGCGCGTTGGACATCCGCCCGCCCGATCCCGGCATCGTGGCAAGACTGCTCAGCGGCGGGAACCAGCAGAAGGTGGTGATCGGCCGCTGGCTGGCGCGCCGGGCGGATGTGTTCCTGCTCGACGAGCCGACGGTCGGCGTCGATATCGGCGCGCGGTCCGAAATCTATGCGCTGATCGACCGGCTGGCCGGCGATGGCGCCGGCATCGTCGTCTCGTCTTCCGATCCGGGCGAACTGCTTGGCCTGTGCGACCGCATCGCGGTGATGATGCGCGGGCGCATCGTCGAGGTGCTGGATGCGCCGGCGCTTGACCTCGACACCCTGATCGCGGCCACGACCGGCGCGCGTCGGCTGGAGGCCGCCAATGGCTGACACCGCCGCGCCGCCGAACCTGTTTGCCCGCGCGATCGGCGCCGCACCGCTGATCCTTTTCGCGGCGATGCTGGCCTTCATCGCGACCCAGGCGCCGAACTTCCTGACGCTGCTGACCTTCACCCTGATCCTTGAACAGGCGCTGCCGGTGGTGCTGGTCTGCGCCGGGCTGTCCTTTGTCGTCATGGCCGGCGGCGACGATGTGGTGTCGGGCGGGATCGACCTGTCGATCCCGGCGACCGCGGTGCTGGCCGCGGGCATCACCGCGCAATGGCTTTCGCAGGACGGGACGCTGATCGTGGCGCTGCTGCTGGCCTTCGGGGCGTCGCTGGGTGTGGGGCTGATCAACGCGATCCTGGTCACCCGCATCGGGGTCTCGCCGTTGCTGAGCACGCTGTCGATGTTCGTCGCGGTGGTCGGCGTGAACAACCTGGTGACCGCAAGCCGGCGGATCAACGTCGACGATCCGTTCATCGTGTGGCTGCGCGATGGCAGCGTGGCGGGCATCCCGGTGGGCATTCCGATCGTCGCGGCGATCGTCCTGGTGCTGTGGCATGTCGCGCACCGGACGCGCTTTGGGCTGAACATGCAGGCCGTCGGCGGCAACCGCGACGCGGCCGAGGTTTCCGGCCTCGACACCCGGATGCTGCAGGGCGCCTCGTTCCTGCTGGCCGCGCTGACCGGGTTTCTGGCCAGTCTCTTCGTGCTGGCGCGCGGCTCGGGCTCGTCGCCCGGGGTCGAGGACAACCTGTTGCTGGAGATGGTGCTGGCCACCTTTCTGGGCGCGGCGTTTTCGCCCCGGCGGGTGGTGACGCTGTGGGGCGCCGTGCTGGGCGCACTTCTTGTCGCGGCGATCACGCTGGGGTTCAAGTCGATGGGGGTCAACGTGTTCTGGCTCGGGCTCATCAAGGGGGCGCTGATCCTCGCCGTCGTCGCCTTTGGCGCGCTGGCCAATCGGGGGCGATGATGGCGGGTCCGGCCCCTGACGGTCCTGCGTCGCGTATCCGGGACATGATGATCCGGTTCGGCTTTCTCATCGTGTTCGCCGGTTTTGCGGTGTTCTTCACCGCCTGGAACCCGGTCTTCGCCCAGGGCCAGAACCTGATGAACATCGTCGAGGGCTCGGCGATCCTGATGGTGGTGG
>DNSZ01000080.1:0-826 GCA_003500165.1 Paracoccaceae bacterium | reverse complement strand
GAGGTCGGCGGCGTTCCGGTGGAGGTCATCATCGCCACCGTGCTGTGCGTGATCTACTTCATCGTGCTGGAACGGTCGGTCTGGGGCCGGCAGATCCACGCCATGGGGATGCAGCGCTCGGCCTCGGTGCTGGCGGGCATTCGGGTCAACCGGGTGCTGGTCGCCAGCTATATCGCGGCCGCCGTGACCTGCGCGGTCGGCGGGCTGATCGCGGCCGCGTCGATCCGGATGTTCACGCCGCTGTCGGGCTTTTCCTATCTTCTGGATGCGATCGCGGCGGTGTTCATCGGCGCCGCGCTTCATCCGCGCGGCCGGCCCAACGTGCCGGGGACCATCGTCGGTGTCCTGTTCCTGGGGATGGTGACCAACGGGCTGAACCTGATGGGGCTCAACTTCAACACCAAGGACGCCCTGTCGGGCATCATCCTGGTCTCGGCGCTGGCCCTGGCGGTTGCCCAGCGCAAGATGCACAGCCGCTGATCGCCGGGCGCGATGTGCCCGACAGCGTTCATGATCCATGACCGCTGGTACCACGCGCTGCTTCCAGCCGTCGTGACCAGGCGGAGGGCGTCGTTCCCGTCACGCGCCGAAACTCGCGGTTGAAATTCGACTTGGTGTTGAAACCGCTATCCAGCATGGCTTCGGTCACCCGCTTCCCATGGTCGAGCAGTGCGCAGGCATGCCGAATGCGCCAGCCGTTGACATGTCGAGAGACATTGCCGCCCGTCGCGCGGTTGACGGCGGCCGAGAGCCGTTTCTCGGGAATGTGCAGCCGCCGCGCCAGCCGCGCGAGCGTGAGGCCGGGATCGAGATGCACCCGATCCCG
>DNSZ01000123.1 GCA_003500165.1 Paracoccaceae bacterium | reverse complement strand
GCGCCCACAGGAGGACCGCGCCGAAACCGATCAGCGTGGCGCGGTCCTCCTGTGGGCGCTCTTGGCACTGTTCACGGTGGGGTCGGCACCGGTGCCGCCGTTTCAGCTCAACGCGATCTGCTTTGCCATCGGGGGCGCGCTGGGGCTGATCTGGATTGCCGCGACGGGCGGCGGGCTCGGCTTTGTCCGCGCGGTGCCCTGGCCGGTCTGGGCCCTGGGCGTGGGCGGGCTGTTTGGCTATCACGCGCTCTATTTCGCCGCGTTGCGGCTCGCGCCACCCGCGCAGGCCGGGCTGATCGCCTATCTGTGGCCGCTCTTGATCGTCCTGTTCTCGGGCCTGTTGCCCGGCGAGACGCTGCGCCGCGGCCATGTTCTGGGCGCGATCCTGGCCTTTGCCGGTGCCGCGCTGATCGTCGCCCGGGGGGCCGGCGCGGCCGATCCTGGCGCGCTGCCGGGCTATGCGCTGGCCTTTCTGTGCGCGCTGACCTGGTCGGGCTATTCGGTGCTGTCGCGCCGGGCAGGCGGGGTGCCGACCCAGGCGGTGGCGCTCTTTTGCCTCGCCGCCGCGGGGCTGTCGCTGATCGTCCATCTGGCGGTGGAGGACACGGTCTGGCCGGTCGCCCCGATCGGCTGGGCGGCCATGGCGGGGCTGGGCGCAGGCCCGGTCGGGCTTGCCTTCTATCTTTGGGATATCGGGGTGAAGCGCGGCGACATTCAACTCTTGGGCACGGCCAGCTATGCCGCGCCGCTGCTGTCGACGCTGGTGCTGATCGCTGCGGGGATCGCCGCGCCGCATCCGGCGCTGATCGCCGCGGCGATCCTGATTGCGGGCGGCGCGGCGCTCGCTGCCCGTGCCGCCCGAGCCTGATTCGTCAGGCGCCGCCCAGCCGGGCGATCTCTTCCTTCAGTTTCAGCTTCTGTTTCTTCATCTCGGCAAGCCGGAGATCGTCATAACCGGGGCTTCGTTGCGCCTCTTCCACCTGGGTGGAGAGATGGTCGTGCTTCCGCCGCAACTCCCGGACATGCGCATCAAGGCTCATCGATTCCTCCTTTGTGTCTTGCCGATGACAATTGCACCACAGAATGGCACGCTTGTCATGCCCTTGTTACCTGGGAAGCGATCGGTTCGGGTGCAAGGCGCAACGGCGCGGCCTCCGACAGGATCGCCTGGGCCTCGGGCGTCCAGTCGGGGGCGTCGCGGCCATGCGCGGCGCCGGCATGCAGGATCAGCGGCGGGCAAAGCCGCAACGGCGCCCGGGCGCCTTTCCTTGCCTGCACGATCACCCGGCCGGCGTCGCGCCCGGCCCGGGCCGCCAGCGGCTTGATCGTGATCCCGCCCATCCGACCGTCGAGCGATCTCAGGATATCGCCAAGCCGGGCTGCCGGCGCGATCAGCGTCAGGCTGCCGCCGGGGGCAAGCCGTCTTGTCCCGGCATCCACCCACAGGGCGAGCGGCCGATCCTCGTGCCGCGCCGCCGCCCGGCCCGGATCGGCCGCCGCCGGTCCGTCGGCAAACCAGGGCGGGTTGGCCAGGACATGGGCAAAGCTGCGCGCCCGCAGATCGGCGGGCAGCGCGGCGACATCGCCCGCGATCACGGCGAAATCCGCACCATTCGCGGCGGCGTTGCGACGGGCGAGCGCGGCATAGTCGGGCTGGCGTTCGAGCCCGGTCAGCGCCAGCCCCGGCACCCGCGCGGCAAGACACAAGGCGGCAGCGCCGACGCCGCAACCCAGATCGAACACCGCCTCGCCGGGCCGGGCCGGCACGCTGGCGGCCAGCAACACGGGATCGGTGGCCGCCCGGTAACCCCGGGCCGGCTGCCACAACCGCACCCGCCCGCCGAGCAGCGAATCGGCGGTCGGCTCGTCGCTCACCCCTCGTCCAGAAGGCCGTTGTCGCGCAGCACCGCCCGGGCGCGAAACGCGTCGCGGTCGGCCACCATCAGGCGGCGCGGCAAAATGCCGATGGAGCCTTCCAGCGCGCTCATATGGACGTCGAGCTCGAACACCTCTATCTGCTCGCCTTGCAGCAGGGTTCGGGCAAAGGCCATGCGGACCGGATCGTTGCTGCGGATCATTTCCTTCATGCGGTTCGGATAGCGGGCCGCGGGTCCGCTTGTCGAGGGAGTTTCCGGCGCATGTCCGATACCGCCCAGCCCGCCCCGCATGACGCGCTGGCCGCCCGCCTGTCGGACGACATGGCGGCGGTCAACGCGCTGATCCGCGAGCGCATGGCGTCCGAGCACGCGCCGCGCATCCCCGAGGTCACCGCGCATCTGATCGGGGCGGGCGGCAAGCGGCTGCGCCCGCTGCTGACCCTCGCCGCGGCGCGGCTGTGCGGCTATGACGGGCCCTGTCACATCCATCTGGCCGCGACGGTGGAGTTCATCCACACCGCCACGCTGCTGCATGACGATGTGGTCGACGACAGCGATGCCCGGCGCGGCCGGCCGACGGCGAATCTTTTGTGGGACAACCCGAGTTCGGTCCTGGTCGGGGACTATCTGTTTGCCCGGTCGTTCCAGCTGATGGTGGAAACCGGCAGCCTGCGGGTGCTGGGCATCCTGTCGAACGCCGCCGCCACCATCGCCGAGGGCGAGGTGCTGCAACTGACCGCGGCGCATAACCTGGCAACCGATGAAGGCATCTATACGCGGGTGATCCGCGGCAAGACGGCGGCGCTGTTTTCCGCCGCGACCGAGGTGGGCGGCGTCATCGCCGATGCCCCCGAAGAGCGGGTGCAGGCGCTTTTCGCCTATGGCGATGCCATCGGCATGGCGTTCCAGGTCGTCGACGACGTGCTCGATTATGGCGGGGTGTCGGGCATGCTGGGCAAGAATGTCGGCGACGACTTCCGCGAGGGGAAGCTGACCCTGCCGGTGATCCGCGCCGTGGCGGCGGCGGATGCCGACGAACGCGCCTTCTGGTCGCGGGTGATCGAAAAGCGCGACCAGCGCGAGGGCGATCTGGACCGGGCGCTGGCGCTGATGGCGCGGCATGGTGCGCTTGAGGGCGCGCGGGATGTCGCCCAGGCCCATATCGCTGCCGCGCGGGCGGCGCTGACGCGGCTGCCGGCGGGCGATCTGCGCGACATGCTGGACGAGCTGGCGGGTTTCGTGGTGGCGCGGGTCACCTGATGCCAAGCGGCAATGAGCGTAGCTCATTGCGGCTTGGTATGATCCGTGTCTGGGCGCCGCGGGGCACCCACCCGCGGGCGCGCGCCCCGCGATGCCCGCGACACATGGGCGGATATCTTCTACCAAGCTGCAATGTGCGTGACTCATTGCAGCTTGGTAGAAGATATCCGCCCATGTGTCGCGGGCATCGCGGGGCGCGCGCCCGCGGGTGGGTGCCCCGCGGCGCCCAGACACGGATCATACCAAGCCGCAATGAGCTACGCTCATTGCCGCTTGGCAT
>DNSZ01000141.1 GCA_003500165.1 Paracoccaceae bacterium | reverse complement strand
CATGTCATCCTCCGATGCGTTTCGATTGCCTCTTTGATCTCGGCCGCGCCGGGCAGCTGCCCGGCGGGCGCGAGTTCGTGGGCATGGCGATAGGCCCGCTCCATGACGCGAAGATTTGACCGTTTCGCGCCAATCTCTTCCAGCAGCGCCGGGGCTTCCGCGTCCGCACATGGAAAGGTCGCGGCCACCGCCGCGCAGTCCGCGACAGAGGGTCTTTCGAGCGTGCCGCGGATCAGCAACCGATCGGCCCAGCGCCGATATTCCTCGGTCTTGGCGACACCGCTGCCTTGCGCAAAAACCCGGTTGCCAATCATCACCAGCCCGGGAAGGACGGGCGCGCGGCCTTCGCACCGCGCCGCCCGCCGCTCGGGTTCCCAGCTATCCCAGATGCCGCGCAACATCGACATGAGCTCGCCCCTGGCGAATTGTGCTTCGTCAATGATCAATACCGACGGCGATGCGGGGCCGCCGAAAGCCGGATAGATCAGGTTGGACATTGCGGCTTCTGTCCAGCGGTATGCGGTCGCGAGATCGGGCGGCGTCCGGCCACAGAGTTCCTCGGCGAATGCCCGGGGCGACTTGCCGGAAAGCGCATTCAGCACAATATATTTGACCGAAATGCCAAAGCGCGCCGCGTCGGTTTCGAGCCGGTGCTCGAAATAGTAGGTCTTGCCGATACCGCGGCCCCCGGTCAGCCATCCCATGCCGCCGGTCCGGGCGATCAGCTTCACGGAACCGGCGAGCGTCAAGGAAACCGACGTTTCGACGAAGGGCGGCCGGGCGGGCTCGGACGGATGCAGGTGTGTCACTATAGACATGGTGATGGGGACCTTTCGCTGGGGTGTCATGCGCCGCCCTCCGAAGCGTCATCGCGTTCGAGATACGCTCGCAAATCGGCCAGATCGGCGGCGCGGTCGGCGTCGGATTGGCCCTGGCGCGCATCGGCAAGCGCGGCTGCATCGGCGGCCGCCCCGCCCTTGACGATTGCCCGGTGCGCCACGCTGGCGGCTGGGGACAGGCCCACCGCGTCCGCCATTTCCGCAACGCCATCGATCTCTGGGCATTCGGCGTTGATGCCCCGGACAGCGTCCAGGTGAAGCCGTTGGCGCCGGCCGGCCTCCTTTGCACCTTCGGGATCAAGCATATCGAACGGTGTGTCGGGAACGGCCCAGCACAGAAACTGGCCGTCATCCCATACCCCAACGCGGTTGGCGTCGCTGCGCAGCGGGATACGCACATCCACCTTGTCTGCGACCGTGGCCGCAAGTTCGTCATGATAGAAGCGCTGGCCGTTGATCTGGATCACACCCTGGCGAAGGGAGCGCGTCTCGCACTTGCAGATCAGCGCGTCGAACGCATCTCTGTCGCAGCGCACCGGCTGCCAGCCTATCTGGATATGGGCTTCGAAAGCTTCGCGCGGGGAAATGCCGCCAAGCGCGGGCATGGGTTCCCTGTTGGTGATCTCGAGAATGGTATGAATGCGCCGGACGATCTCCGCTGCGGTTTCCACGAAGGGCTCCGGCGGCTTGCCGTGCGTCTGCGTCTTCTTTCGCATCCGGTCGCCGCCGATAAAGCCTCGGCTGCCGCCGCAATTGTCTTTCAGCTTTCCGAAGAAGCGTTCGATCCCGCCCTTGGCGGGGCCGTTGTAGGGCTTGGCGTGGACCGTCCGGCCGCGCTCTTTCAACATAGCGCCAATATCAGGCCACACTTCGTCGAACGCGCGGCCAAGCGCGGCATATTCCCCGCCGTTGTCGAGATCGAGGACACGCGGCATCCCGGCATCGACAAGCAGATGGTAGAAGGCATCTGCCACGTCCTCCTGGCAGACATGCCCCGCCCCTTCGTGGATGAGCAGTGGCGTTGCCCAGACATGGCGGGTGCAGGCGTCCTGCCAGGCGATCACCTTCTCCCGCACGGCCTCGCCCTGGTCGGTCAGGAACACCATGTCGGCGTTCCAGACGTCGCCGAAGACGATCACCATCGGCCGGGCAGGCGGCGTTCGCGAGGTACGCGGAGTGTGTTTCGCGTGATAGCGGCTGGCGTCGAGATTGAAGTCTCGGACGATCAGATCGTCGCGGAAACGCTCCGCCCACCGCCCTTCGAGCCTGCATAACTGGCGCAGCTCCGCATCGCTCAGCTTCGATCCTGCGGCGCGGGACAGACGTTCAAGCAACCGGGAACAGCGAAACGCGATCTTTCGGGCCGAGTAATGGGTCCTGACGGTCAACCGCCGGCCCATTTCCTCGATCGTCTGCGCAAGCTCGCTCACGGTCGCTTCGTCCAGATCGATCCCCTTGTCATAGGCCCGGGAGATCGTAACGCGGGGCTGCCCCGCATGGCTCGGTCGCTGCGGGACAAGCGCGGCGCTGCCCCCTTCCTCGGCAGCCCGCACCCACGCGTAAAGCGTCCGTTGATGGACGCGCTTCGCCTTGCCCCGAAACAGATGCGTCTGCGCGGCGATGCGCGCGACGGCCGCAGCCCGCGCGGGCGTTCCCTTGNNCAGGCCACCTTTTCCGCCCCGGCCCGGCACGTGCCGCACCGCCAGACGGTGCCCCTTCCAGAGCTTGCCATCTGCGGCCCTTGCGCAGGCTTTGCTGGCCGATCTTTCTTCTATCCCAGCCGCCGCAGCGAAGTCCGCCAGCGATATCCAGTCCGCGTCAGGCATCGTCGCCCCGCGAAGCCGCGATCACCTGGCGGGCGAGCGCTTTCGCCTTCGGCCCGCTGCGCTTTCCGTTCAACGCCCCGTAGACGTTGCGGACATCAAGTCTGCGCTCGCGACAGAATTCCGCCAGGCTGCTTCCTTTAAGCACGAACCCGGCCCTTACCTCTTGGATCAGTTTCGAAGATATGGTATCCACAGGAAGCAATCTCATATCGTGTTATGCGATATGAAGTCATCTGACGCGATAACTGTCCAGGGGCAATTTGATGGGAAGCGAGATCGAGCGTGCGGAGCTGGCTATCAACGCTCTGAAGAAGCGGTTTGGGGTCGCGACGGACTTGGACCTCGCACGCGCCCTCAAGGTCGCACAGAGCACCGTTGCTGGGTGGCGCAAGCGCGGTAGCGTCCCCGATCGCTATCTCTCCGCCGGGCCGGGCAACGTCGGCTACACCTTCACCACCGCGCCCATGCTCTGGAACGACGAAGAGCACCACGCCCTGGCGGTCGCTCTGGCGCGGCTGTTCCGCGACCATGGCCACAAATACGCAAGCTTCGAGGAGTTCGCCATCGGTGGGCTGTCGGTGTCGAGTTCGCTCTGGTCATACTTGGTGGAAGCGCAGCGAGAGCTTCGCGATCTCTGCAACGAGACGGGCCTCAACCCCTCCCAGGCGATGCTGCAACTCGCCCGCGACACCATCGGAAAGCCCGCCGCGCATCCGCCCGATTTCCAGGTCAGGGTGACCGATGGCGACCCCGATGCATAGCGGCTTCAAGAGCCGTTGAAGGCCCGGTGAAGGGTTTCCCAATCGGTTTCCCAATCGTTCCTGGGCCAAGTAAAATCAATGGCTTGGCGTTTGCCCGCTCGCGCGCGATTGCGGCACACCGGAAAAGCCGGTTAGCCCAGCAATATCAAGCTATTGCGCCCGTCCCGTTGCGAAACGGTATCGCGCAGCCGTTGAGAAACCGAATTTCCCGCGTCAACAGGAGGGACACCATGCCGCTGACCATGACCCGCGAGGTCTTCATCACCTGTGCCGTCACCGGCTCGGGCGCCACCCAGGATCGCAGCCCGCATGTGCCGCGCACGCCCGAGGCGATCGCCGCCTCGGCCATCGAAGCGGCGCGCGCCGGGGCGGCCATCGTGCACGCCCATGTCCGCGACCCCGATACCGGGGCACCGGCGCGCGACCGCGCGCTTTACCGCGAGGTGACCGAGCGCATCCGGGCCGCCGATACCGATGTGGTGCTGAACCTGACCGCCGGCATGGGCGGCGACATCACCTTTGGCCCGCCCGATGCGCCGCTGCCGCTGAACGAAGCGGGCACCGACATGATCGGCGCCGCCGAACGGGTCGCCCATATCGCCGAATGCCGGCCCGAGATCTGCACGCTCGACTGCGGCACGATGAACTTTGCCGAGGCCGATTACGTGATGACCAACACGCCGGGCCTGCTGCGCGCCATGGGGCGGGCGATGACCGCCATGGGCGTCAAGCCCGAGATCGAGGCGTTCGACACCGGCCATCTGTGGTTCGCCCGCGCGCTGGTGAAGGAGGGCGTGCTGGAGGCCCCGGCGCTGGTGCAGCTGTGCATGGGGGTGCCCTGGGGCGCGCCGGACGATCTGAACACCTTTCTGGCGATGGTGAACAACGTGCCGCCCGACTGGACGTTTTCGGCCTTTTCGCTGGGCCGCCACCAGATGGCCTATGCCGCCGCCGCGGTGCTGGCGGGCGGTCATGTGCGGGTGGGGCTGGAGGACAATCTGTGGCTGGAAAAGGGCGTGCTGGCGACCAACGCGCAGCTCGTCGAGCGGGCGCGCGGGATCGTCGAGGGTATGGGCGCGCGGGTGATCGGCCCCGAAGCAGTGCGCGCGCGGCTGGGGCTGACGAAACGGCCGCCCTTGGGATAGGTCATCGCCCCTCGACGCATCCCGCGCCGTGAAGCGCGCCGTGCAGGCAACGGCAAAGCGCGCTGCACCAACGGGAATTTCACGCGTTTTCGTCACGTTGATCGCGCGTGTGGACACCGACCGCATGGGATGTTTGCGTTCGAGAAGAGAGGCCTATGCAGTACAATCAAATTCGCTCAACCGTGCGAGACGCATTGAATAGCGGGCGCCTTGAAAACCGCAGCGGCCATTCCGAATCCCGGGAAGCGCAAAACCGGGAACGCAGTACAAGATGCGCGCGGATTGCTCAAGACATCGCCGATATCCGACGCCAGCTTCGCGAGAAGTACCCACAGCTTCGGGATGCCGAACTTGCGATTGAGCGCATCCAGAGAGAAAACCAGGAAGCGCAGTTGAGGTTGAATCGGGAAATGAACGAGTCGGTTCTTGGCCTGACCAATCGGCGTGCGATTGATCAGGCGCAACGCGACCTGGACGAAGGGGTTGCTCACTCAGGCCAATTAGAAGATCAAGCCAATAGCTTGCGGATCGCGATTTCTAATCTTGAAGACCGGCTTGATACTGCGCAGGAGGCGCTCAGGATTCTCCAATGCACGCGCGATGCGTGAAGCAAGATGCAAACGGATGGCCGGCGCAGCGCCGTCGTTTCATCAGGTCGTGTCTTCAGGCACCTAACGGCCAGGCGTCAGCACGTCGGCCGCCGGTGTCGCCCCATCGACCCAGTTGTAACACCCGTACAGAACACTGAGATACTCGACCCCAAACGCATGCCGCACCGCCGAATCGCCGTCGTCAAAACCGGTCAGCACATCGTAGGCCTCCCGGTTGATCTTCAGGTCAATCTGATAGCCACATCGCGCATATTCCCAGAACGACGTGGTTTGCGATTGGTTCAAATACCCGGTGACGACGTCGCGCAGCAGGCCGAGGCCGTGGTGGTATCCCCGCCTGTCGGGATAAAGACCCAGCAGATCCGCCAATCTGCCGACAACGGAAATCCGCGGCAGTGATGCCAGTTCCCGGTCGGCAAACTCCAGGAAGGCATGGACACGATCGGCCTTGGCAAAGACTGTTTCCAAAAGGTACTCGTGATAGAGAGCGGGATTCACCGGATCCGGAATCGGATCGGACCAATACTCCATCCCCTCGTCCAGGCAGTTGGCATGATCGGATCGGCCGAAATATCCGGAAAGCCCGAAATCCGCATTCGCATAGGCATAGTCCGCCAGGGTGAATATCCTGATGAGCTCCCGTTCGACGGGGAAACACCAGCGGGGGTCCGGAACGGGCGCGTCTGCAAGGATCGCGCGCGGCAGTTTCGGGATGCTTCGATCATAGATCCAAGCAGCCCCAAATGGCACCAGGACCAGCGACGCTATCGTCAACGCAAATATATGCCATCGCTTCATAGCCGCCGCCTAACGGCCAAACCTTAATGGGTTGCTAACCCATTTGGGCTGGTGGTACAAGCATGCACGTCGTGGATGAGCATATGGCGATTGACGCCGCGGGCGGGCTCTGCGCGGGGCCGCAGGGTGTCTTGCGTCGCCCCGCACGGACCGCGAAGGTACAGGGCCGCGCACCGCCCCCAAGGGGCCGATTGTGGGGGGGGGGGGCGGCCGCAACCCGTCCTTGAGTTCACGCCGGGCAGGAGGCCCCCATGGACAAGGTCAAATTCACAAGCATGAAGGATGGTGATCGGGCGGATTACGAATTCCTCACCGCCCATGAAACCGAATTTGCCGCCGGAACAGCCGGGCGCCTGCTGACCGCCCTGCGCGATCTGGACGAAAGCCTGTCGGGCTATCAGGTCACGCGGCTGGGCCATTCGCTGCAATCGGCCAGCCGGGCCTGGCGCGACGGTGCGGATGAGGATTGGGTGGTGGCCGCGCTGCTCCACGATATCGGCGACATCTACGCCCCCTGCAATCACGACGAATATGCCGCCGCCATCCTGCGCCCCTTGGTGCGCGAGCAATGCGCCTGGGTGGTGGAAAAGCACGGGCTGTTCCAGCGCCTCTACTACGCCCATCACCTGGGCGGCGACCCCTACGCGCGCGAGACCGAACGCGGCCATCCCTGTTTCGACGATTGTGCGGAATTCTGCGAACGCTGGGACCAGGCGAGTTTCGACCCGGATTATCCGTCGCTGCCGCTCGAATTCTTCGCGCCGATGGTCGAACGGGTGTTTGCCCGCACGCCGCGCGATCCCGGCGTGCTGCGACCGGGCGTCCGGGTGCCGCTGACCGATGCGGCGGTGGCGGCCGGGCGGGCCGCGCGATGAGCGGCGCGCGGCGCGTCGTCATCACCGGGGGCGCGGCGGGGCTGGGGCGCGCCATGGCCGAGGCTTTTCTGGCCGCCGGCGACCGGGTCGCGGTGTGCGACGCCGACGCCCAGGCGGTGGCCGCGATCCGCGCCGCACATCCCGAGATGCTGGCCGAGATCGCCGATGTCACCGACCCCGCCGCGCTGGGCGCGTTCCTGGCCGGGGTCGAGGCCGCATGGGGCGGTGCCGACATCGTCTGCGCCAATGCCGGAACCGGCGGGCCGGCCGGCCGGATCGACGAGATCGGCTATGAGGACTGGCACCATTGCCTGGCCGTCAATCTGGACGGCGCGTTTCTGACCTGCCGCTGGGCGGCGCCGATCCTGCGCGCCCAGGGTCATGGGCTGATCCTGCTGACGAGCTCGATCTCGGGGCTGTTCGGCTTTCCCCAGCGGACCCCCTATGTGGCGGCGAAATGGGGCATCGTCGGGCTGACCAAGGCGCTGGCCTCGGAACTCGGCCCGTCGGGCGTGCGCGTCAACGCGATCTGCCCGGGCGCGGTCGAGGGGCCGCGCATGGACCGGGTCATCGCGATGGAGGCGGCAGCGCGCGGCCAGACCGAGGACGATGTGCGGCGCGGCTTCACCGAGGCGGTGGCGCTGCGCCGTTTCGTGCGCGCCGAAGAGGTGGCGGCGATGGCGCTGTTTCTGGCCTCCGAGGGCGCCTCGGCCATCACCGGCCAGGCGCTGGTGGTGGACGGGCACACCGAAAGGGTGGCGTGATGAAGGCGGCGATCATCGGCGGCGGGGTCATCGGCGGCGGCTGGGCGGCGCGGTTCCTGCTCAATGGCTGGGAGGTGGCGGTTTTCGACCCCGACCCCGAGGCGGCGCGCAAGATCGGCGCGGTGCTCGACAATGCGCGGCACGCCCTGCCCGGCCTTTATGACCGGGCGCTGCCGGCCGAGGGACGGCTGACCTTTCATGGCGACATCGCCGCGGCGGTGGCCGGGGCCGACTGGGTGCAGGAAAGCGTCCCCGAAAGGCTGGCGGCGAAACACCGCGTGCTGGCCGGGATCGGGGCGGCCGCCCCGGCCGATGCCGTGATCGGCTCCTCGACCTCGGGTTTCCGGCCGTCCGAGTTGAACGCGGCCGGTGCCCGGGCGATCGTCGCCCATCCGTTCAACCCGGTCTATCTGTTGCCGCTGGTCGAGCTGGCAGGCGCGGCGGACATCACCGCCCGCGCGGCAGCGATCCTGCGCGACATCGGCATGGTGCCGTTGATCCTGCGCAAGGAGATCGACGCCCATATCGCCGACCGCTTTCTCGAGGCGGTGTGGCGCGAGGCGTTGTGGCTGGTGAAGGACGGTATCGCCACCACCGAGGAAATCGACGAGGCGATCCGCATGGGGTTCGGGCTGCGCTGGGCGCAGATGGGCCTGTTCGAGACCTTCCGGATCGCCGGCGGCGAGGCCGGGATGCGGCATTTCCTGGCGCAGTTCGGCCCGGCGCTGAAATGGCCGTGGACCCGGCTGACCGATGTGCCCGACCTTGACGCGGCGCTGGTCGATCTGATCGCCGGGCAATCGGATGCGCAGTCCGGGCATCGCACGATCCGCGAACTGGAACGGCTGCGCGACGACAATCTGGTCGCCATGATGCGCGCGCTGAAGCGCACCGGCAGCGGTGCGGGCGGGGTGATCGCGGCGCATGAGGCAGGGCTGCCGGCCACGGCGACCGGCCCGGACGGTCTGCCGGTGACGGCCGAACAGCAGGTGCCGGCCAGCTGGGTCGATTACAACGGCCACATGAACGAGGCGCATTACCTCGACATCGGCACGCGGGCCTCGGATGGCGGGATGGCGATGGTCGGCGCAGATGCGGCCTATGTCGCCGGCGGGCTCAGCTATTTCACCGCCGCCACGCATGTCCGCTATCTGTCCGAGGTGCATGTCGGCGAAAGGCTGGCCGCGACCACGCAGTTTCTGGGCGGCGACGGCCGCAAGCTGCACATGCTGCACCGGCTTTGGGCCGACGGCGACCGGCTGGCCGCGACCGTCGAGACGCTGATGCTGCATGTCGATCTGGCAGCGCGGCGGGTGGTGGTGCCGGGGCCCGATGTGACGGCCCGCACGGC
>DNSZ01000139.1 GCA_003500165.1 Paracoccaceae bacterium | reverse complement strand
GGGGGCGGGCGCGCTACACGTCGAAGGTCGCCAGGACCGGGACATGGTCCGAGGGTTTCTCCCACCCGCGCGCCGCGCGCAGCACCCGCGAGCCGTGTGCGGCGGCCGCCAGATCCACACTGGCCCAGATATGGTCAAGCCGGCGGCCGCGATCCGAAGCCGCCCAGTCGCGCGCCCGATAGGACCACCAGGAATAGAGCTTGCCCTCGGGGATGTCGGCCCTTGTGACATCGGTCCAGGCGCCGGCCTCTTGCACCTGACCCAGATGGTCGACCTCGATCGGGGTGTGGCTGACCACCCCCAGCAACTGCTTGTGCGACCACACATCGTCCTCGCGCGGGGCGATATTCAGGTCTCCCACCAGGATCGTGCGGCTGGGCCGGCTGGCGCGGAACCGGTCGCGCATGGCGACCAGCATGTCGAGTTTCTGGCCGAATTTCGGGTTTACCTGGCGATCGGGCACATCGCCCCCGGCGGGGACATAGAAATTCTCGATCGTCACGCCGTTCTCCAGCCGGGCCGCGACATGGCGCGCCTGGCCCAGCCTGGCATGATCCACATGCCCGGCATCCCGGATCGGCTGGCGCGACAGGATCGCGACGCCGTTATACCCCTTTTCCCCGCGCGCCACGCAATGCGGGTAGCCAAGCGCGGCAAACGCCGGCAGCGGCATCTTGTCCACCGGGGATTTGCATTCCTGCAGGCACAGGATGTCGGGCGCTGCCTCTTGCAGAAGCCTTTCGACGAGGCCTGCGCGCAGCCGGACCGAGTTGATGTTCCATGTCGCTATGGTAAGGGCCATGGGTCGGGCTTAGGCGACCGACAGGACACCGGCAAGGGGCGGGGAGCGGCGGGATGGCATCGCTCGAACGGCGCATTCGGAAAAGCCGTTTCGTTCAGGGCACGCTCAGCCGGCTTTACACGGCCTATATCCTGTTCGTCCTGCGGACCACGCGCTGGCGCAGTATCGGCACCGACCGGATCGAAGCCGATCTGGCCGCCGGGCGGCCGCATGTGCTGTGTTGCTGGCACCGGCAGGTGGCGCTGGCGCCGCTGTTCCGGAAATGGGAGCCCGACAGCTTTGCCGTGCTGGCCAGCGATCACGAGGATGCGCGGCTGCTGGCGCTGGGGTATCGGCGCATGGGCGTGGGCTATATCCCGCTTCAGACCACGGGTGACAATGCGGCGACCCTGCGCGCATCGGTTCGCGCGGTGCGGCGCGGCATGTCGCTGGGGGTCAGCCCGGACGGGCCGCTTGGTCCGGCCGAAATCGTCAAGCCCGGCGCCGTGCTGATCGCCGGGATGGCGCGGGTGCCGGTCACCGCCTTTGCCTATGCGATCAGCCGCAAGATCCGGCTGCGCAGTTGGGACGGTTTTGTCTGGCCACTGCCCTTTGGGCGCGGCGTCTTCTATGCCGGCGAGAGCTTTGCGCCGGCCGCCAAACCCGATCCCGGGACGCTTGACGCCGATTGCGCGCGGCTCGCCCGGCTTCTGAACGCCGCCAACCAGACCGCCGAGGCCGAGCTGGCGCGCGATCAGGGCATCAGCCGGTAGCCGCCCGATTCGGTCACCAGCAGCCGCGCATTCGACGGCTCGGCCTCGATCTTCTGGCGCAGCCGATAGATATGGGTTTCCAGCGTGTGCGTGGTCACCCCGGCGTTATAGCCCCAGACCTCGTGCAAGAGCACGTCGCGCGCCACCACACCGTCGGCGCGATAAAGGAATTTCAGGATGTTGGTCTCTTTCTCGGTCAGGCGAATCCTGCGCTCGTCCGCGGTGGTCAACATCTTCATCGACGGCTTGAAGGTATAGGGGCCAAGCGCGAACACCGCATCCTCGGACTGTTCGTGCTGGCGCAGCTGGGCGCGGATGCGGGCCAGCAGGACGGGGAACTTGAACGGCTTGGTGACATAGTCGTTGGCCCCTGAATCGAGCCCCAGAATGGTGTCGGCATCGGTGTCATGGCCGGTCAGCATCAGGATCGGGCATTTCACGCCCTGCTTGCGCATCAGCCGGCACAGCTCGCGCCCATCGGTGTCGGGCAGCCCGACATCGAGGATGACCAGGTCGTGATGGCTGCCCTTCGCCCGTTCGAGCCCCTCCTGACCCGTCGTCGCCTCGAACACGTCGAACTCGTCGGTCATCACCAGCTGTTCGGACAGGACCTCGCGCAATTCGTCGTCGTCATCGACCAGCAGGATCTTCTTCACATTGCTCATCGCTCGATCTCCCTTTGGCGCTCAGATGGGTGAATGCCGCGACAGGTAACAGGGTTGTGTCATCGGGTTCACGGCCTCGTGTCGTCGGGCGGGCGTTTGTTTCAGGGGTGCGGGCGCGGGGGCGCTGCGCTATGGCAGCCGGATGCAGAACGGCCTTGCCCCTTCCCCTTCGGAAATTGTCGCCCGCGCCCGGGCCGATCTGCGGCTTGGCCTGCCGGTGTTGCTGGCCGGGGCGGGTGCCGCCACGCTGGCTGCAGCGGTCGAGACCCTGTCCGAGGCGCGGTTCGCCGCCCTGCCCCGGCCGCTGATCCTGGCGCTGACCGCGCGTCGGGCGCAGACCCTGAAAATCGCGCCCTATGACGGCGATCTGGTGCGCGTCGCCGTCCCCGACGAGGCCGATCTCGCCTGGGTGCGGGCCGTCGCCGACCCGGCCGACGATCTGGACACCCCGCTGATGGGCCCGTTCCATGCCCTGCGCGGCGGCGATGCCGGGCCGGCGCGCGTCGCGCTGGCCCTTGCCAAGCAGGCCGCGCTGCTGCCCGCCGCCCTGCTGACCGACATCGCCGATGGGGCGGGATTTGCCGCCCGCCACGGGCTGACACGGCTGACCCTGCCGCTTCCCCTGCCGGCCGACGATGCCCGCGCCATCGCCGCCGCCCGGCTGCCGATGGCGCTGGCCGGGATGGGGCGGTTGCATGTGTTTCGCGACCTCGCCGGCACGGCTGAGCATTATGCGGTCGAAATCGGCACGCCGCCGCGCCGCGACCCGGTCCTGACCCGGCTTCATTCGGCCTGCTTCACCGGCGATGTGCTGGGATCGCTGAAATGCGATTGCGGCCCGCAGCTGCACGCCGCGCTGGCCGCGATGGGGGCCGAGGGCGCGGGCCTGTTGCTGTATCTCAACCAGGAGGGGCGCGGCATTGGCCTTGCCAACAAGATGCGCGCCTATGCGCTGCAGGATCAGGGCTTTGACACGGTCGAGGCGAATCACCGGCTGGGGTTCGAGGATGACGAGCGGGATTTCCGCATCGGTGCCGCGATCCTGGCGGCGATGGGGTTTTCCGCCGTCCGGCTGATGACGAACAACCCGGCCAAGGTCGACAAGATGGCCGCCCATGGCATCACGGTGGTCGAGCGGGTGCCGCTGAAGGTCGGCCGTTCAGCGATGAATGCCGATTACCTCGACACCAAGGCCACGAAGTCGGGGCATCTTCTTTAGCTGTCGGTGCCGAACGCCGCCGCGATGGCGGCATGGTCGCCGGGCCCGCATTCCGCCTCCAGCACCGTCACCGCCGCGCCGTCCAGCCGCAGCGCGACCGGCCGCTTTGCGGCGCTGACGGACAGCCCCTGCGGGGTGGCGTGGACCTGGCGTTCGATGCGGCACAGGACCTCGATATCGGCGCGGCCCGGCGCGGTTTCGATCATGTGGCGAACCAAGCGCGCCTCCCCTCGGTCAGGGCGAATCGCAGGGCCGGCCAGGCCAGACGCAGCGGAACGAGGTGCAGCGCAAGCTGCCCTTCGCCGGAAAACCCCGGCCGGTCGAAATCGGGCATGATGGTCAGCGACACCTGGCCGCCGCGCCATGGCGGCGCCCACAGAAGCGGGCAAAGCTGGCCCCAGAGCATCCCCGTCTCGGCCGGATCGGCCAGGCCGAAGCGGCCCTGCGCCTCCAGCCGGTCAAGATGGACGCCCGCGATGGTGTCGCGCAGCAGCGCGGGCAAGACGGGCAGAAGCCGCCCGATCACCCGCGCGGCCCGGGCGCCGCCCGCGCGGGGCCGGCGCCGGGCCTTGCGGGGGGCCTTGCGCGCGGCCTCTGGAGGCACGTCTTCGGGCTGCGCCGCGGCCGGCCGATCAGACGGAAGTCGCAGACGGATCAGCGCGGGCATCCGCGCCGAACCGGGCCGGAGCCGCAGGCGCAGATCGGGCGCCGGGTCGGTTCGCCCCTCCAGCACGACATGCCACGGCAGCAGGGCCGCGCAAACCGCCAGCAGCAGCGTCAGCCCGACAAGCGCCGCGAGCGTCCACAGGATGACACCCAGCACCGGCGTTCGTCAGCCGCTGTCGCCCGACGGCGACGGCCCACCGGCCGCCGCCGAGCGGGCGGCGAACGCCTTCGATGCGGTCTCGCTCAGCACTTCGGCCAGGCTGGTCACCGCGCCGCGCACCGCCTCCAGCCGGGGGCCGTCCTTGTCGATGATGATCGCGCCCAGCGGCTTGATGCCGCCGCCAGCGCCGGCGCCGCTCGACGCGCCGGACTTGGCGCCGCCGGCGCTGCCGCCAGCCCCGAAGCCGAACCCGAAGCTGACCATGGGGATGATCGTCGCCCCGTCCTTCTCGATCGGTTCGCCAAGCACGTTGCGTGCGTTGAGCAGGCGGTCGAGTTCCTCGACCGTTCCCTTCAGCAGACGTTCCACATCTTCCATGACATCCTCCATCGGCTGGTGCCAAAGGCCGGGCGGTAGCCCGATCCCGCAACCCGCGCCTTGATCTCGATCAACGCCGTGGGGTGTGCTTGGCCTTGCGGCCGTGCCCGCGCCGCGCCAGCATCGCCGCCCAAATGGTCGCCTTCCGCCACACCGATCTTGTCGTGACCCCGGGACAGCTGCGCTTTCGCGGGCGCGGTTTTCCGATCGCGCTGGGCCGCAGCGGGGTCACAACGGCGAAACGCGAGGGCGACGGCGCGACGCCGGCCGGCATCCACCGCATCGTCGGCTGCCTCTACCGGCCCGATCGCATGGCCCGGCCGGTCGACTGGGCGGTGCCGATCGGGCCGCGCGACGGCTGGTCGGACGACCCGCGCGACCCCGATTACAACCTGATGGTGGCGCGGCCGCACCCGTTCTCGCATGAGCGGCTGGCGCGGGCCGACCCGGCCTATGATCTGGTGCTGGTGACCGACTGGAACTGGCCGTTTGCCGAGCGGGGCGCGGGGTCGGCCATCTTTATCCATCGCTGGCGCGCACCGGGCGCGCCGACGGCGGGCTGCGTGGCGCTGGCCGCCGACGATCTTCGGTGGATCACCCGGCGGATCGGCTATCGCTCGCGTCTGATCGTGCCGCCGGGGGCCGATCGCCGAAAATAGCCGAGCCGACCCGGATATGGGTGGCGCCAAAGGCGATGGCGGTCTCGAAATCCGCACTCATCCCCATCGACAGGCCGGCGAGACCGTTGCGTTTGGCGATCGCGGCCAGCAGGGCGAAATGCAGCGCCGGTTCCTCCGCCACCGGCGGGATGCACATCAGCCCGACCAGCGGCAGGTCCATCGCCCGAACCCCGGCCACGAAGGCATCCGCATCCTCGGGCAGCACGCCCGCCTTCTGCGGTTCCTCGCCCGTATTCACCTGGATGAACAGATCGGGGCAGGCGCCGGTTTCCTGGGCGATATCGGCAATCCGGCGGGCGAGTTTCGGGCGGTCGAGCGAATGGATGGCTGCAAACAGACCCATCGCCTGGCGGACCTTGTTCGATTGCAGCGGCCCCAGCAGATCGACCCGCGTGTCGGGATAGCGCGCCATCAGCGCGGGCCAGCGCCCGGCGGCCTCTTGCACGCGGTTTTCGCCGAACAGCCGGTGGCCCTGGTCGAGCACCGCCGCGATCCGGCTTTCGGGCTGCAGTTTCGACACTGCAATGAGTGCGATATCGCCGGGCGCGCGCCCCGCCGCGCGGGCGGCCACCCCGACCCGGTCCTGTATCCGTTGCAAGCCCATGGTCGGGTCTGACCACAGCGCCGCAGAAAAGAAAAGAGCGGGCGCAAGGCCCGCTCTTCCCGTGAACCGAAGCGGTTCGATCAGAAGGTCATGACCAGACCCAGCGACCACAGGTCGCCACGCCGATCAGAATCAAAATCCGGCTTCCATTTCTGGTTGCTGTAGCCGGCCGCAGCCGAGATGCCTTCGCCGATCTCGTACATCACCGCCACGCCGACACCGTCGGACTTGGCTTTCAAGTTGTCGCCGTTGAGGTCGCCCTTGGACTTGATGTCGTACTGGCCGTAGTTCACGTTGAACGCCCAGGCCTGGTACTCATAGGTGACGCCGATGCCCCAATAGTTCCAGTCCGCGGGCGCACCCGACGGGTCGGCAGCCAGGCTGAGACCGGTGCCGTCGCTGAACTGAATGTCGGCAAGCGGGAAGGAGGACGCATCGGTGTAGTTCAACTCGACCTCGAAGCCATAGATGTCGAAGGCCGCCGAGATACCCCAGAGATTGGCGGTCCGCTTGTCAGTGTCATAGTTCTCGTTGTCGCTCCTGTAGCTCGCGCCCTGATAGCCGATGCCAAAGTCGATTGCGTAGGTGCCTGCATTGAAGGTGTAGGTCGCACCGATACCGTAGACAGGGTCGTTGATGCCGGTGTCGTCGAGTTCCAGCGACAGCGCCACGGCAAAGCTTTCAAAGGCGTAGTCGTAACGCAGGATCTGGCCATCATACATGCCGTCAAGGCCGGCATTGCCGTTGAAGCCCAGATGAACCGTGTGGGCGTCGTCGATCGTGGTCAGGCTGTCGATCTCGATCATCGCCCAGTCAAAGGCGCCATCGGTGTCGCCCAGGGTGAACGTGCCGAAGCTGCCGGAGATGAACACGGTGTGGTAACCGCCGGTGCCGGGGCCCCCGGTTGCGGAGATCCCTTCGCCATTGGCGACTTCGTCCAGATCGATATCCGCCCCGAACACCAGGCCGTTATCGGTCTCGGCCGCGAAGGTGATGTTCATGTCAAAGTCGGACCAGAACTGGGTTTCCCTC
>DNSZ01000270.1:1404-15272 GCA_003500165.1 Paracoccaceae bacterium | reverse complement strand
TATGCCCGGCCAGGTCGCGGGTAAAGCGCGGATCGTCCAGAAGCCGGGTGTAAAAGGTCGGCACCCCCATCAGCGCGGTCGCCCGGGGCATCATCGCGATCATCGCGTCGAGGTCGAAGCGGGGCAGAAAGATCATCGCCCCGCCAACGATCAGCGACACATTGGTCGCCACGAAAAGCCCATGGGTGTGAAAGATCGGCAGCGCGTGCAGCAGCACGTCGTCGGCGCCGAAACGCCACAGCGCGGCCAGGGTCTGCGCGTTCGACAGCAGGTTCTGCTGGCTCAGCATCGCGCCCTTCGATCGCCCCGTCGTGCCCGATGTGTAGAGCAGGGCGGCCAGATCGTCGGTCGCCCGGGGCACGGTGGGATACGCTGCCGGCATTGCCGCGGCCTGTTCGGACAGGCTGCCGCCGCCATCGGCATCGAGCGTCGCCAGCCGCGCACCATGGCGCCCGGCGATGGGGGCCAGGTCGGCCTTGGCCCGGGTGTCGCACACCACCAGCGCCGCGCCGCTGTCGGCGATGAAATAGTCGACCTCGGTCGGCGTATAGGCGGTGTTGAGCGGCAGGAAAACGATGCCGGCCTGGGCGCAGGCCGCATAGAGCGCCAGCGCCGCGGGCGATTTCGCCACCTGTGCTGCCAGCCGGTCACCGGGGCGCAGGCCGCTTTCTGTCAGCGCATGGGCCAGTCGCGCGGCCTGGGCAAGGAAGTCGCCATGGCTGAGCACCGCGCCATCGGGCAGGATCAGGAACGGCGTCCCGGCACCCCGATGGCGGCCGAACAGCGCGTCGTAAAGCGGGTTCACAGGCCCGGCCCCATCACCGCATCGGGCAACCAGGTCGCGATGGCCGGGAACAGGCACAGCAGCAGGATGGCGATCACCATGCAGGCCACATAGGGCAACGAGCCAACAAGGATCGTCCGCAACGAGATGTCGGGCGCGATCCCGTTGATGACATAAAGGTTGAGCCCGACCGGCGGCGAGATCAGCCCGATCTCCATGTTGATCGTCAGCACCACGGCAAACCAGATCGGGTCGAACCCGGCGGTGGTGATGATCGGCAACAGGATCGGCGCGGCCATCAGGATCACCGCGACCGGCGGCAGAAAGAACCCGGCGACCAGCAGGAACAGGTTGATCGCGCCCATCAGCACCCAGCGGTTGACCTCGAGCCCGCCGATCCAGGCCGCGATCGACTGGGTGATGAAAAGCGAGGAGAGCATGTAGGAGAACACGCCGGCCGCCGCGATGATGAACAGGATCATCACCGATTCCCGGGTGCTGTCGCGCAGCACGACCCACAGATCGCGCGGGTTCCACAGCCGGTAGATCACCATCGCCACAAGCAGGCACAGCAATGCGCCGACCGCCGCGGTTTCCGACGGCGTCGCGACACCGCCATACATGGCATAGAGCACGCCCAGGATGATCGCCAGAAACGGCAACACGCGGGGCAGGATTTCGAATTTCTGCCGCCAGCTGTAGCTGCCGGCACTCAGCACGCGGGCATTCCCCGACGCCCAGGTCGAATAAAGCGACCAGGCCATGAACAGCCCGACCAGCATCAGCCCCGGAAACACGCCGGCCAGAAACAGCCGCCCGATCGAGGTTTCGGTGGCGATGCCATAGACAATCATCGTGACCGAGGGCGGGATCAGGATGCCCAGCGTGCCGCCGGCCGCGATCGAGCCCGCGGCCACCGCATCGGGATAGCCGCGCTTGCGCATCTCGGGGATGCCCATCTTGCCGATCGCCGCGCAGGTGGCGGGCGACGAGCCCGACATCGCCGAGAACAGCGCACAAGCGCCCAGATTGGACACCACCAGCCCGCCCGGCACCCTTGTCAGCCAGCGTTCCAGCGCCTCGTACAGGTCGGCGCCCGCCCGGGTGGACGCAATCGCGGCGCCCATGATGATGAACATCGGGATGGCGAGCAGGGCAAAGTTGTTGAGCTTGGCAAACAGGATTTCGGGCATCAGCTCCAGCGACCGCACCCCGTCGAAGACGATCAGGAACCCGCCCGAGACGATCAACAGCCCCAGAGCCACCGAAACGCCCGAAAACAGCACGAGGATGGTGGCGACCGCGACCAGCGCCCCCAGAACAAGCGGGTCCATCAGCGGTCCTCGATGCCGAACGGCCGGTCGGCGCCGGTCAGAAGCGCGGCAAGGTCGGCCAGCAGCTGCAGCAGCAACAGGGTGAACCCCACCGGAATCGCCAGATAGGGGATCCACAGCTTGATCCCCCAGACGGTGTCCGACCGCCAGCCGCGTTCCCAGGCAAGGTGCCAGAATTCATAGCCGTACCACAGCATCACGCCGACGATCAGGATCGACAGCGACAAGGTCAGCAGCGCCAGCGCCAGACGCGCCCGCGGCGGCAGGGCCAGCGGCAACAGGTCGACATTCACATGGCCGCGCAGCCGCTGGACATAGGGCAGGCCGATCAGGGTCGCCGCGATCACCAGATAGATCACCGCCTCGGTCTGCCACACCGTCGAGCCGTTCAGCACGAAGCGGATGAAGATCATCTGGCAGGTGATCGCCACCGCCGCGACGATCATCGCGGCCGAACACCAGCCGGCCAGGGTGGACAACGCCCCGATCCCGCGCAGCAGGGGGTTGCTGCCGTAATGGGCGACGGTGACCGGCGGGGGGCCTGCCATGCGCGGCTCCGTTCAGGGGGGCGTGGGCCGGGGCGACCCAAAGGCAGCCCCGGTCAGGCACTCATGCGATCAGTCGACGGACAGCGCGAGGTCCAGCAGCTGCTGGCCGTTCGGCGTTTCCTCGACAAACGCCTTGTAGGAGGTCTCCTGCGCCAGCGCCCGCCACGCATCGAACTCCTCCCGGGTCATCTCGGCAATCTCGACGCCGGCATCGGCAAACACCTGCGCCGATTCGGCATCCTGCTTCTTGGCCTCTTCCAGATAATACGCCTCGGCCCTATCGGCGGCGGTCACCAGCGCGGCCTGCTGTGCCTCGGTCAACCCCTCGAAGGTCGCCTTGTTGATCAGCAGCGGCTGATACATGAACCACAGCGCATAGTCGCCGGCAGGCGTGTAGCACGCCACCTGCTCATAGATGCGATAGCTGACAAAGGACGCGGACGAGGTGTTGGCCGCATCCAGAACGCCGGTCTGCATGGCGTTGTAGATCTCCGACGACGCCATCGAGGCGATCGAGGCGCCGGCGCCGGCCAGCATCTGTTCGAACGCCTTGCCGGCGGCGCGGGTCTGCAGACCCTCCATGTCGTCGGGCGCCGTGATGCACGTGTCCTTGCCGGCGAAACCACCCGCCAGATAGCCATGCACCAGCACCATCACATCGTCGCCGGCCATGATCTCTTCGATCGCTTCCATGAACGGGCTGTCGTTCAGCCGTGCGGCGTGGTCGTGGTTCTTCACCAGACCCGGCATCAGGGTCAGGTTGTAGGCCGGCTGCTGCCCCCCCGCATAGCTGAGCGGCAGCACCGTCATGTCGAGCTGACCGCGCGACAGCGGCGTGTATTGCTCGCGCGCCTTGAACAGCGATTGCGACGGGAAGATCTGGATTTCCAGATCGACATCGGCCGCGGCCACATCGTCGGCGATCATCTGCGCGACCTGGTGGCGCACATCGGCGGTTGACCATTGATGCGACAGGCGCAGGCTTTCGGCGCTGGCAGCTGTACCAAGTCCCAGCGTGGCAAGGATGGCGGCGGTGACGGTCAGCTTCATGGCATTCCTCCCTTATCTGCCCCGATTCGCGGGGCAATTGCCAAAGCGGTAGCAAACGGCATTCCTGCTGTCGACATTTTTGTATACAATCCGTGAATTGTTGCGTGCAAAGCCGGGGCGTGCTAATCCGCCGGCATGAAGGGACGGCGCGCCGACGATATCGCCGATCAGCTCGAAGCGCTGATCCTTGACGGCACCTTCGCGGAAGGCGCCCATCTTGACGAGGTGCAGCTTGCCGCGCGCTTTGAGGTCTCGCGGACCCCGGTGCGCGAGGCGTTGCAGCGGCTCGCCCAGTCGGGGCTGGTCGAACAGCTGCCGCGCCGCGGGGCGTTCGTCCGTCAGCCCGGGCCGGTCGAACTGATCGAGATGTTCGAGGCGATGGCCGAACTCGAGGCGGTCTGCGCCCGGCTGGCCGCCACCCGCATCTCGGACGCCGCGCTGGCGGACCTGCACGACGCGAATGCCCGCTGCCGAACGGCCATGGAGACCGGCGACACCGATCGCTATTACCGCGAGAACGAGCGGTTCCACGCCATCATCTATCGCCAGGCCGGCAATGGCTGGCTGCAGCAGGAATGCCAGAGGCTGCACCGTCGGCTGCAACCGTTTCGGCGGATGCAGCTGCGGCTGCGCGGCCGGCTGCGCCAGTCGATGGCCGAACACGAGGCGGTGGTCGCCGCGCTTGACGCCGGCGACGGCGCGGCGGCCGCCGACGCCCTGCGCGCCCATGTGGCGGTCCAGGGGGAGAAGTTTCACCGCCTGATCGCCAGTCTGAAATCCGCGGCCGAGTAATGCCACCGCTCATGGGCCATGACCGTTCGCCGCCTCCCGCCCCGGTTCGGCCGGACCGCTTTGCGGTGGTCTTCGCCGGGCGGCTGGCCTAGGCTGGTATCAGGTTCGCAAACGCAAAGGATCCCCCATGCGCAGCTTCGTTCTCGGCCTGCTCGCATCCGCCCTCTTCGCCCCGCTGGCAGCGGCACAGACAATCGACCGGATACGCGACACCGGTGTCATGACGATCGGTTTTCGCGCCGATGCCGATCCGTTGTCCTATGCCGACGCGCAGGGCCTGGCAGCCGGCTATACACCGCGGATCTGCGCCGCCCTGGCGCGGGCGATCGCCAGCGAGCTGTCGATCGACGGGCTGCGGGTAAGCTTCGTTTCGGTCGGGGCCTCGGATCGCTTCGACAAGGTCGCCAGCGGCGAGATCGACCTGTTGTGCGGGGCTGCCACGATAACGCTGTCGCGCCGCGAACTGGTCGATTTCTCGATCCCCGTCTATGTCGACGGGGCGGCGGTGGCGCTGCCCGCCGGTGCCGGAACGGACCTTGCTGACCTGGCAGGAAAAAGCGTCGGCGTGCATGGCAACACGACCACCGAACAGGCACTGCGCAATTCGCTGGAGAAGGCCGGGGTGGAGGCCACGGTCGTCACCTTCGACGACCATAACAGCGGCTTTGCGGCCTTGCTGGCGGGCGAGGTCGACGGCTATTTCGCCGACCAGTCGATCCTCGTGGGGCTGTTCGTCCGCAACGAGGTCGGCGCAGGGTTCAACATCTCCGACAACATCCTGACGATCGAGAAACAGGGCCTTGCCCTGGCCCGCGGGGACACCGAATTCCGGCTTCTGGTCGATCGTATCCTGTCGGTCTTCTACGCCAACGGCACGATGCGCCAGACCTTCGAGACGGCCTTGCCCGGGGTCCGGCCGGGGGCGGCGATGCGGGCGCTTTACCTGATCGCGCCGGAGCTGCCGTGAAATGGCCGGGATGGACCTGGAAACCGTCACCCCGGAAACGTTCGGGCGGTCGCTGCGCGGGGTCGGGGTCAACCTGCTGACCCGGGACGTGGCCGCACTGGCGCGCTTTCTGGAAACCGTGTTCGGGCTGTCGGTGCACCGTCTCAGCGCCGATTTCGCCATCGCGACCCATGACGGGATGCTGATCCAGATACACGCCGACGCCACCTATGCCGGCCACCCGCTGCACGATCTGCTGCCCGAAACCCCGCCGCGCGGCGCGGGCGTGCAGCTTTACCTGTTCGGTATCGACCCCGACGCGGCGACGGACCGCGCCGGGGCCGCGGGCGGCGTGGTGATCGAACCGGCGCGCGACAAGCCGCATGGCCTGCGCGAGGCCACCATCCTGGCCCCCGAAGGCCAGGCATTCTCGCCGGCCATCGCCTTGCCCGGCTGACGCCAACGGTCGTTGCGCATGGCCGGTATCCGCCTCCCGCGCCGCCCTTGACATGACAGCGGCGATGGACCCGCGGATCGTGGTCGCGCGGCTGGGGACCGATGGCGCCGGGGTCGCCGATGACGGGCTGCGCCTGCCCGGCACCCTGCCGGGCGAGGTGGTAACGCTTCGCCGCGACGGGACGCCGGCGATCCTGTGCCCGTCGCCCGACCGCGTCGCGCCCCCCTGCCGCCATGCCCGGAGCTGTGGCGGCTGTGCCCTGCAGCACGCTTCGGACAGGTTCGTTGCCGCGTGGAAGCAGGATCGCGCCCATGCGGCACTGGCCGATCGCGGTCTGGTCGCGCCGCCCGGTCCGATGCATGTCTCGCCGCCCGGCAGCAGGCGGCGGGCGACGCTGGCCGGGCGCCGGCTGAAATCGGGCGCCCTGGTCGGGTTCCGGGCGGCGCGCTCGCACGAGATCGTGGCGATCCCCGAATGCCGCCTGCTGCACCCCCGGCTGATGGCCGCGCTGCCCGCCCTGCGCGCGCTTGTCACCGCGGGCGCTGCCCGATCGGCGACGCTGCGCCTGTCGCTGACGGCGACCGAGACCGGCACCGATGTGGCGGTGGCGGGCGGCAAGGCGCCGGATGCCGGCCTGCGCGCCCGGCTTGCCCGGATCGCCACCGGGGCCGGGTTTGCCCGGTTGACATGGGACGGCGAGCCGATCGCCCAGACGGTGCCGCCCCGCCTGACCCTTGGCCGCGCCCCGGTGCACCCGCCGCCCGGCGCCTTTCTGCAAGCCACCGAAATGGGCGAGGCCGCGCTGCGCGACGCGGTCCGGGATGCGGTGGGCGACGCCCAAGGCATCGCCGATCTGTTTGCCGGGATCGGCACCTTTGCCCTGCAGCTGGCGGCCACCGCGCAGCTTCACGCCGTCGATGCCAGCGCCCCGGCGCTGGCCGCGCTGGCGGCGGGGTGGCGAAGGGCCGGCGGGCTGCACCCGGTGACGACGGAAACCCGCGATCTGTTCGCCCGCCCGATGACCGGCCCGGAACTGTCGCGCTTTGATGCGGTCGTCATCGATCCGCCGCGATCCGGGGCGCCGGCCCAGATGCGCGCCCTGGCAGCCCACGGCCCGGCCCGCATCGCAGCGGTCTCGTGCAACCCCGAAAGCTTTGCCCGCGACGCCGCGATCCTTGTCGCCGGCGGCTATACGCTCGACTGGGTGCGGGTCGTCGACCAATTCCGCTGGTCGGCGCATGTCGAACTTGCGGCGGCATTTTCCCGGGGCGGGGCTTGCCGCCGGCCGCGAACCGGGGAAGCCTGATCCGGGATTGCAGCGGCGACCGGGGGCTCGGCCGGCATGGAACTGAAGCGGCTTGAGGTCTTCGAGGCGATCATGCGGTCGGGCACCGTCTCGGCCGCGGCGCGCGAGCTTGGGCTGACGCAATCGGCGGTCAGCCGCATCCTGGCCCGGTTCGAGGCCGATCTGGGTTTCCCGCTGTTCCGCCGCGCCCAGGGCAGGCTGGTGCCGACGGCCCGCGCCCATGCCGTTCTGGTTCAGGTCCGCGAGGTGCTTGCGGCGGTTTCGGGGCTGCGCGGCCTTCGGTCGGGCGACGCGGCGCGGCAGCGCGACGCGCTGCGCTTCGTCACGGTGCCGACCCTTGCCGACACCATCATGCCGACCGTTCTGCGCAGCTATGGGGCCGCCCATCCCGGCGCGCGCTTTGCCTTCGACGTGCGCACGACCGATGCCGCGGTCGATACCATGTTGCGGCGCGAGGCCGACTTTGCCGTCGTCGCCCTGCCGGTTGCGCACCCGACGCTGCGGGTCACGCCGCTTTACCGCGCCACCAGTTGCTGCGTGCTGCCGCGCGATCATCCCCTGGCCGCGCAAGCGGTCATCTCGGCGGCCGATCTGCGCGATGTCGATCTGATCGTTCTGGGCCGCCGGCAGCCGACCCGGCAACTGATCGAGGAGGCGTTCAACCGCGCCGGTGTCGTGCCGCGGGTGCGGGTCGAGACCTCGACCGTCGGCACCGCCTGCCGCTGCGTGGCGGCCGGGCTGGGGGTGACGGTGGTCAACGGGCTGATGGCGGGCTATGCCGCCGACGCGACGCTGACGATCCGCCCGTTCGAGCCGCGCATCCACCACACCCTGGCGCTGATCGAGCCGGCAGGGTCGCCACGCGCATCCGAAGTCGCCGGTTTTCTGCGATGCCTGCTGGCCGATATCGAGGCGATGGCGAAACGGGTCGGCATCCGGCTCACGCCGCTGGGGCATTCCGATTCGGAATAGGCGCAGTCCGGGGCAGCATAGGATTGCCCACCGCGAATCCCGTGGCAGGATCGCCCAAGGAACAGGGAGAGAGCCGAACCATGAAACAACCGTCAACCGCCGCCCTGGCGCTGCTGCTGGGGGCGGTCGCCGCCCAGCCTGCGCTGTCGCAAGACCTGACCGCGGGATTTGCCTCCGAGCCCAGCTCGATCGATCCGCTTTACCACAATCTGGGCCCCAACAACGCCACGCGAAAGCACATGTTCGAGGCGCTGGTGGACGAGGACGCGAATCTGGCGATCATCCCCGGTCTCGCCGAATCCTGGGAAACCTCCGAAGATGGTCTGACCTGGACGTTCAACCTGCGCGAAGGCGTGACGTTCCACGATGGCAGCCCGTTCACGGCCCGCGATTTCCTGTACACCGCCTGCCGCATCCCGAATGTGCCGAACTCGCCCTCGTCGATGGCCGGCTTCATCAAGTCGGCAGAGACGATCACCGCGCCCGACGAGATGACCGTTCAGGTCACCACCGCGGCGCCCTATCCGCTGCTGCTGACCGATTTCGCCAGCTTCGGGATCGTGTCGGCCTCGGCCAACGGCCATGACGGGCCGGTCACCTATGAAGCCGAGGGATGTCCCGGCATCGACAGCTACCTCGATTCGAGCGCGTATAACGACGGCAGCGCAGCCATCGGCACCGGCCCCTACAAATTCGTCGAATTCATCCCGGGCGAGCGGATCGTGCTGGCCCGCAACGACGCGTATTGGGGCGATGCGCCCTATTGGGAAACGATCACGATCCGCCCGATCACCAATGACGGCGCGCGGGTCGCGGCGCTGTTGGCCGGCGATGTCGACGTGATCGAAAAGCCGCCCGTGCAGGACCTCGACAGGTTGCGCGAAGACCCCGACATCAATGTGGTCCAGGGGCCGTCCTCGCGGATGATCTATCTGCATTTCGACCATGAGGGCGAACCGACCCCGGGGATCGAGGGCACCGACGGGGTGAACCCGCTGAAGGACGTGCGCGTCCGCAGGGCGATCTCGCTGGCCATCGACCGGCCGCTGATCGTCGACCGGATCATGGGCGGGCTTGCCGTGCCGGCCCGGCAGATGGTGCCCGATTTCATGCGCGGCACCGATCCCGACATCCCGCTCGAAACCGCCGATCCGGAAGCGGCGCGGCAGCTTCTGGCCGAGGCCGGCTATCCCGACGGCTTCTCGCTGGTCATCGGCTCGCCCAATGACCGTTACATCAACGACGCCAAGATCGCCCAGGCGGTGGCCCAGATGCTGACGCGGGTCGGCATCGAGACCGAGATCGACGCGGTGACGGCAAGCGTCTTCTTCTCGCGCCGCAACAACTACGAATTCTCGGTCTATCTGGCCGGCTGGGGCGCATCGGGGGCCGGCATGGCCTCGCCGCTGCGCGCACTGGTCGCCAGCCAGAACCGGGACAAGGGGCTGGGCGGCACCAACCGGGGGCGTTATTCGAACCCCGAACTGGACGCGGTGATCGAAGAGGCGCTGGCCACCGTCGACCCCGAAGCCCATGACGCGCTGCTGCGCCAGGCCAGCCGGATCGTGGTCGACGATGTGGCCATCCTGCCGCTGCATTTCGAGGTCACGCCCTGGGCGTTGCAGGCCGGGCTGACGTTGACGCCGCGGGCCGATCAGCATACCGTGCTGACCTCCGTCCGGCCCGAATAACGGTCCGGATCGCGGCCGGCGCCCGTTGCCCGGGCGCCGGCCAGGCCGCGCGCGCCATGCTCGCCTATCTCATTCGCCGGCTCGGCCAGGCCGCCCTTGTCATGGCGGTGATGGCGACGATCGTGTTCTTCGGCCTTTACACGGTCGGAAACCCGATCGACCTGCTGATCAACCCCGAAGACGACCTCGCCGCGCAAGAGGCGGCGATGCGCCGGCTGGGCCTCGATCAGCCGATCTGGGTCCAGTTCGGGCACTTCGTCGGCGGGATTTTCGAAGGCGATCTGGGCACGTCCTTTGTCCACAATCGCCCGGCGCTGGAGCTGATCCTGTCGCGCCTGCCCGCCACGCTGGAGCTGGTGTTCTTCGCCATGCTGCTGGCGGTGCTGATCGGCGTGCCGCTGGGCATGATCGCCGGGCTGCGCCCCGACGCACCGTCGAGCAAGGCGATCATGGCCGCCTCGATCCTGGGTTTCTCGATCCCGAATTTCTGGCAGGGGCTGATGCTGATCATGCTGTTTGCCGTCTATTGGGGCATCCTGCCCGCGGGCGGCCGCGGCGACACGGTGGATGTGCTGGGCATTCCGGTCAGTTTCCTGACCTGGGACGGGCTGAAGCACCTGTTCCTGCCGGCGCTCAACCTTGCCATCTTCAAGATGTCGCTGGTCATCCGGCTGGCCCGCGCCGGCACCGCCGAGGTCGCGTTGCAGGATTATGTCAAATATGCCCGCGCCCGCGGCCTGTCGCCCAGCCGGGTCATCGGCGTCCATGTGCTGAAGAACATCCTGATCCCGGTGGTCACGGTTCTGGGGCTGGAAACCGGCAACGCGATCGCCTTTGCCGTGGTGACCGAGACGGTGTTCGCCTGGCCGGGCATCGGCAAGCTGCTGATCGATTCGATCAATCTGCTCGATCGGCCGGTGGTGGTCGCCTATCTGATGCTGACCGTTTTCATGTTCGTGATGATCAACTTCCTTGTCGATATCGGCTACTCGCTGCTTGACCCGCGGGTGCGCATCCAGGCACGCGGCCGTTGAGCGCCGCCGCCGATACGCCGCTGCGCCGCCTGGCGGGCGATTTCGTGAAAAGCCCCAGCGCGGTGGTTGCCGCGATCGGCCTTGTGCTGATCGTCCTGGCGGCGGTGTTTGCCGGCGCGGTCGCACCCCAGAACCCCTACGATCTGGCGCAGATCGACATTTTCGACGGCTCGCTGCCGCCGGGGTCGACCGGCTTCGACGGCTTTCACTATCTGCTCGGCACCGACGAACAGGGCCGCGACATGCTGTCGGCGATCATCTACGGCTTGCGCATCTCGCTGTCGGTCAGCTTCATCTCGGTCAGTGTGGCGGTGCTGATCGGGCTCGTCATGGGGATGCTGGCGGCCTGGCGCGGCGGCTGGGTCGATTCGCTGATCATGCGGATCGTCGACATCCAGCTGAGCTTTCCCGCGCTGCTGGTGGCGCTCTTGCTGCTGGCCGCGCTGGGCAAGGGGGTCGACAAGGTGATCCTCGCCCTCATCATCGTGCTGTGGGCCTATTTCGCGCGCACCGTGCGGGGCGCCGCGCTGGTCGAGATCCGCAAGGATTACATCACCGCCGCACGGTCGCAGGCGCTGCCCGGCTGGCGCATCCTGTTCGGCCACCTGTTGCCCAATGTGATGCCACCGGTCATCGTGATTGCCACGGTGCAGATCGCAAATGCGATCTCGATCGAGGCGGCGCTTTCGTTCCTCGGGGTCGGCGTGCCGATCACCGAACCGTCGCTCGGCCTGCTGATCGCCAATGGCTTCGACTATCTGCTGTCGGGACGCTACTGGATCAGCTTCTATCCCGGCATCGCGCTGCTTCTCACGCTGGTCTGCATCAATGTGGTGGGCGACCAGATTCGCGACATCCTGAACCCGAGGATGCAGCGATGACCGCGCCGATCCTGTCGGTCAACGGCCTGACCACGGTGTTCGAGACGCGGATCGGCACGCTGACCGCGGTCAACGACGTGTCGTTCACGGTCGGCCCGGGCGAGGTTCTGGGGCTGGTCGGCGAAAGCGGTTCGGGCAAGACGATCACCGGGTTCTCGATCCTGGGGCTGATCGACAGGCCCGGCGCGATCCGTGCCGGCGAGATCTGGCTGAAGGGCACCGATCTGCGCAAGCTGGCACCCGATGCGCTGCGCCGGCTGCGCGGCGACCGGATCGCGATGATCTTTCAGGACCCGATGATGACGCTCAACCCGGTGCTGCGGATCGACACCCAGCTGATCGAGACGATCCTGGCCCATCGCGATGTCAGCCGCGGCCGCGCGCGCGAAATGGCCGAAGCCGCACTCGCCCAGGTCGGCATCCCGTCGCCCGCCGAAAGGCTGCGCGCCTATCCGCACGAGCTGTCGGGGGGGATGCGCCAGCGGGTGGTGATCGCGGCCGCGCTGATGCTTGAACCCGACCTGATCGTCGCCGACGAGCCGACCACCGCGCTTGATGTCACGATCCAGTCGCAGATCCTGTTCGAGATGCAAAAGCTGATGGCGGCGCGGCAGACCGCGCTGATCTGGATCACCCATGATCTGACGGTGGTCGCCGGGCTCGCCCACCGGGTCGCGGTGATGTATGCCGGCCGCATCGTCGAGACCGGGCCGGTGGACGACGTGCTCGACCGGCCGGCGCATCCCTATACCCATGGCCTGATCCACTCGATCCCCTCGGCAACCGCGCGCGGCCAGCGGCTGGCGCCGATCCGTGGCATGACGCCCAGCCTGATCCACCTGCCCGAAGGGTGCGCCTTTGCGCCGCGCTGCGGGCGCGCCGATGCGGCCTGCGGCACGGCACCCGCCGCAACCGATATCGCGCCGGGTCGCTGGTTGCGATGCCACCATCCGCTGGAGGCAGGGGCATGACCGCGCTGCTGTCGCTGCGGGGTCTGTGCCAGACCTATGTCAGCACGCCCGATGCGGCCGAGCGGATCGCCAATCTGGTCGGGGCGAAGTATCGCGAAACCCGGGTTCGCGCGGTCGACGATGTCAGCTTCGACATCGCGGCGGGCGAGGTGCTGGGGCTGGTCGGCGAATCGGGCTGCGGGAAATCGACGCTTGGGCGGATGGTCGCCGGGGTCGAGCCGCCATCGGCCGGCACGCTGGCCTGGGATGGCGTGACGCTCGACGCGATGACATCGGCACAGCGCCGGGCCTGGCAGCTTCAGGTCCAGATGATCTTTCAGGATCCGTTCGCCTCGCTCAACCCGCGCATGCGGGTCGAGAAGATCGTCGGCGAGGCACCGGTCGCGCATGGTCTGATCCGGGCCCGCGACCGCCGCGACTATGTCGCCGATCTGCTGGAAAAGGTCGGCCTGTCGGCCGATGTGCTGACGCGCTTTCCGCACCAGTTCTCGGGCGGGCAGCGCCAGCGTGTCGGCATCGCCCGGGCGCTGGCGCTGAAGCCCCGGCTGATCGTCTGCGACGAGGCGATCTCGGCGCTCGATGTTTCGATCCAGGCGCAGGTGCTGAACCTGTTCGAGGATCTGCGCGCCGAATTCGGCTTTGCCTATCTGTTCATCAGCCACGATCTGGGGGCGGTTGCGCATATCGCCGAACGGGTGGCGATCATGTATCTTGGGCGGATGGTCGAAATCGGCACCGCCGACGAGGTGTTCGGCGATCCGCGCCATCCCTATACCCGCGCCCTGCTGGCCGAGGCGCCGCGGCTTGATCGGCGGGCGCAGGATTATGCGCCGATCAAGGGCGAAATCCCGTCGCCGCTGGCGCCGCCGCCGGGCTGCACCTTTCACCCGCGTTGCCCGGTCGCGCTGCCCGCCTGCCGCGAGATCGTGCCGGCGATCGAGGCCGGCCCGACCGGGCGGCGCACCGCCTGCCTGCGCGAGAACGGGGCCGCTGCGTGACCGCACTGCACGACCTTCTGCTGGGCGACGGCCCACCGGGCGCGCGCCGCGCGGCGTGGCTGGCCGCGCCGGCCGGCGCCGGGGCCGTCACGGCAATGCTGGCC
>DNSZ01000270.1:0-1349 GCA_003500165.1 Paracoccaceae bacterium | reverse complement strand
GGCATGGCGACGATGCGCGCCGGCGGCACCGCCGCCGACGCCGCCGCCGCGGCGGCCCTTGCCATGATGGTCGCGGACCCGCCCAATGCGTCGCCGGCGGGGCGGGCGCATATCCTCTGGGATGCGCCCGGCAAGCCCGCGCAGGCGATCGACGGGGCGACATCGGCGCCGGCGGCGCTGCCGCAGGGTGTCGCGGCGCTGCCGCTGCCGGGCGCCGTCCGGGCGATCCTGCATCTGCACGCAAGCGCCGGGCGGCTGCCGCTGGCCGCCATTGCGGGCCCGGCCCGCGATCTGGCCCGGGACGGCTTTGCCCTGCCTTGCGAGCTGGCGCGGATCTGGGCGTGGCGCGCGCCCGAGCTGCAGGACGGCGATGCCCGGCGCGTCTATCTGCGGGGCGGCGCTGCGCCGGCCCAGGGCGAGGTGTTCCGCCAACCCGGTCTTGCGACCTATTTCGACCGGCTGATCGCGACCGGTGCGGACCCGTTCGCAGACCCCGCTTTCGCGGGCCCGTTCTGTGACCGCCTGGCGGCAAAGGGCGCGGCCTGGACGGTCGACGATCTGGCCGCGGCCAACCCGCGCGCGGGCGAGGTGATCGCGCATGACGGCGCCGGCTGGCGGCTTGTCAGCATCGGCCGGCAGGGCTGGGGCAACACCTTGCTGGAGATCGTGACACAGGGGCCGGTCGCGTCGGATACCGACCCGCTCGACCGGGAACTCGCCCATCTTGCCGCCATTCTGGGGGCCTTTGCCGACCGGGCGGCAGGCGGCCCTGCGCCCGACCGGCCCGCCAGCCCGGACCGGACGACCGCGCTGGCACGGGCGCTGGCGCGGCTGCCCGCGACCGCCCGGGGGGCCGACCGCGACACCACCCATCTGTCGGTGGTCGACCGCGCCGGCATGCGGGTCGCGCTGACCCAGTCCATCGGCCCGCATTTCGGCGCGCGGGTCGCCGATCCCGAAACCGGCATCCTGATCGCCCATTCCTATCGGATGGCCGCGGCGCCAGAACCGCGCGCCCGCGATGTCACCGAACAATGCCCCTGTCTGTTCGACATCGCCGGCACCCGCCTTGCCCTTGGTGCGGCGGGCAGCGAACGCATCCCGGGCGCCATCGCGGCGGTGATCGGCGGGCTGATCGCCGGCCAACCGCTCGACCGGGCGATCGCCGCACCGCGCGCCAACTGGCTGGGCGACCATGTGCGCGCCCATCTGGACGCGCCCGCAGGGCTCGAAGCCGCGCTTGACGCGGCGGGGGCGCGGCTGACCTTTACCGGGCGCGGGCCGGTCGACCATCTGGGGATTGTCCAGGCGGCCGCAATCCACGCCGACGGGACGGTCGCGGCGGCCGC
>DNSZ01000273.1 GCA_003500165.1 Paracoccaceae bacterium | reverse complement strand
ATTGGTGGTCGGGCGGGGAGGAAGGGCGCGGGAGGCGGCGAACGGTCATTCTCACTGACCGTCGGTATGACCCGTTGCGCCGCGGCATGACCAGGGCCATGATCGATGCCCCCGCGCAGCGCTCAGGACCGCCAGCGCAGCAGGCGCCGTTCGGCGATGCCGATCAGAAAGCTGACCGTGACGCCCAGGACCGACAGGATCGTCACCCCGGCGAAAAGCCGTTCCAGATCGTAAAGCGAGCCGGCCTGCAGGATGTAGGAGCCGACGCCACGGGTCGCGCCCAGCATCTCGGCGGCGACCAGCAGAATGATGCCGATCGCCAGGCTGATGCGCAGCCCCGACAGGATGCCAGGCATCGCGCCGGGAATGACGATCTTGCGCACGATCGACGCCCAGTTGAGGCCAAAGCTCTGGCCCATGCGGATCAGCGTGCGGTCGACATTGTCGACCGCGCCATAGGTCGCCACGACGGTCGGCGTGAACGTCCCCAGCGCGATCAGCGCGTATTTCGATGCCTCGTCGATCCCGAACCAGATCACGAATAGCGGCAGCAGCGCGATCTTGGGGATCGGAAAGATCGCTGCGACCAGCGGCACCAGACCCGCCCGCACCAGCGAAAAGAGCCCGATCAGGATGCCGAGCCCGATGCCGGCCGTCACCCCCATGGCCGAGCCCATGACAAGCCGGGTCAGCGATACCGACAGGTGTTCCCACAGCGCGCCGCTGCGGTAAAGCTCGCCAAAGGCGGCCAGCACATCGGATGGGCGCGGCAGCGTCAGGGACGAAATCCAGCCCGCCCGGGTGCCCCATTCGATGAGACCGATCAGCACGACGAACACCGCCAGGCCGACAAAGCGCACCGGCTGCGGCCGGAACCCGCCGCCGCGAAACGGCACCGCCCGGGCGGGCGGGGGCTCGTCCGCCTCAGCCATCGACCAGCGCCGCGTCGGCGGCCCGCGCCTCGTCGCGCATCGCCTCCCACAGCCGTTTCTGATGCGCCTCCAGTTCCGGGTCGCCAAGGCCGCGTTCGGCAAGCGGCCGGTCGATCTCGACGATTTCGCGGATCCGCCCCGGACGCCGCGACAGGATCGCGATGCGGTGGCCCAGCCGGACCGCCTCGGCCAGGTTGTGGGTGACGTAAAGCGCGGTGAAGGGCGTGCGCGACCACAGGGAGACCAGATCGTCGATCAGAAGCTCGCGCGTCTGCGCGTCGAGCGCGGATAACGGCTCGTCCATCAGCATCACCGCGGGGTTGACGGCCAGCGCCCGGGCGATCGCCACCCGCTGCTTCATGCCGCCCGACAATTGCCGCGGCCAGGCGCGTGCGAAATCGCTGAGCCTTGTGCGGGCCAGCACATCGCCGACGATCGCCGCCATGCGGTCGCGGCCCAGCCGGTGATCTTCCAGCACCAGGCGGATGTTGCCGGCCACGCTGCGCCAGGGCAAAAGCGCGAAATCCTGGAACACGAAGGTCAGCGGGTTGAGGCAGCCCGGCGGCGGCGCGCCGATCTGCAGCACCTCTCCTGCGTCGGGCCGTTCGAGCCCGCCCGCGATCCGCAGCAGCGTGGACTTGCCGCAGCCCGACGGGCCGACGAGGCAAACGATCCTGCCCGACGGGACGGTCAGCGTGATGTCCGACAGCACCTCGGTCGCGCCATAGGCATGGCTGATGCCGCGCAGGGACAGGTCCATCGGGACGGCCCGGGCTACATCGTCTGGACGTAGCTCGTATCGACCACCGTGTCGAAACCGATGTCCCGATCGACCAGATCCTCGGCCTTGAACCAGTCAAGCTGGTCCTGCAGCGACGCGGTGTTGAGCGCCGCGCCGGGGCTCAGCCGCATTGCGCCATTGATGATCGACGGCGCCGCCTTGTCATAGTCGCGGTCGGTATAGACATATTGGTGGATCAGCCGCACCATCGCGTCGCGTCCGGCTTCGCCTTCGGTCTTGTCCACCAGGGCGGCGTTGAAATCGGCCACCCCGCGCGAGAAGGCGGCCAGGAAGCTTTCGGTCATGGCGCGTTCACTGGCGGCATTGTCGGCCGAGGTGAACACGGTCGTCACCTGATAATCGGGGATGTAATCGGCGACATCCCCGACGATATGCACCGCGCCCGATCCGGCCAGCGCCAGCGCGATATGCGGCACGATGGACCAGCCATCGACCTGCCCCGATCTGAGCGCGCCGATGATGTTGCCGACGCTTTGCAGCGGCACGTATTCAAGGCCGATGCCCTCGGCCTGGGCCATCTTCGAGCCCATGTAGTGAAACGACGAGCCCGCCTGCGACACCGCATAGCGCCGCCCGTCAAGCGCGGCGGGCGTCGTCACCCCGTCCTGAAATGCCGCGTCCGAGACCAGGTATTTCTGCCCGGTGATGCCCGGTTCCTCCTGCAGCGCGCCGCCGATCACCCTGACCGCACCGCGATCGGCCAGCGAGATCAGCGCGCCGGTCATCGCGGTGATGCCGTAATCCACATCGCCCGAGGCGATCGCCACCGCCATCGGCTGCGCGGCATCGAAGAACCGCAGTTCGACGTCGAGCCCGGCATCGGCGAAATAGCCCCGTTCCAGCGCGACATAGCTGCCGGCATGGCTGGTCAGCCGCAGCGCGCCCACCACCATCGGCGTGTTGGCGAGCGCCGGGCGTGCCAGCCCGCCGGCCGCGGCGGCGGCCCCGCCCATGGTCGCCAGGGCCTGGCGTCGGTTCATCTGCATCCCAAATCCTCCCTTGTCGGTGATGCCGGCGGAGGCCTGTGCCGCCCGCCCTGTGCGCCGGGTCCGCATCCCCGCAGCGCGAATGATATGGGCATGGGTTGTTCGGCCTGGGGCGGGGGCTGTCAAGGGCTGGCGCGCCGCACCGGCCCGCGCTTCAGGCCGACATCGCCCCGTCGACGCGCAATTCGATGCCCGAGACGAAGGCCGCCTCGTCGGAGGCGAGGTAAAGCGCGGCATTGGCCACATCCCAGGCGGTTCCCTGCCGGCCCATCGGCACCAGCGCGGCGCGCTTGCGGTCAAGCGCCTCAGGGGGCGTTTCAGCGTCGATGAAACGCCGCACATGGGGCGTGTCGATGACGCCCGGCAGGATGACATTGGCGCGGATGCCATGGGGCGCATTTTCCCGCGCCACCGACCGCGCGAACCGGCCAAGCGCGGCTTTCGACGCCTCGTAAGACGGATAGCTGTAGGGCCCAGACATCACCCGACGAGCGAGGAGACATAGCTATAGGCACCCGCCCCCTGTGCCCGCATCGCCGGCAGGGTGGCCCGCGTCAGCCGCACCGCCGCCATCAGATTGACGTCGAACACCCGCTCCCAATCCGCATCGGTGCTGTCGATGAGCCCGCCCAGGCTGCTGATCCCGACATTGTAGTGGAGGATGTCGAGCCCGCCCCACGCGGTCTCGGCCGCGGCCTGCAGCGCCCGCCCGGCATCGGGGTCCGTCACGTCAAGCGCCAGCGCCCGGGCCGTGCCGCCCGCATCCGCAATCAGGGCTGCGGTTTCCGCCGCCGCCGTCGCATCGCGGTCGATGCACAAGACCCGCGCGCCGGCCTGCGCAAAGCGCAGCGCGGTCGCCTTGCCGATGCCCAGGCCCGGCCCGACCGACCCCGCACCCACCACCGCGGCGCGTTTGCCGGCCAGCCGGCTCATGGCCCCAGCACCTGGCCGGGCAGCCACAGCGCGATCTGGGGCTGCCAGATCAGCACACCGAGCACGGCAAGCTGCAGCAGGACAAAGGGCACGATGCCGCGATAGATGTCGCCCATCGCCACCAGATCGCCCGCCGCCCCCTTCATGTAGAACAGCGCAAATCCGAAGGGCGGGGTCAGGAAAGAGGTCTGCAGGTTCACCGCCACCAGGATCGTGAACCAGTAGACCAGATCGGCCCGCGCCACATGATCGCCCAGATCCATCAGCCCGACGATGGGCGCAAAGATCGGCAGAAGGATCAGCGTGATCTCGATCCAGTCAAAGAAGAAGCCCATGATGAACACCATCGCCATCATGGTGAACAAGAGCCCCCAGTCGCCCAGGTTCAGGCCGCGCGCGAGATCGACGATGAAATCGTCGCCGCCGATCTTGCGAAAGACGAAGGAAAATGCCGTCGCCGCGGCGAAGATGAAGAACAGCATCGCGATGGTGCGGATCGAACTGTCCATCGCCTCGCCCAGCACCGGCCGCGACAGCCGCCCGCGCAGAAGCCCCAGAGCCAGGGCGGCAAAGGCGCCGACGCCCGAAGCCTCGGTCGGGCTGGCCCAGCCGCCGATGATCGAGCCGAGGACGGCCACGATCAGGATCAACGGAAAGCTGACCGACACCAGCGCCTCGCGCCACAGCCCGCGCCGGTCTTCGCCGCTCAGCGCCGCGGCGGGCGGGGTTTCGGCAGGGCGGATCACCGCCCGCGCCACCAGATAGACCAGATAGACCCCGGCCAGGAACAGGCCGGGCAGAAACGCGGCGACGAACACCTTGGCAAGGTTGAGCGACAACAGATCGCTCATGAACACCAGCATCACCGAGGGTGGGATCAGGATACCGAGCGTGCCGGCGCTGGCGACCGTGCCGGTGGCCAAGGGCGCGGCATAGCCCGCGCGCAGCATCGTCGGCAGCGCCATCACCGTCAGCATCACCACCGAGGCGCCGATGATCCCGGTCGCAGCCGCCAGGATCGTGCCCATCAGCACGACGGCCAGCGCCAGCCCGCCGGGCACCCGCGCCAGCAGCTTTTGCAGCGCCAGCAGCAGGTCCTCGGCGATGCGGGTCTTTTCCATCACCACGCCCATGAAGATGAACATGGGCGCCGCGACCAGCACCGCATTGTCGACGATCGAGCCATAGATGCGCGTGGGGATGAGCGAGATGTGAACAAGGCGCATCTCGCCCAGCCACAGCGCGATGGCCATGAAGACCACGGTGACGGCCGACAGCACGATCGGCACCGGCAAGGCGGTGAACAGCCCCACGATCAGCGCCAGGAACATCAGCCCGGGCAGGATCTCGATCAGCGTTTCCACAGGCCGCGCTCGATGAAGGGGGAGGCAATCAGATCGGGCCGGGTCAGCACCGCATAGATGCGGATCGCCACCGCCGCGCAGCCCATGATCGTCAGGATGGCGGCCACGGGGACGGCGGATTTGATCACCCAGCGATGCGGCAGCCCGCGCCCGCCATTCGCGCCCTCGCCCCGTTCGAACGCCCGTTCGGCGAATTCATAGCCATACCAGGCGATGAGTGCCAGAAACGGGATCACCAGAAAGACCACGGCCCCGAATTCCAGCCACAGCCGCGCCCGTTCGGGGATGCGGCCGGCCAGCACGTCGATCCGCACATGGGCGTTGCGGGTATAGGCATAGCCAAAGGCGAAGGTCGCCACGATGCCGTTCATGTGCCATTCGAGCTCCTGCAGCATGAAGGACCCGGTGGCAAAGAACTTACGCCCGATCACGTCATAGACGATGACGAACACAAGCCCCAGCATCACCAGCGCCGCAAACCGCGCGGCATAATCGCAGATCCGCGTCAGCAGACCGGCGATGCGCAGACCGGTCAGCATGGCGGTGCGGTGGGCCCGGGCACGGGGCCCGGGCGCGCGCCCGGGCCCCGCCGCGTTTCCAGATCAGTCGAGATAGCCGATCTCCTTCCACTCGGCATAATTGTCGCGGAAGGCGCTGATGCTGTCCCAGGCGCGGGCGAAATCGGCATCGGCGGCGGATTTCTCGGCCACCACTTCGGCCCAGGCGGCCTCATACGCATCGAGAATCTCGGGCGGCCATTCATGCACCTGGACGCCGTTTTCGGCCTGCATCTTGGCCAGCGGCGCCAGCTGCACCGCCTCGCCCTCGGCCATGGTGCGCAGCACCTGCGCCTCGCAGGCGGTCTCGACGATGGCGCGTTGCTGATCGGTCAGCCCGTTCCAGGTGTCGATGTTGAAGATCAGGCTCAGGAAACTCGTCTGCTGATGCCAGCCGGGGAAGTAATAATGATCGGCATGTTCGTACATCCCCACCATGTCGTCGAGGAAGGGAAAGCCAAGCTCGGCGCTGTCGATGGCCCCGGTATTGAGCGCAGACATGGTGTCGGCCAGCCCCATCGACTGGGCCTCGACGCCAAGCTTGCCCATCACCGAGGCGCCGAGACCGAAGAATCGCATCTTCTTGCCCTGCAGATCGGCAACGCTGGTGATCTCTTCGCGGAACCAGCCCGACGCCTCGGGCACCAGCGCGCTGCAATGCACGGTCTTGATGCCATAGGGTTCGGAGATTTCCGCCCACAGCTCCTCGCCGCCGCCATAATACCACCAGGCGGCATATTCCCTGATGTCGGGGCCGAAGGGGAAGGTGGTGAACAGCGGCGCCGAGGGGACCACGCCCTCGGCAAAGCCGATCGAATACCACGACGATTCGACCGCCCCGGTCGACACCGCATCCCAGACCTCGCCGGTTGCCACGATCTCGCCGGGGCTTTTGACGTCGAAGGTCAGGTCGCCCGCGGTCAGTTCCGCGACCTTGGCGGCGATGTCCCAGGCCGGTTTGCCGAGCAGCGGCAGCGATTCGGGAAAGATCGCCTGCATCTCGATCTCTTCGGCGGCGGCGCCCCCGGCCAGCAGGGCCGCGGCGCAGGCGGCGGTCACGAAGCGGTGTGTCATCTGTCTCCTCCCATCAATGCGCGTGTTCAGGCCACGCGGTCGCCTTTTTTCACCTGTTGGGTGCGATTGTCGACCGCGGGCAGCATGCGGCCCGGGTCGCGGGTGACCATCACATCGATCACGCTGGGCCGCCCGGTTTCGGCGAATGCCGCGGCCAAGGCGGCGCCCAGATCGCCCGGGCGCTCCACCCGGATGCCATGACAGCCCATCGCCTCGGCCACTTGGGCATAGTCGGTCTCGGCCAGATCGGCCGATTGGTAGGCGTCCGGCCCATACATCAGATGCTGCAGCGCCTTCACATAGCCCGAGGCGGCGTTGTTCACGACGATCACGGTCAGCCCGAGGCCCAGCCGGCGCGCCGTCTCGAGCTCCCCCAGCACCATGTTGAACCCGCCATCGCCCGTGAGCCCCGCGACCGTGGCGCCGGTGGCGGCCAGTTGCGCCCCCATGGCGCCCGGCAGCCCATAGCCGATCGAGGCGAAACCGCGATCGGGCACGAAGGCGCGGCGCGGCGATCTGGTGTCGAACAAGAGCCCGCCCCAATGGGCGGCAAAGCCGCCATCGGCGACAAGGATTCCGTCCTCGGGCAGGTGGCGGTTGAGCTCGGTGATCAGCCGCGCCATGTGGACCGGGCTTTCCTCGGAATAGAGCCGTTCGGCCACATCGTCGTGCCAGGCGCGCATCCGGGCGGGGATTTCGGCCAGATACGCCGCCCGCGCTGCGCGTTGATCTGCCGCGCGGTCCGCGAGCGCCGCGGTCAGATCGTCCAGCCCGGCCCGCGCATCGCCCCACAGCTTGATCGCGGGGTCAAAGGTGCGGCCCATCTCCTCGGCCACAATTTCAAGATGGATCACCGTCTGGCCGGCCTGCGGGATGGTGAAGCGCTTGGTCGCGATCTCGCCCAGCTTGCAGCCCACCACAAGGATGCAGTCCGAGGCGGCGATCAGATCGTTGGCGATCCGGTCATAGCGGCCAAAGAGCCCCGCATTGAGCGGCGCGGTGCAGGCGATCGCGCCCTTCCCGCTCATGGTGTGGGCGACGGGAATGCCGTTCGCTTCGGCGAGGCGCGTGACCGCCGCGGCCGCGCCCGAGATATGCACCCCGCCGCCCGCCAGCAGGATCGGGCGCTCGGCCGCCGCGATCGCATCGGCCGCGCGCGCCACCGCGTCCGCATCGGGACGGCAGCGCAGCGCGGGGGCCGCCCGATGCGCGGGATCGGCGGCGAAATCGCCATCCTCGAACCCGTAAAGGCCATGCGCCACGTCTTCGGGCACCTCGACGGCGACCGGGCCGGGCCGGCCCGATGTGGCAATGGCAAAGGCGCGGCGGATCAGTTCGGGGATCCGCTCGACCGCCTCGACGCGCAGGAACGCCTTGCAGGCGGGGCGCAGGATGGCGGCCTGATCGGCCTCTTGGGTCATGTTCTTGCCCGCATGGGCGCGCTGCGCCCCGCCGACGATGGCGACCACGGGCGAGCCCGCGTTCAGCGCCTCGACGAGCCCGGTGACCAGATTGGTTGCCCCGGGGCCCAGCGTTGCATCCATCAGCCCGACCCGGCCCGACACCTTGGCATAGGCATCCGCCGCGAAGGCCGCACAGCGTTCGTCGTTGATCAGGTGATGGGCGAGCCCCAGCCGCCGCGCCGCGTCGTAAAAGGGCAAGAGCTGAAAGCCGCCCATGCCGAACATCGGCCCCGCACCATGGGCGATCAGCATGCGGGCAATGGCCTCGCCCCCGGTCATTTCGTTGGGCTGGGTCATGCGGGGGCGGGCTCCATCATCTGGCGGGCGGCCGCGGCGATGGCTTCGGCCGTCACCCGCATCTGGTCTTCAAGGTTCGGGGCATAGGCGATCAGCCCGCGCGGCGATCCGATCCGCCGCGGCGGCACCTTCAGCCGATGCGCCGCCCGTTCGGCGACCGTCGCCACGACCTCGGCGCCGAAACCGCCCACCGCGACGGCCTCATGCGCGACCAGCAGACGGCCGGTGCGCGCCACGCTGCCCAGCACCGCCGCCTTGTCCCAGGGCCACAGGCTGATCAGGTCGATCACCTCGGCATCGATGCCGTCTTCGGCCAGCATCGCGGCCGCCGCCGCGGCCCGGTTGGCGCAATCGGACCACGAGACGATGGTCACATCGCCACCCTGCCTTCGGATGCGCGCTTGGCCGAAGGCGCCCGGCGCGTCCGGGTCGACCTCGCCCTCCAGCGCCCAGATGTTCTTGTGCTCCAGATACACCACCGGATCGTCGCAGGCGATGGCGGCCTTCATCATCGCGTAATTGTCCTGTGGCGTGCTGGGGCAGACCACGACGAGCCCGGGGATATGCGCATACCAGGCCTCCAGGCTCTGGCTGTGCTGCGCGGCCGAGGATCGCCACATCCCCATCGGCTTGCGGATCACCATCGGCGCGCGGGACTGGCCGCCGAACATGTAGCGCGCCTTGGCGATCTGGTTGACCAGCTCGTCGGTGGCACACAGCGCGAAATCGGCAAAGCGCATCTCGACGATGGGGCGGGTGCCGACCAGCGCGGCGCCGAACGCCGCCCCCATGATCGCGGCCTCGGAGATCGGCGCGTCCGAGACCCGCGCCGGCCCGAATTCCTCGACCAGGCCCACATATTGCTTGAACACGCCGCCGCGGCCCAGATCCTCGCCCACGCACCAGACGCGGGGATCGGCGCGCATCGCCTCGGCGATGGCTTGTTTCGCCGCCTCGGCATAGCTCATCACGGCCATCAGAACGGCTCCCGCTGGGGCGAGCCGATGTCCTGCACATCGGCAAACGCGCTGGCCGCGGGTGGCCAGGGCGCGGCGCGGGCAGCATCGAGCGCCGCCTCCATCTCGGCCCTGGCCTCCGCCCGGATCGCGTCCATCTGTGCGGCCGCCACGCCGGCATCGGCCAGCAACTCGCGCTGGCGGCGGATCGGATCGGTGGTTTCGGCCATGCGCGCGGCCTCGCCCGGCGGCCGATAGGCGGCCGGGTCGAAATAGGTGTGCCCGCCTTGCCGATAGGTGACCGCATGCAGGAATTCCGGCCGCCCGGTCGCGCGGATACGCCCGATCGCCCCGGCCGCCGCCTCGGCCACCGCGTTCACATCGTTGCCGTCGATCTCGGCCGCTGTCAGCCCCATCGCCCGCGCCCGGTCGGCCAGGCTGTCGCCCGCTGTCATGTCCGCGGTCCGGGTCGAGGCGGAATAGCGGTTGTCCTCGCATACGAACAGGATCGGCAGGTCGAACACGCCGGCCCAGTTGATGCCTTCCAGGAACGGGCCGCGATTGGCCGCGCCGTCGCCGAAAAAGCAGACGGTGATCTGATCCCCACCCAGAAGCTTCACGCCATGTGCGGCGCCCGCTGCGATGGTGATGTTGGCCGACACGACCCCGTTCGCGCCCAGCATGCCGACCCCGAAATCGGCGATATGCATCGAGCCGCCCTTGCCGCCGCAGCAGCCGCCCTCGCGGCCCAGAAGCTCTTTCATCATGGCCACCGGATCGGCACCCTTGGCGATGGTGTGGCCGTGGCCGCGATGGGTCGAGGTCATGTAATCGGCCCGATCCAGATGCGCGATGATCCCGGTCGCCACGGCCTCTTGCCCGGTCGACAGATGGATCGCGCCCAGCACCAGCCCTTCGTCGACGGCGGCTCGTTCGGCGGCAGCCTCGAAGGCGCGGATGCGTTCCATCATCGCAAGCCGGTCGAGCCCGGTGTCGATGTCGAGATTGCGGCGTATCACGCGCCCCCCAATGCCAGCCTCCTCCGCCGCGCCCGGGGGTGCGGCGGTGCGGCCCAATTAGTGGGTTTCCTTGCCGCAGAATGTCAAAGCCTTTATCGCGCGGCCATGACCCGGCCTGTCCTGCTGCTCGACTCGATCACCGATGCAGGCCCCGATGCGGCGGGCGCCGTGGCGATCTGCGGCTCCCATGGCGGGCTTTACGCCGCAAGCCTGGCGTCGCAAGCGGGGCTCCATGGGGTGATCCTGAACGATGCCGGCATCGGGCTCAATGGCGCGGGGATTGCCGGGGTGCGGGCACTGGCCGATTGCGGCATGGCCGCCTGTGCCGTCGACTGCATGAGCGCCGAGATCGGCGCGGCGTCCGACATGCAGGCCCATGGCGTCGTGTCCTACGCCAATGCGGTGGCCGCGCGGCTGGGCATCGCCCCGGGCCAGTCGGCCGCCGAGGCGGCGGATCGCCTGGGCGATGCACCCGCCCCGACCGGGCTCATGGACCCCGTGCCCGAGGCCCGCCAGGAGGTGACGCTGGCCCCGGGCGCGCCCAGGGTCCTGTGCGTCGACAGTGCCGCGCTGATCCGGCCGGGCGAAGATGACGGGCGGATCATCGTCACCGGCTCGCATGGCGGGCTGATCGGCGGCGACCCGGCGCGCGCCTGCAAGGCCGCCGCCCGGCTCGTTGCGTTCAACGATGCGGGGATCGGCAAGAACGCGGCCGGCACGACGCGGCTGCCCGCGCTGCAGGCCCGCGGGATCGCCGCCGTCACGCTGGACGCGCAAAGCTGCGCGATCGGCGATGCGCGCTCGGGGCTTGCGACCGGCGTGATCTCGCGCGTCAACGGGGCGGCGGCGGCGCT
>DNSZ01000244.1 GCA_003500165.1 Paracoccaceae bacterium | reverse complement strand
CGGCTTTCTCGACCGGGTGACGGGCGATCACGAGGCCGCGCTTGCCCACTATGCCGCCGCGCTGGCCGCCACATGGGCCTGACCCAGATAGGATCGGGCGAGATTGTTGCCGGGATCGGCGGCCAGCGCGGCGGCATAGTGGGCAAGCGCGGCCTCGTGATCGCCCGTCACCCGGTCGAGAAAGCCGTGATAGGTCTGCACCCGGCTTTCGGTCTGATCGGTCATCGTCGCGAGCACGCGATAGGCCGCCTCATGGCGCCCGGCATAGGCCAGTTCGCGCACCGCCTCATAGCGGATGTCGTCGTCGATCAGCGACGAGGAAGACGCGACGCAGGCCCTGGTTTCCGTGTCCCAGACCTGGCCGGCGGGGCATTCGGTGGTGGTCGGTGTCGGCTTCGGCGGCTCTTCGGATCCGCTGCCGACGGCAAACGCGGCCGAGGGGGCGAGGACAAGGGCGAACAGGGCAGGGCGCAGCATCGGGTTCTCCTGTATTCAACACACGTCCTAGGTAGGCCGGGCGATTGCCGGAGCAAGCCGGGCATTCGCACCGGCCCGGCGCCCCGCCGACGCCATCGCCTTGACCCGGCCGCGTCGCGCCTGAAAGATGCCGCCGCCGGGTCACGCTGTTGGCCGGCACAGCGAATCGCGACATGGGGCGGCGATGACAAAGACCGGGCCAGCGCCTTCGAATACCGGGCTCGAGGCGCATTACCGTCAGATGCGGCGCATCCGCAGCTTCGAGGAACGGGTCGGCGAGCTGTTCGTGCGTGGCGAGAGCGCGGGCTCGATGCTGCATCTGTCGATCGGCGAGGAATCGGCGGCGGTCGGCGTCTGTTCGGCGATGCGGGACGGCGACACCTTCACCACCCATCACCGCGGCCATGGCATCTTTCTTGCCCGCGGCGCCGACCCGAACCGGATGATGGCCGAGATCGCGGGCAAGGCGACGGGCTATTGCCATGGCAAGGGCGGCTCGATGCACATCGCCGACATGTCGCTGGGGCATCTGGGGGCCAATGCCATCGTCGGCGGCGGCATCCCCGCGGTGGTCGGCGCCGCCCTGGCGGCAAGGCGGCGTGGCACCGGCCAGCTGTCGGTGGCGTTCTTCGGCGACGGGGCGATGGGGCAGGGCATCCTTTACGAAAGCATGAACATGGCCGCGCTGTGGGACCTGCCCGCGGTCTTTGTCTGCATCAACAACCAGTGGGGCATGGGCACGCGGATCGACCAGGCGACGCGGGTCACCGCGCTGCATGACCGCGCGGCCGCCTTCGGGCTGGCGGCCGAGACCGTCGATGGCCGCGACGTGCGCGAGGTGCAGGCCGCGGCGGCGCGCATCCTCGATGGCGCGCGGGCCGGCCGGCCGGGCTTTCTGGCGGTCGAGTGCTATCGCTTCTTCGGCCATGCCCGAAAGGACAAGAGCCCCTATCGCAGCCCCAAGGAAGAGGCCGCCGGGCGCAGCCGCGATCCGGTCGCCTTTGCCCGCGACGCGCTGATCGCGGCGGGCATGGCCGAGGCCCGTCTCGACGAAATCGACCAGGCCATCGCGACCGAGATGGAAGCCAGCATCGATGCCGCCATCGCCGCGGAAGAACCGCCGCTGCAGGCGATGTTCCGCGACGTGTTCGCGCCCGACGCGCCCGAGCCCGAGCCGCTGGCCCGCCGCATCGACCGCGTCCTGGCAAGGGACTGACCGGATGGAGACCCTGACCTATCGCGAGGCGCTGCGGCGGGCGCTGGCCGATGCCATGGAGGAGGACCCCGATGTCTTCGTGATCGGCGAGGAGGTCGGCCGCTATGGCGGCGCCTATGGCGTCACCAAGGGGCTGATCGAACAATTCGGGCCCGACCGGCTGATCGATACGCCGATTTCGGAGGCCGCCATTGTGGGCACCGGTGTCGGTGCGGCGATGGCCGGCATGCGCCCGGTGGTCGAGCTGATGTATGTCGATTTCATCGGCATGACGATGGATCAGCTGGCCAATCAGGCGGCCAAGATCCGCTACATGTTCGGCGGCCAGATCGGCGTGCCGATGGTGCTGCGCACCCAGGGCGGGACGGGGCGGTCGGCGGGCGCCCAGCACAGCCAGAGCCTGGAGGCCTATGTGATGCACACGCCGGGCCTGCGGCTGGCGATGCCCGCCACCGTGGCCGATGCCTATCACCTGTTGCGCCAGGCGCTGCGCCAGCCCGACCCGGTCGTGTTCATCGAACACAAGGCGCTTTACGCGCTCAGCGAAGCGGTCGATCTGGCCGCGCCGGTGCCCGATTGGGGCCGGGCGGCGCTCCGCCGGCCAGGCGGCGATCTGGCGATCGTCAGCTATTCGCGCCAGTTGCACCATGCACTGGCGGCGGCCGAACGCCTGGATGCCGAGGGCATCGCGGCCGCGGTGATCGATCTGCGCACGCTCAACCCGCTCGACTTCGAGACGGTGCGCGGCGCGGTCGAGGCCGCGGGTCGCGCCATGGTCGTCTCCGAGGGGCCGTTGACCGCCGGGGTGGCGGCCGAACTGGCCGCCCGGATTTCCGAGGAATGCTTCGACTTTCTGGAAAACCCGGTCTTGCGGGTGGCGGGCGAGGATGTCCCGATTTCGGTCTCTCCGGGGCTCGAGGCCGCATCGGTGCCGACGCCCGAGCTGATCGTCGACGCCGCCCGGCGGCTGATGGCATGAGCGACCTGCTGACCCTGCCCCGGCTGGGCGAGACGATGGAGGAAGGCCGCGTCACCGGCTGGATGGTCGCCCCCGGTGCGCAATTCCGCCGCGGCGACACGCTGCTGGAGGTCGAGACCGACAAGACCGTGGTCGAGGTTCCGGCGCTGCGCGACGGCACCCTGGGGGAGATCCTGGCGGCCGTTGGCGACATGGTCCGCGTGGGCGCGCCGCTGGCCCGGCTGGCCGGTGCCGAGGGCGCGGCGACGACCCAACCCGCGCCGGAACCCACGACCGAAGCAACCCCTGCGCCGCCGGCGGCGGCACCGGCCGCCCGCCAAAGCACGGCAACGGGCGTGCGCGCCACCCCGGTGGCGCGCCGGCTGGCGCGGCAAGCGGGGCTCGATATCGCCGCGCTGTCAGGCACCGGGCGCCGGGGCCGCATCGAACGCGCCGATGTCGAGGCGGCGCTTGCCGGGGCCGGACCGGCAGCCAGCACGGGCCTTGCCCGGGACCTGGCCCATGCGGTGACCGGTCCCGAAGACGGCGCGCCGATTGTCCTGTTGCACGGGTTCGGCGCCGATCACAGCATCTGGGCGGGGCTTTCCGCGGGGCTCGTTCGCGCCGGCCGCCGGGTTCTGGCGGTGGATTTGCCAGGCCATGGCGCCACCCGGGCCGAGGCACCCACGCCTGCCGCACTGGCCACCGGCCTGTCGCCGCTGGTCCGCGATGTCCTGCCGGGCCCCGCCCATATCGTCGCCCATTCGATGGGCGCGATCCCGGCCATCGCCCTTGCCGATGCCGGCGACGCCCGCAGCCTGACGCTGATCGCGCCCGCGGGCCTAGGGCTTGCGATCGACCGCGAGGTGATCGCCGGTTTCGCCGCGGCGCGTGCCCCGGGCGAGGTGGCGCATCTGCTCGACCGGATGACGGCGACGCCGCTGGCGCTGTCGCCCGCGGCGCTGCAACGCGTCGCCGATGACCTGGCGCGCGGCCGCCTGCGCGCGCTGGCCGAGGCCCTGCTGGGCGGCGCGGGGCAGGCGGTGTCGATCCGGCGGCAGCTGGCAGGACTTGCCGAAAGCCTGCCCGTCCGCATCCTTGCCCCGCATCGCGATCGCATCCTCGACTGGCGCGACATGGTCGACGTGTCGCCGCAGATTGCGGTCCATCATCTGCCCGGAGCAGGCCACATGGCGGCCTGGGACGCGCCGAATGAGGTGCTGGCAATCATGCTGGCCGCGACCGCGCCGTGACGTTGATCCAACGGCGAAAAGGGGCTGGCGCCGGGCCGCGCCGCCTGATGGGATGGGGCCGGGATATTGATCTGCGGGGGAGGACGCGGTGACCTATTTCCTGACGGCCGATGGCGGCACCGAAAGCCTGCGCGCCAGGATCTACGATTTGCAGGGCGCCTGCGTTGCCAGCCATGCCGTGCCCTATGAGACCCGGTTCTCGGCCGGCGCGCGGGCCGAACAGAACCCGGCCGATTGGTGGGCGGCCTTCGTCGCCGCCAGCCGTGCGGCGATGGCGGCCGCGGCAATCCCGCCCGACGCGATCGCGGCGATCGCCTATGCCACCACCAGCTGTTCGGTCGTGGCGCTGAATGAAAACGGCGACGCGCTGCGGCCCGCGCTGATCTGGATGGATGTCCGCGCCAATGCCGAGGCGGATGCGGTGCTCGCCACAGGCGACCCCGCGCTGGCGCTCAACGGTGCAGGCACCGGGCCGGTCTCGGCCGAATGGATGCTGCCCAAGGCGCTGTGGCTGAAACGCAATGAACCGGCGATGTTCGACCGGGCGCACCGGATTTGCGAATATCAGGACTTTCTGACCCACAAGCTGACCGGGGAATGGGCCGCAAGCCTCAACAATGTCGGCCTGCGCTGGCATCACCGCAACGACCATGGCGGCCGGCCCGAAAGCCTGGTCCGCGCGCTGGGGCTTGACGCGCTGCTTGACAAATGGCCGCCGCGCACGGTCGCGCCGGGGCAGGTGGTGGGCACGCTCACGGCCCAGGCGGCCGCGGCGCTGGGTCTGCCGCGCAGCGTCAAGGTCGTCCAGGGCGGTGCCGACGCGCTGATCGGGATGATCGGGCTGGGCGTGGCACGGCCGGGCCAACTGGCGCTGATCACCGGCTCGTCGCATCTGCAATTCGGCGTGACCGAGGCGCCGCTGTCGGCGCCCGGCGTCTGGGGCGCCTATGCCGATATCGTCTATCCCGGCCGCTATGTCGTCGAAGGCGGGCAGACCTCGACCGGGTCGATCATCAACTGGCTGGGCCGGTTGACCGGCGGGCTTGATTTCGACGCGCTGAACGCCGCCGCCGCAGCGCTGCCGCCGGGCTCGGACGGGCTGATCGTGCAGGACCATTTCCAGGGCAACCGCACCCCGCACACCGATGCGCTGTCGCGCGGCGCCATTCTGGGCCTGACGCTGGCCCATGAGAAGCATCACCTGTTCCGGGCGATCATGGAGGGCATCGCCTTCGGCACCCGCGCGATCCTCGATGCGTTTGCCCGGGCGGGCTATACCGCGACCGAGATGACGGCGGGCGGCGGCGCGGCGGCGTCGGAATTGTGGATGCAGATCCATGCCGACACCGCGAACCTGCCGATCCGCATTCCGGCCTCGGCCGACGCGCCCTCGACCGGGTCGGCGATTTTGGCCGCCCATGGTGCGGGGCATTTCGACACCATCGATGACGGGATCGCGGCCATGGTCCATCCCGGCCGGCTGATCGAGCCGATCCCGGCCAATGTCGCCGCCTATCAGGCGTTGTTCGAGAAATACCAGGCGCTGTATCCGGCCGCCAAGGACATCCTGGCGCGCTGAAAAGGGAGGGAATTGCAATGCAGTATCGTACATTGGGACGCTCGGGGCTGAAGGTCTCGGCGATCACCATGGGCACCTTCACCTTTGGCGGCGAGGGCCCGTTCGGCATGGTCGGCAAACAGGGCGTGGCCGAGGCGCAGCGACTGGTCGATCTGTGCATCGACCACGGGGTCAACCTGTTCGACACCGCGAACATGTATTCCACCGGCACCTCGGAGACGATCCTGGGCGAGGTGCTGGAAGGCCGCTATGACGACATCCTCGTCACCTCGAAGGTCAGGATGCGGATCGGCGACGGCCCCAACGACGAGGGCGCCTCGCGCTGGCATATCATTCGCGAATGCGAACGCTCGCTGAAGCGGCTGCGCACCGACCATATCGACCTTTATTACATCCATGAATGGGACGGGCTGACCCCGGTCGAGGAAACCATGGCCGCGCTCGATACGCTCGTGCAGCAGGGCAAGGTGCGTTATACCGGCTGTTCGAACTATTCCGCCTGGCATGTGATGAAATCGCTGGCCGCGGCGGGCGGGGCGCCCGGCCGCTTTGCCACCCAGCAGATCCACTATACGCTGGAGGCGCGGGAGGCCGAATACGAGCTGTTGCCGCTGTCGGTCGATCAGGGGCTTGGCGTGCTGGTCTGGAGCCCGCTGGCGGCGGGGCTGCTGACCGGCAAGCACCGGCGCGGCCAGGCGGCGCCCGACGGCTCGCGCCAGGCGGCGGGCTGGAACGAGCCGCCGATCCGCGATACCGAAAGGCTGTGGCGGATCGTCGATGCGCTGACCGAGATCGCCGCCGGTCATGGCGTTTCGGCGGCGCAGGTGGCGCTGGCCTGGCTGCTGACGCGGCCAGCGGTCAGTTCGCTGGTGGTCGGCGGCCGGACCGAGGATCAGTTCCGCGAAAACTTCCGGGCGGTCGATCTGACCCTGGGGGAGGCCGAGCTGCAGCGTCTGAACGATGTCAGCCGCCTGCCGCTGATCTATCCCTACTGGCACCAGCACAATTTTGCCCGGCCGCGGTTTTCGGACGCCGACCGGGCGCTGCATGCCGACTACCCCGACCGGCATTATGGCGGGGAGGACCCGTTGGTCTGACGCAACGCGCCGCGCCATCGGGCGGTTCGCGACAAATTCTTCCAGAAGAATTTAGCTTGCTGATTTTTCTAGAAAAATCAGCAGGCCAAGCGGTGGGCGGACTTGTGCAATGAGTCACGCTTGTTGCAGCTTGGTATCACCCTTCGCGATCGGCCACCGCCTTGACGATCCGGGCCATCGCCAGCATCCCCGGATCGTCGCGGCCCACGCTCTTGTCGCCAAAGATGCGGGCCCGGCCGATGGTGGCCTTTCGCTCGCGAAACGCGTCGAGCGCATCGTCCACCGCCCGGGCGGCGGCATCGGCGACCTCGGCCGGGTCGGTCTTGCCCGCGGTCGCCTGTGCCACCGCGTCGAGGCTGTCGAGCACCGTCTTGCCGCCGATCTCGGCCTTGCCAAGCGCCTGCATCTGGTCACGCGCCGCAGCGACAAGGCCCGACACCTCGGCGGCCGCGATCTCGGTTCGTCCCTTCACCCCCTTGGCCATGGTCATCATGCCCTTGGCCAGAAGCGTGCCATAGGACGAGCCCGAGGATTTCGTGAACGCCTGCGCGCAGGCCAGCAGTGCCAGCCCCAGATCGTCGGGCAGGTCGTCGGCGCGGTCGACGATGGCGTGCATCCCGCGGGTCATCGTGACCCCCAGATCGCCGTCCCCCAGCGCCCCGTCGGCGCTGTTGAGCAGGTCGAAATCGCGCTCCATCGCGGCGGCGAGGCGGGCAATCGCGGCCTGCAGCGCGGCGCGGTCGATGGTCATCCGACCCTCCAGAAAGCGCAATCGCAGGGCGCTTGCAACAGCGCCTCAAGCTCGGCGTCGAGCTTGCACAGGGTGAACGACACGCCGGCCATCTCCATCGAGGTCGCATAGCGGCCGACCAGCGGCATCACGATGGTCGCGCCCGCGCCTTCCAGCCGCGCCTTAACCACATTGTAAAGGATATAGAGTTCCTCGGGCGGGGTCGCACCCAGGCTGTTGACCAGCACCGACACCCGGTCGCCCGCCTTCAGCGGCATGTCGGCCAGCAGCCGGTCCATCATCTCGGCCGCGATCGCATCGGCGCTTTGCAGCTTGCCGCGCCACACCCCCGGCTCGCCATGGATGCCCATGCCCATCTCGATCTCGTCTTCGGCAATCTCGAAGGTCGGCTTGCCGGCCTGCGGCACCGTGCAGGGCGACAGCGCCACGCCGACCGACCGGCAGGCATCGGCGGCCTTCTGGGCGACGGCGGTGACCGCCGCCAGATCGCGGCCTTCCTCGGCCGCGGCGCCGGCGATCTTGAAGGCATAGACCATGCCGGCGACGCCGCGCCGCTTCTCGGCCTCTTCCGGCGGGGCCGAGGCCACATCATCGGCGAGCAGCACCGTGCTGCAGGCGATGTCGTCGAAGTCGACCAGATCGCCCGCCATGTCGAAATTCATCACATCGCCGCCGTAATTGCCATAAAGCCGCAGCACCCCGGCGCCCTGATCGGCGGCACGGATCGCGTCGGCCATCTGTTCGGCCGAGGGCGAGGCGAACACGTCGCCGATGGCGCAGGCATCCAGCAGCCCGGTGCCGACATAGCCGGTGAACACCGGCAGATGGCCCGACCCGCCACCGGTCACGATGCCGACCTTGCCCGCCCGGCCCGGGGTCGCCCGGGCGATCACCTTGCCGGTGTCGCCATGCAGCCGGTAGTAGTCGGGATGCGCCGCGACCAGGCCGGCCAGCATCTCGTCGACATAGGCTTCGGGCGCGTTGAGGATTTTCTTCATCGTCACTCTCCCTTGTCAGCCGGCCTTGGCCGGGGCCGGGCGGGGCCGCCGGCCCGCCCAATTCGCCGTGTTGATGACCATCACGAAGATCAGCAGCGCGCCCCAGATCAGCTCGCGCGCGAAATTCGACACTTGCAGCATGTTGAGCCCGCTCGACAGGAACTGCATCGACAGGACCGCCAGCACGACGCCGATCACCCGGCCATAGCCGCCATAGGGGTTCACCCCGCCCAGCACCGCGATCAGCACCGCCAGCAGCAGATAGCTCGACCCGTAATCGGCCTTGGCCGAATTCGCCCGGCTCATGATGACGAGCCCGGCGATCGACGACAACATGCCCGCGAGCACATAGACCCGCAGCAGGATGCGGTCGACATCGACGGCGGCATAAAGCGCGGCCAGCGGGTTGGCGCCATACATCGTCACGCGCAACCCAAACCCGGTGCGGGTCAGCAGGATGTGCAGGCCAAGCGCGAGCAGACCGAACAGGATCAGCGGCACCGGCACAAAGAAGAGCCGCGCATTGCCGATCACCGACACGATATCGGGAAAGCCCATCACCGCGCTGCCGCCGGTCAGCGCCACCGCGAGCCCGGTGAAGACAAGCCCCGAGCCGAGCGTCGCCAGGATCGGCGGCAGGCCCAGGCGCGAGACCAGGATTCCGTTCGCAAGCCCCGCCAGCGCGCCGACGCCAAGCGCGGCCGCGATCGCCAGCAAAAGCCAGATCGCGGCGCCCGGCCCGACCAGATCGGCGCCGGCAAAGCGCGTCAGCAGGGTCGCGGCGATGACCGCCGACAGGTTCGCCACGCCGACCACCGACAGATCGATGCCGCCGGTCATCATGGCAATCGTCATCGCCAGCGCCAGGATCGCGAATTCGGGGAACTGGAACGCCATCGATGTCAGGTTCTGGGCCGACAGGAACCGGTCGGGCGACAGCGCGGCCATCAGCGCGAACACCAGGACCGCGATCACCGCCAGGCGGAATTCGGGCGTTCGGGTCAGGGGCGTCTCGGTGCGCGATCCGGCCATTCCCGCCCCCTATCCGGCCCGCGCCGCGGCGCGCCTGGCCTGCCAGGCGGGCAGGCCGGTGCCCAGCAGTATGAGCGCCCCGATGGTCACCGACTGCCAGGTCGACGGGATACCGATCACGATCAGGCTGTTCTGGACCAGAACGATCAGCGCGACGCCCAGCAGCGTGCCGGTGATCGTGCCATAGCCGCCGATCAGCCGCGCGCCGCCCAGCACCACCGCGGCGATCACCGACAATTCCAGCCCGACCAGGCTGAACGGGTCGGCCATCCGCCCCATCGAGCCGTGCAGGATGCCCGCCAGCCCGGCCAGCGCGCCGACATAGACATAGACGAAGAACTGGGTGCGCCGGACGTTGATGCCGATCCGCCGGGCGCTTTCGACCGAACCGCCGATGGCAAAGATCGACCGGCCCAGCATGGTCTTGTGCAGGATGATCGCGGTCAGCGCGATCGCCAGCGCCAGCGCCGCCAGCGACCAGGGAAAGGCATAGAAATGTCCGCCTTCGGTGGTGCCGCGCGCGATCATCATCCGCGAGAAGTCGCGCATCCCCGGCGGCAGGGCGGAAATCCGGTCCGACCCCACGAAGGTCAGCAGAAAGCCCCGGAACACCGACAGCGTGCCCAGCGTGACGATCAGCGTCGGCAGCCCGAAACCGGCGATGAAGATGCCGTTGATCGCGCCCAGCCCGGCGCCGATCAGGATCGAGATCGAGAAGATCAGATACCACGGCATGTCGGGCCAGACCGCCAGGGCGAGCTTGGTGGTCATGTACATCGCCGACACCGCCACGGCGGTGAAGCTGACATCGATCCCGCCCGAGATCAGCACCAGCATCACGCCGATCGCCAGTATGCCGGGCACGATGGCGGCGCGCAACAGGTCGCCCAGCGTGGTGACGGTCAGGAAATTCGGGTCCGACAGGGTGGCGACGATGCAGAACAGCACGATCACCGCCGCGACCAGGGTCTCGTTGCGGGTCAGCAGCCCGCTCATGAGGCCAGCTTGTGCGCCAGGTCGGCCTCGGTGATCGCACCGCCCGCGATCTCCTCGACCATGGCGCCCGCCTTCATGACCAGGATGCGGTGGCAGGTGGCCAGCAGCTCGGGCAGATCGTCCGAGATCACCACGACCCCCAGGCCGCGCGCGCCCAGTTCGCGGATGATGCCGTGAATGTCGGCCTTCGATCCGACATCGACGCCCACCGTCGGCCCGTTGAGCACCAGCACCTGCGGCGCCCGGGCCAGCCAGCGCGCCAGAACGACGCGCTGCTGGTTGCCGCCCGACAGCGCCTGCACCGGCGCGCCGATCGACGGGGTCTTGACGCTGAGCCGGGTCAGCCAGTCGGTTGCCTCGTCAATGAGCGCGCGCATGTCGAGGAAGCCGGCGCGCTCATGCGCGTTCAGCCGACCGACGGTGACGTTGCGCAGGATCGACTGGGCCAGGAACAGCCCCTCGGTCAGCCGGTCCTCGGGCACATAGCCGATCCGCGCTGCGGCCGCCGCGATCGGGTCGCCCAGCGGCACCGTCTGGCCATCGACCGCGATCCGGCCCGAGTCGGGTGCGACCAGGCCGAACAGCGCCTTGGCAAGCGAGGTGCGACCGCTGCCCAGCAGCCCGGTGATCCCCAGCACCTCGCCCCGGCGCAGCCGAAAGCTGACATCGCGAAACGCCCCCGGCTTGTCGAGCTTCTCGACCTCCAGCAGGGTCTCGCCGCTGCCGTCATAGGAACCGGTGGAGGTATCGGCCACGTCGCGGCCGGTCATGTGGCGCGTCAGCGAAGCGGCATCGAAGCGTTCGGCCTTAGCCTCGGCGACCTTCCGGCCGTTGCGCAGGACGACCACATGTTCGCTGACCTCCAGCACCTCGGCCAGCTTGTGACTGACGAAGACGACCGCGACGCCCTGATCCTTCAG
>DNSZ01000023.1 GCA_003500165.1 Paracoccaceae bacterium | reverse complement strand
GGGTTCAGGCGGGTGGTCATCGGGTTGGCTCCGGGTGAGTTGCATCGTCCTTGTGGGATGGACGTTCGCTCCACTGGCCCGGCTTATCAACTCGATAAGCACCTGACTTTGAATGATAATCAGGGCTGGCGATGCAGGGCATGAGCGAGCGCCAGTACGCCGCCCATGTCGGGCTGTCGCGCGGCGCGATCCAGAAGGCGAAGGCCAGCGGCAGGCTCGTGTTGCACGCGGATGGCAGCATCGACGCCGCAGCCTCCGACAAGAGGCGGGCCGAGACGACGGACCCGTCCAAGACTCGCAAGCCGCCCGCACCGAAGCTGAAACCCGTCCCCGAGGCCGCCGTCGCCGCCGTCGGCGACACGCTGCGGGAACAGGGGCTGTCGGCCCCGGCCGTCGGCGGCGGCACGACCTTCCTGCAGGCCAAGACCGCGCATGAAGTGCTCAAGGCGCAGGAGCGGCGCATCCGGCTCCAGAAACTGAAGGGGGAACTGGTCGACCGTGCGCGGGCAGAGACGCTGATGTTCCGGCTCGCGCGCGACGAGCGCGACGCCTGGGTGACCTGGCCGGCGCGCGTCGCGGCGCTGATGGCCTCGGAACTCACCGCGGCGCTGGGGGATGCATGCGAGGTGGAGGCGGCGCAGATGCAGAAGGTTCTGGAGGCCCATGTCCGTGCCCAGCTCGACAGCCTCGCCGAGGTCCGGCCAGGGCTCGGATGAGGAGGCATTCGCCTTCGACGGGGCAAAGGGACTTCTTCGGGCGTGGCGCAGCGGGATCCGTCCCGACCCGGATCTGACCGTCTCGAGCTGGGCCGACCGCCACCGGAAACTCGCCTCGCGGGCCTCCGCCGAGCCGGGGCAGTACCGCACCGCGCGCACGCCCTACATGCGCGAGATCATGGACCGGCTCTCGCCCGGGGATCCGACCCAGCGGGTCGTGTTCATGAAGGCAGCGCAGGTGGGCGCGACAGAAGGGGGCAACTGCTTCATTGGGTACGTGATGCACCACGCGCCGGGGCCGATGCTCGCGGTCCAGCCGACGGTGGAACTGGCGAAGCGCAACTCGCGGCAGCGGATCGATCCGCTGATCGAGGAGAGCCCCGAGCTGCGGGAGCGGGTGAAGCCCGCGCGATCCCGCGATGCGGGCAACACGATGTTGTCGAAGGAGTTCGCAGGCGGCATCCTGATCATGACCGGCGCGAACTCGGCGGTCGGGCTGCGCTCTACCCCGGCGCGGTACATCTTCCTCGACGAGGTCGACGCCTATCCGGCCTCGGCCGACGAGGAAGGCGATCCGGTGACGCTGGCGGAAGCCCGGTCGCTGACCTTCGCGCACCGGCGCAAGGTGTTCCTGGTCTCGACGCCGACGATCCGGGGGCTGAGCCGCATCGAGCGGGAATACGAGGCCAGCGACCAGCGGCGATACTTCGTGCCGTGCCCGCATTGCGACGCGATGCAGTGGCTGAAGTTCGAGCGGCTGCGCTGGGAGAAGGGGCGGCCGGAGACGGCGGAATATCACTGCGAGGGCTGCGAGCGGCCCATCGCCGAGCACCACAAGACGAGGATGCTCGAGCGCGGCGAGTGGCGCGCGACCACCACGGCCGCCGATCCGACCACGGTCGGCTACCACCTCTCGGCGCTCTACTCGCCGGTGGGCTGGCTCAGCTGGCAGCGGATCGCGCGGGCGAATGAGGCGGCACGGGGCAGCGACGAGGCGATGCGGGCGTTCCGGAACACCATCCTCGGCGAGACCTGGGTTGAGACCGGCGAGGCGCCCGACTGGCAGCGGCTGGCAGACCGGCGCGAGTCCTGGACGCCGGGTACGGTGCCCGAGCGCGGGCTGTTTCTGACGGCGGGCGCCGACGTTCAGAAGGACCGGATCGAGGTCGATGTCTGGGCGTGGGGCCGGGGCCTGGAAAGCTGGCTGGTCGACCACCTCGTGCTCGAGGGCGGGCCCGGCGATCCGGCCTGCTGGCAGCAGCTGACGGATCTGCTCGGGCGGACATGGGCACACTCATCGGGCCAGCCGATGGCGCTCGCGCGGCTCGCGATCGACACCGGCTACGAGACAAGCGCGGTCTATGCCTGGTCGCGCCAGGTGGGTTTCGCGCAGGTTGCGCCGGTGAAGGGCGTCGAGGGGTTCACCCGAACGAGCCCGGTGACCGGGCCGACCTATGTCGATGCCACCGTCGCGGGCAAGCGGCTGCGGCGCGGCGCCCGGCTCTGGACCGTGGCCACCTCGACCTTCAAGGCCGAGACCTGTCGCTTCCTGCGGCAGGACCGGCCAACCAGGGAAGAACAGGCGGCCGGTGCGCTGTGCCCGCCCGGCACGATCCACCTGCCGGACTGGGCGGACGGCGAATGGCTGAAGCAGCTGACGGCAGAGCAGCTGGTGACGGTCCGGACGAAACGCGGCTTCGCGCGGCTCGAATGGCAGAAGCTCCGCGAGCGCAACGAGGCGCTGGACTGCCGGGTCTATGCCCGCGCCGCCGCCTGGATCGCTGGCGCGGATCGCTGGCCGGAGGCACGCTGGGCCGATCTGGAAGCGCAGCTCGGGGTGGCGAGACAGGACGGCTCCGAAGCCGGTCCGGCAACAGCGCTTTCCGTCCCGAAACCCACGGTGCCGCGCCGGCGCACTGTGCGCTCGAGCTACATGAGGTGATCCATGGCCACGGCCGCAGAGCTCCGCGCACGTCGTGACGCGCTGACCGCGCAGCGGTCCTCGGGGGTGGCGCGGGTCAGCTACGACGGCAAGACCGTGGAGTATCGCAGCGTGGCCGAGATCGACCGGGCCATCGAGGCGCTGGACCGCGAGATTGCGACCGCCGAGGGGCGTCGGATCGTCCGGCAGGTCCGCGTGACGACCGCGAAGGGGCTCTGATCCCATGGGCCTCTTCGACCGTTTCCGCCGCCGGGGTCCCGGCGGCCCGTCAGCCATGCGCGCCCGTCTCGAAGGCGCCATGGCGAAGCGACGGCTCCGGGGGTGGAACCCGCCGCTCGAGAACATCAACGCGCTGGTCGCCTCGGGCGGCCCGCGGCTGCTCGCGCGGTCCCGCGAACTGGTGGTGACGAACGGCTATGCCGCCAACGCCTGCGAAGCCTTCGCGGCGAACCTCGTCGGCGACGGCATCAAGCCCTCCTCGTTGATCGGGGATGCGGATCTCCGTGACCGGGTCCAGCGGCTCTGGCTCGCCTGGACCGACGAGGCCGATGCGGATGGGCTGACCGACTTCTACGGTCTGCAGGCCATGGTCGCGCGCGAGATGTTCGTCGCTGGCGAGTGTTTCGTCCGGCTGCGACCCCGTCGCGCGGAGGACGGCCTGCTGGTGCCGCTGCAGCTGCAGCTTCTCCAGTCCGAGATGCTGCCCTTCGAGAAGACCGAGACCGCGGCCAATGGCAACCGCATCCGCTGCGGGATCGAGTTCGATGCGATCGGGCGGCGCGTGGCCTATCACTTCCGCCGCCGCCACCCGGGCGACAGCACCGACCAGGGGGCGGTCATCCCGGAGACGGTGCGCGTGCCGGCGGCGGATGTGCTGCACATCTACCGCCCCATCGACGCGGGCCAGATCCGGGGCCTGCCGCATATCGCGCCGGCGATGGTGCGGCTGTTCCTGCTCGACCAGTACGACGACGCCGAGCTCGACCGGAAAAAGACCGCGGCGATGTTCGCGGGCTTCATCACCAAGACCGCGCCGGAAGAGCCCATGATGGGCGAGGCGGAGGCGGATCTGGATGGGGCCGCCATCGCGAGCCTCGAGCCCGGCACGATGCAGGTGCTGCTGCCGGGCGAGGACGTGACGTTCTCGTCGCCGGCGGATGTCGGCAGTAGCTACGAGGCGTTCCAGTACCGGACGCTACTCTCGGTCGCGGCCTCGCTGGGGCTGCCCTATCACCTCGTCACCGGCGATGTCCGGCAGGCGAACTACTCATCCTTGCGCGCCGAACTCGTCGAGTTCCGCCGCCGCATCGGCCAGCTGCAGCATGGCGTCATCGTGCACCAGCTCTGCCGCGCGGTGTGGCAGCGCTGGCTGGAGACGGCGGTGCTGTCGGGCGCGCTCGACGCCGATCCGGCACAGGTGCGGCCGGTGCAATGGATCCCGCCGCGCTGGGACTGGGTCGATCCGCTGAAGGACATCCAGGCGCAGGTGCTGGCGATGGAGGCCGGCATCACCTCGCGGCGCAAGGTGGTCGAGGCGACCGGCTACGACATCGAGGAAG
>DNSZ01000024.1 GCA_003500165.1 Paracoccaceae bacterium | reverse complement strand
GTCTGGGCCATCCGCGCCGCGCAATCGATGCGGATGGTGGTGATGGCCGTCATGTCGTGTCCTATCAGGGTTGGGCGTCAGTGGGAGCGGTTGCCACGCCCGCGCGGCGCCCGGCCTCGAAGGCGTCCTCGAGCGCGGCGCGGATGGCCCAGACGGCGACATCGTGGAAATCCAGCCGGTCCCAGTTCCGGGTCTCGAGCGTCTCGATGCGGAACTGGCGCCGGGCGATCTCGAGCAGCCGGGCGTCGCGGGCGGCGTTGGGCTCTGCGGGTTTGCGGGGGCGCGCCATGCTCAGTCCTCCCAGCGGTGTTCGGGGTAGGTCGTGCGCGCGCGGGCTTCCTCGCGCATCATCTCCTGGGCGCGGGCCATCTCGACCATCCCGTCCTCCTGGCTCATCCGCCCCGACATGACCTCGTCCATCACCCAGTTCATCCGTTCCTGCGCGGGGCTGGTGTGGTCGCGCCACCCCTCGCTCATCGAGCTGTGCCCCATTCTTTCCTGTGCGCGCATGGCTCTCTCCGATCCTTGTCTGGCGGGGCGCGATGCACCCGCTTGCGTAGGATCAGACTCGCTCTATCCGGGAGTGTAATCAACTGAATAAGCAGAGCATTTCCGTTTAATTTCAACATCTTGAGGATCATCACGGCGCCATGGAAGGCATGTCCGAACGCGCCTATGCCGCCCATTCTGGCCTCTCGCGTGGGGCGGTGCAGAAGGCGCGCAAGAACGGGCGGCTGGTGCTCTTCGCCGACGGGTCGATCAACGCCGCCGCCTCGGATACGCGGCGCGGGGTGATGACCGATCCCGACCAGCAGATGCGGTCTCGGGGCAGCACGGGTGACGGTGCCGTTTCCGGCCCGGGTGACAGCACCTCCTATCTGAAGGCCCGTACGGCGCTGACGGTCTACCAGGCGCAGGAACGGCAACTGTCGATCCAGAAGAAGAAGGGCGTGCTGGTCGACCGCGCGCGGGCCGAGACACTGGTGTTCCGCCTCGCGCGTCAGGAGCGCGATACATGGGTCACCTGGCCCACCCGCGTGGCCGCACTGATGGCCGCGCAATTGTCCGCAGAGATGGAGAAGGCATCGGGGGTGCCCGTGACGATCGAGACTGCGATCCTGCAGAGGGTGCTGGAAACCCATGTCCGAGAGCAGCTCGACGCCCTCGCCGACCTCCGGGTCAGCCTCGCATGAAGGAGAAGATGGACACGATCTGACCGAAGACCTCGATCTCGGCTTTGACGGGGCCGAAGACGTCCTGCGCGCTTGGCGGCGGGGGATGCGGCCGGACGCCGATCTCACCGTCTCGGAATGGGCCGATGCGCATCGCTGGCTCAGCTCGCGCGCGTCGGCCGAGCCCGGACGGTATCGCACCGCGCGCACGCCTTATCTGCGTGCGATCATGGATGCGCTGTCGCCCAGCCATCCGGCGCAGCGGATTTCGTTCATGAAGGCCGCACAGGTGGGCGCGACCGAGGCCGGGAACAACTGGATCGGCTTCGTCATCCACCATGCGCCGGGGCCGATGCTGGCGGTGCTGCCCACGGTCGAGATGGCAAAGCGCACCTCGCGCGGCCGGATCGACCCGCTGATCGAGGACAGCCCGGCCCTGAAGGAACGGGTCAGCCCGGCGCGCTCGCGGGATGCCGGCAACTCCATGCTGTCCAAGGAATTCCCCGGCGGCATCCTGGTGCTGACCGGGGCGAACAGCGCGACCGGCCTGCGGTCGATGCCCGCGCGCTACGTGTTCCTCGACGAGGCCGACGCCTATCCGGCCTCGGCCGACGAGGAGGGCGATCCGGTCACACTGGCCGAGGCGCGCACCACCACCTTCGCGCACCGGCGCAAGGTGTTCATGGTCTCGACGCCCACGATCCGGGGGCTGTCGCGCATCGAGCGGGAGTTTGAGGCCAGCGACCAGCGGCGCTACTTCGTGCCCTGCCCGCATTGTGGCCACCGCCAATGGCTGCAGTTCGAGCGCCTGCGCTGGGCGAAGGGACGACCGGAAACGGCGGCCTATCACTGCGAGGGGTGCGAGCGGCCCATCGCCGAGCACCACAAGACGGAGATGCTGGCGCGGGGCGAATGGCGAGCGATGGCTGTGAGCGCGGATCCGACCGCCATCGGCTTCCATCTCTCGGCGCTCTATTCGCCCATCGGCTGGAAGAGCTGGGAGCAGATCGCGCGGGACTGGCTGGCCGCACAGGGCTCGGACGAGATGCTGCGCGCTGCGCGCAACACGCTGCTGGGCGAGACCTGGATCGAGAGCGGCGAAGCCCCGGAATGGCAGCGGCTGGCGGATCGGCGCGTGGCCTTCCCGGCACAGATCCCCGCGGCTGGGCTGTTCCTGACCGCGGGCGCCGATGTGCAGAAGGACCGGATCGAGGTCGATGTCTGGGCCTGGGGTCGTGGTCTCGAGAGCTGGCTGGTCGATCACATCGTCATCCCGGGCGGACCTGATGATCCGGCGTGCTGGGAGAAGCTGACCGCCCTGCTGAGCCAGACATGGCAGCACGAGAACGGCGCGTTCATGACGCTGGCGAAGCTCGCCATCGACACCGGATACGAGTCCGCCGCCGTCTATGCGTGGTCCCGCAAGCAGGGCATCGCGCAAGTCGCGCCCGTGAAAGGGCTCGAGGGGTTCAACCGAGCCACGCCCGTGTCGGGGCCGACCTTCGTCGATGCGACCGTGAATGGCCGCAAGCTGAAACGCGGGGCGCGGCTCTGGACCGTGGCCACGGCCACCTTCAAGGCCGAAACCTATCGCTATCTGCGCATCGAGCGGCCGTCAGATGAAGATCGCGCGCGGGGCACTCCCGATCCGGCCGGCACGATCCACCTGCCGGACTGGGCCGACAGCGAATGGCTCAAGCAACTCGTCGCCGAGCAGCTGGTCACCATCCGGGACCGGCGCGGCTATGCCCGGCAGGAATGGCAGAAGCTGCGCGAGCGCAACGAGGCGCTCGACGCCCGCATCTATGCCCGGGCTGCGGCATGGATCCTTGGCGCCGACCGCTTCGAGGAGCGGATGTGGCGGCAGCTGGAGAAGCAGGCCGGTGTGGAAACCGCCGTCGCGCAGCACGCCGCGCCCGAGAAACCAACCGTGCCCGAGGCCGGGCGCATCACCGGCCCCCGGCGGCGCGGCTGGAAGATCAGCACGCCCCGTTACATGGAATGACCGGAACCCCGATGACCCTCGATGATCTCAAGGCCCGCCACAGCGCGCTGCTGGCCGCGCGCTACAGTGGCACGCGCTCGGTCAGCTATGACGGCAAGAGCATCAACTATGGCTCGGACGCCGAGCTTGCCGCCGCCATTGCCGATATCGAGCGGCGGATCGCGGCGCTGGAACGGACCAATCGGCGCGTCTTGCGCCCCTTCGCCGTGAAGGATCTGTGATGAACTGGCGTCAGCGCCTCGGGGCCTTCATCGGCGGGTTCGATGCCGGCCAGCACCATCGCCGTCTGCGCGGCTTCCGGGCGACGCGCGCTCATGTCAACGCGCTCCTCGCCGCCGCGGGGCCTGACATCACCGCCCGCGCCCGTTGGCTGGTGCGCAACAACGGCTATGCGGTGAACGCGGTGGAAAGCTGGGCCGCCAACACGGTGGGCGAAGGGATCAAACCGATCTCCAAGATCGGGGATGCCGCACGCAAGGAGGAACTGCAGCGCCTCTGGCTCGCCTGGACCGACGAGGCGGATGGCGAGGGGCTGACCGATTTCTACGGGCTTCAGCGCCGCGCCGCCCGTGAGGTGTTCATCGCGGGCGAGGTGTTCTTCCGGATCCGGATGCGCCGCACGGGCGACGGGCTGACAGTCCCGCTGCAGCTCCAGATGCTGCCCGCCGAGATGCTGCCGCTGGAGCAGACCGGAACGGCCGCTAATGGGAACGCGATCCGCCAGGGGATCGAGTTCGACCGGATCGGCCGCCGCGTGGCCTATCACTTCCTGCGCCGCCATCCGAGCGACAGCACCGATCCGGGGCTGGCGGGTGAGGTGGTGCGGGTCCCGGCCGCCGAGGTGATCCACGTCATCGACCCGGTCGAGGGCGGCCAGCTGCGCGGCGTGTCGAAACTGGCCCCGGCCATCGTGAAGCTCTTCCTGCTCGATCAGTACGATGATGCCGAGCTCGACCGGAAGAAGGTCGCGGCGATGTATGCGATGTTCGTGACCTCCCCCGCGCCGGAGAACCCGCTGGGGCCTGCCGAGGACGAGGACGCCCCTGCAAGTGTGGAGCTCAGCCCGGGGCAGATCGTCCGCCTGAACCCCGGCGAGGATGTGACCGTCGGCCAGCCCGCCGACAGCGGCGCGACCTACGAGCCGTTCCAGTACCGCACGCTGCTACAAATCTCGGCCGCGCTGGGCATCCCCTACCCCTATCTCGCCAACGACATGGTGAAGGGGAACTTCTCGAACTCGCGTCTCGCCCTGATCGAATTCCGCCGTCGCGTCTCGGCCTGGCAGCATTCGGTGATGGTCTGGCAGCTGTGTCGGCCCGTTTATGCGCGCTGGATGGATGCCGCCGTGCTGTCCGGTGCGCTCACACTGCCTGGCTATGAGGCCAACCGCGCGCAGCTGCTCACTGCCGACTGGCTACCCACGAAATGGGACTGGGTCGATCCGCTGAAGGACGCCAATGCCGAGATCGCCCAGATCGAGGCCGGCCTGAAATCCCGCACGCAGGCCATCGCCGAGCGGGGCTACGACGCCGAGCAGGTCGACCGCGAGATCGCGGCGGAACGGGCCCGCGAACGGGCGCTGGGCCTCGACTTCCGTCGCCCCGGCTCCCCCGCGCAGGGCGTGCAGGCGCTACCGCAAAGCGACGACGACACCGACACAACCGATGACGCGGAAGACCGCCCGCGCCCAGACGAGGACCAGCCCTGATGCTCCACGCCCGGATTGCCGCGCGCGCCTTGAACACGCCGCTGCTGGTGGAACCCTCCAAGGCCATGGCGTTTCTGTCCGGTCTCGGGCCGCGCATTCTCGGGCGCAAGGTCGACCTGCCCGATGCCACTGGAGTGGTCGATACGCACAGCGCTGCCGCCCTGCCCGCGCGCGCCAGCATTCTCGCTGGCGGTCTGGCAGACAGCTATCGCCAGCATGGCGAGGCGCCCTACCCGGTGGTGGACGGCATTGCCGTGATCGAGATCGCGGGCGTGCTGATCCACCGGGGCGGCTGGATCGGGCAATCCTCGGGCCAGACCAGCTACGAGGGGATCGCGGCGCAGATCGAGGCGGCGGCCAGCGATCCGGCGGTGCGCGGCAGCAGGATCCGATCTGCCTGGCTGGCCAGGGCGTAGCCCGCCGAGAAGGCGTGCTCGGCAACAAAAGCCCAGACTGGCTTGCTGCCCCGGATAGCACGAATGCGATCTGCGAGGTCGAAGACCCCGGCGACTTCGCCCCCGAAACTGTCGATTTCCAATGCAAGGCCGCGCACCGCCGGATCGCTG
>DNSZ01000113.1 GCA_003500165.1 Paracoccaceae bacterium | reverse complement strand
GCCCGACAGGGCCGGCGCCCCGGCCATCCCCCGCAAGGTCGTGTGGCTGCTCGTGGCGCTGGCGCTTGGCCTCATCGTTGCGGCCGTTGTCTATGGCACCATCGGTGCCGTCGGATAGCCCGGCCAGCCTGCGGTCGACCTTTGTCAACGATCATTGACCATGACCGCGATCCGCCACCCGCCGCCCGCGCAGCCTATTGCAGATAGGGCAGGGGACTCCGTCGAGGGCGACACCATCGTGCTGATCCGCCATGCCGGCAACATCAACACCGTCTATGACAACGTCACCAGCGTCACCGTCGAACAGGGCGATACCGTGCGGCGCGGCCAGGCCTTTGCCGAGGTCGCGCAGGGCGATCCGCAGGCGCTGCGTTTCGGCGTCGGCATCGGCACCGAAAGCACCGATCCCCTGCCCTATCTGCAATAGGCTGCGCGGGCGGCGGGTGGCGGATCGCGGTCATGGTCAATGATCGTTGACAAAGGTCGACCGCAGGCTGGCCGGGCTATCCGACGGCACCGATGGTGCCATAGACAACGGCCGCAACGATGAGGCCAAGCGCCAGCGCCACGAGCAGCCACACGACCTTGCGGGGGATGGCCGGGGCGCCGGCCCTGTCGGGCGGTTGCTGGGCCAGGTCCGCCAGGGCCGAGGCGACGACCGCGAGGCCGGTCGCAAGACCGGCAAAGGCCATCACCCGCAGGGTCGGGCTCATCGGCGTTTCCGAGACCGGGAAGATCTTCAGCATATCGAGCGCGTAGATCGCCGTGAACCCGGCACCGTCAAGCACCGAGCCGATCGCCACCCTGCGTCCGCCGCGCCGGCCGATCCAGGCCAGCGGCAGCGCCGCGAGCACGATGACCGAAATGACCAGATTGAACGATGCGATCGCCCAGATCGGATATTCGGCGAGGATGCGAGTCTCGATCGGGCCACCCGGGATCAACGGCGCCAGGATGAGCACCGAGTGCAGAAGGCGTGCCGGCGTTCGGCGGCGCGGGGGCATGGCGAACTTCCGAAAGGAACGACAGTGGGGTCACGGGTAGCCGAACGCCCAGGGGCCGGCCGGCCCGCCGATCAGAAATCGAACAGATCGTCGAGAAAGCCGCCCATCCGGCCCTTTCTTCGCCGGTCGTCGCCCGCCGGGGCGCGATAGCTGTCCCGTGCGACCGGCGCGGCGGGCGGCGGCGGTGGGGCGGCGTGTCCGGCCGAGCGTTCGATGATCTTGTCAAGCTCCCCCCGGTCAAGCCACACCCCGCGGCATTGCGGGCAATAATCTATCTCGACCCCGCTGCGTTCGGTCATGACCAGTTGGGTGCCGTCGATCGGGCAAAGCATCGCGTTCTCCATTGTGCCGTGCGGTCCCATGGATATAGGCGCGGTCGCGCGACCAACAACCGCCCCGGCTTTGGCGCTGCCCGGCCAGCCTTTGTCGCGAAGCGGCAACCGCACCCCGTCGGCAGGCTTCACCCTGGGCGCAAAGCGGTGGAGGGGTCCCATGAAAACGACAGCCCAGGTCTGTGTCATCGGCGGCGGCGTCGTCGGCGCCTCGGTGCTTTATCACCTGACGAAATACGGCTGGTCCGACGTGCTGCTGGTCGAACGCTCGGAACTGACCAGCGGCTCGACCTGGCATGCCGCGGGCGGCTTTCACACGCTCAACGGCGACACCAACATGGCGGCCCTGCAGGGCTATACCATCGGGCTTTACAAGGAGCTCGAAGCGATCACCGGCATGTCCTGCGGGCTGCACCATGTCGGCGGTCTGACGCTCGCCGATACGCCCGAACGGTTCGACATGCTGAAGGCCGAACGCGCCAAGCATCGCTATATGGGGCTGGAGACCGAAATCCTTGGCCCTGCGGAAATCCGCGAACGGGCCGAACTGGTCAACACCGACGGCATCCTCGGCGCGCTTTACGATCCGCTCGATGGCCATCTCGACCCGTCGGGCACCACCCATGCCTATGCCAGGGCGGCGCGGATGGGTGGCGCGACGGTCGAGCTGCACTGCAAGGTCACCGGGCTGACCCAGCGCCCCGATGGCAGCTGGACGGTGCACACCGAAAAGGGCGACATCCATGCCGAGCATGTGGTCAATGCCGCCGGTCTGTGGGCGCGCGAGGTCGGCGCCATGGCCGGCGTCTATCACCCGCTCTTGCCGATGGCGCATCAGTATCTGGTGACCGACGACATCCCCGAAATCCATGAGCGCGGGTCGGAATTCCCGCATGTCATCGACCCGGGCGGCGAAAGCTATCTGCGCCAGGAGGGGCGCGGGCTGTGCATCGGGTTCTACGAGCAGAAATGCGAACCCTGGGCGGTGGACGGCACCCCGTGGGAGTTCGGCCACGAGCTTCTGAACGACCGGTTCGACAAGATCGAGGATTCGGTCGCCTTTGCCTATGCCCGCTTTCCGGTGCTGGAACGGGCGGGCGTCAAGCGGGTGATCCATGGGCCGTTCACCTTTGCCCCAGACGGCAACCCGCTGGTCGGTCCGGTGCCGGGCCTGCGCAACTACTGGGCCGCCTGCGCGGTGATGGCCGGGTTTTCCCAGGCCGGCGGCGTCGGGCTGACGCTGGCGCAATGGATGGTCGACGGCCAGCCCGAGCAGAATTCCTTTGCCCTTGATGTCGCGCGCTTCGGGCATTGGACGACGCCGGGCTATACCGTGCCGAAGGTCGTCGAGAACTATCAGAAGCGCTTCTCGGTCAGCTATCCGAACGAGGAACTGCCCGCCGCGCGGCCGTTCCGCACCACGCCGATGTATGACATCTTCACCGGGATGGGCGCGGTCTGGGGCGCGCAATACGGCCTCGAAGTGGCGAACTACTTTGCCCTGCCCGGCGAGCCGACCTACGAGACGCCGTCGTTTCGCCGTTCGAATGCGTGGGCGGCGACGCGGGCCGAGGTGCAGGCGGTGCGCGGCGGGGTCGGCATCAACGAGGTCCACAATTTCGCCAAGTACCGGGTGACGGGACCCAAGGCGCGCGCCTGGCTCGACCGGATCATGGCCGGCACCATCCCGCGTCCGGGGCGGATGGCGCTGACGCCGATGCTGGCGCCCTCGGGCCGGATCGTCGGCGATTTCACCGTGTCGTGCCTGGGCGAGGACGCGTTCCGCCTGACCGCCTCCTACGCCTCGCAGGGCTTCCACATGCGCTGGTTCGAGCGGCATCTGGAGGACGGCGTGGCGGTCGAGAACATCTCCGACCGCAGCACCGGCTTTCAGATCGCGGGACCGCGCGCGCGCGAATTGCTGTCGCGCGTCACCCGCGCGGATGTCTCGGCCGAGGCGTTGCGTTTCATGGATGTCCGCGAAATGACAGTTGGTTACACGGATGCCTTGATCCAGCGCGTCAGCTATACCGGCGATCTGGGTTATGAGATCTTCGTCGATGCGGCGTCGCAGCGGGCGCTGTGGAACGTGCTGTGGGAGGCGGGCCGGGACCTTGGTCTGCGCCCGTTCGGGATGCGGGCGATGATGTCGCTGCGGCTCGACCGGTTCTTTGGCGCCTGGCTGCGCGAATACTCGCCCGACTACACGGCCGGCGAAACCGGGCTCGACCGGTTCATCCGCTTCAACAAGCCCGTCGACTTCATCGGCAAAGCCGCTGCAGCGAAAGAGAAAGCCCAGGGCACTGCGCGCCGGCTATGTGCCTTTGCGGTCGACGCCGCGGATGCCGATGTGGTGGCCTATGAGCCGATCTGGCTTGACGGGCAGGTCGCGGGGTTCTGCACTTCGGGGGGGTATTCGCACAGCACGGACACCTCGATGGCGCTCGGCTTCGTGCCGGCGGAACGGGTCACGGACGGGCTTGCGGTGGAGATCGAAATCCTTGGCGAGAGGCGGCCGGCGCGGCTGCTTGCGCAGCCGCTTTTCGACCCGGATGCGACCCGCATGCGGTCATGAGTTGCCCTATCCGGCCCGGCGGCTCCCGGGCGCGCGCCCGGGAGCGTCCCCGCCGTGCGGCGGGGACCGCCCGGCCCGATGTCCGTCCCTGAACCCGGCATCCCGATCCTGATCCTTGCCGCCGGCACGAAGCCGAGCGCCATCGAGGTGTCCGTGCTGTGCGAATACCCCCCCGAAGTGCAGAACCCCGCGACCTGCCCGTCAAGCCAGATCGGCTCATAGGCCACCACATCGGCATCCGCGGCGTCGACCGCAAAGGCACATAGCCGGCGCGCGGCGCCCTGGGCTTTCTCTTTCGCTGCAGCGGCTTTACCGATGAAGTCGACGGGCT
>DNSZ01000071.1 GCA_003500165.1 Paracoccaceae bacterium | reverse complement strand
GAAATAGGGCGGGTTCTGCACATAGGTCGATGTCGCGGGCCAGTCATAGGTCAGGCTGTCGGTGGTCTCGACCGCCTGCCAGCGCGCGTCGCCCTTGAACACATCGGCGTATTTCTCGAGGAACGCCTCGCGCGTCACCGTCGCCTCGACCAGTTCGGCGATTTCGGCCTGGCTTGGCCAGATGTCGCGCAGATGGACCGGATTGCCGTCGCGATCCCGGCCCAGCGGTTCGGTGGCAAGGTCGATATTCATGTCGCCCGCGATGGCATAGGCCACGACCAAAGGCGGCGAGGCGAGATAGTTGGCCCGCACATCGGGGCTGATCCGGCCCTCGAAATTGCGGTTGCCCGACAGGACCGACACGGCGATCAGATCGTTGTCGTGGATCGCCTGCGAGATCGGTTCGGGCAGCGGCCCGGAATTGCCGATGCATGTGGTGCAACCATAGCCAACGAGGTTGAACCCCAGCGCGTCAAGGTCCTCCTGCAACCCGGCGGCCTCCAGATAGGCGCTGACGACCTGGCTGCCCGGCGCCAGCGAGGTCTTGACCCAGGGCTTCGCCGTCAGGCCGAGGGCGCGCGCCTTGCGCGCCACCAGCCCCGCCCCGATCATCACATAGGGGTTCGAGGTGTTGGTGCACGACGTGATCGAAGCGATCACCACCGAGCCGTCGCGCAGGACATAGTCTTCGCCCTCGACGGGCGCCGATTTGCGCGGATCGCCCGGCGCGTCGGGTGCCGGCCCCTCGGCCGCCATCGCCCCGGCCTCGGGGCTTTCATCCTCACCCCGGTAATCGGCCACGACGCGAAAGAACCCGTCCGCCGCCCGGTCGAGCGGGGTGTGATCCTGCGGCCGTTTGGGGCCCGAAATGGCCGGCACCACATCCCCCATGTCGAGGCTGAGCGTATCGGTATAGACCGGGTCGTAATCGGGCCCGCGCCACATGCCCTGCGCCCTGGCATAGGCCTCGACCAGCGCGACGGTCGCCTCCGGCCGCCCGGTCTGGCGCAGATAGCGCAGCGTCTCGTCATCGACCGGAAAGAAGCCGCAGGTCGCGCCGTATTCGGGCGCCATGTTGCCGATCGTGGCCCGGTCGGCGAGCGGCAGCCGGTCAAGCCCCGGCCCGTAGAACTCGACGAACTTGCCGACCACGCCCTTTGCGCGCAGCATCGCGACGACCTTCAGCACCAGGTCCGTGGCGGTCGTGCCCTCGCGCAGCGCACCGGTCAGCCGGAAGCCGACGACCTCGGGGATCAGCATCGACACCGGCTGGCCCAGCATCGCCGCCTCGGCCTCGATCCCGCCGACACCCCAGCCCAGAACGGCTGCGCCATTGACCATGGTGGTGTGCGAATCGGTGCCGACCAGCGTGTCGGGATAGGCCACCGGGACGCCCGTCTGATCGGTGTCCGACCAGACGACGCGCGACAGGTATTCGAGGTTCACCTGATGGCAGATGCCGGTGCCGGGCGGCACCACGCGGAAATTGTCGAACGCCTGCTGGCCCCATTTGAGGAAGGTGTAGCGTTCGATGTTGCGCTCATACTCGCGGTCCACATTCATCTGGAAGGCGCGCGGGTTGCCGAATTCGTCGATCATCACCGAATGGTCGATCACCAGGTCAACGGGGTTGAGCGGGTTGATCTTTTCCGGGTCGCCGCCAAGGGCCTTGATGCCGTCGCGCATCGCGGCCAGGTCGACCACCGCCGGCACCCCGGTGAAATCCTGCATCAGCACCCGGGCCGGGCGATAGGCGATCTCGCGCGGGTTCTGCCCGCCCTGCGCGGCCCAGTCGGAAAAGGCCCGGATATCGTCCACGGTCACCGTGCGCCCATCCTCGAACCGCAACAGGTTTTCCAGCACCACCTTCAGGCAGGCGGGCAGCCGGGCGAACGCCCCCGCGCCGGCTGCTTCGGCCGCCGGGATCGCATAGATGGCGTATTCCTGCCCGCCCGCGCCCAGGCTCTGGCGGGTGTTCAGGCTGTCCTGTCCGGTGATGATCGGCATGGTGTGGCTCCTCGGTGCGGCGTCGCGCCGCATATGCCCGGGTTTCAATGCTGCTTGCAAGGCAGCCATCGCCTGGGTCCGACCCGGCCGGGACGCATCGGCCGCCCGCCGCCGCGCGCGGGGCATTGCCGGCGACTATCCCATCGACGAGAAATCGCGGCCCGGCGCCGCGGCCAGCATCAGCACCGCCGCCAATGCCGAGCCCAGGAACACCGCGACCATGCCGATCTGCGGCGCGATCAGGCCGGCCATCACCGGGCCGGCGAACTGGCCCAGCGACACCAGAAAGAACACCATGCCAAAGCCGGCCGATGGCCGGTCCCTGAAAAGGCTCATCGCCCACATGCCGTAAAGTGCTGTGACCGTGATGAACGCCACCCCGAACAACACACCCGAAAGAAGCGGCGCACAGGGCAGCGCGGCAAGCGCCGGCAAGCCCGCCGTCGCCAGCGCCAGCGCGGCCATGAACCGACGCCAGGAACGCCTTATGCCTGACCGGCGCACCAGATGGCCGGTCATGCAGCCGCCGATGCCGGCGATGCCGACCACGGTCCAGAACAGCTTGGCCTGATCGGCGCTGACGCCGCTGTCGGTGACCAGAAGGTCGACGGCAAAGGTCCAGTAGACCGAGGTGATCAGGCCGAATGTCGTGGCCGAGGCGAAAAGCGCCAGCGCGCCGGGCCGAAGCAGGCTGGCCGACCGGCTTGCGCCCGACGCGTCGGCGGCCGGCGCCACCGGGCCGGGCGCACCACCGCCTTTCAGCACCAGGCCGACCCACAGCACCGAAATGAGCGCGATGGCGGCAAAGCACGCCCAGGCCAGCCGCCAATCCGCCCCGGCCGCGATCGCCACCGGGCCTGCGACGACCACACCGAAACCGGTGCCGGCGTTGATCCAAGCATAGACCTTTTCGCGGGCGGGTTCGACCACCCGGCGCATGATCACCTCCGACAGCGGCGTATAGGAAAAGCCGGGGCTGGCACCGGCGATGAACACGCCGAGCGCCAGCGTCGCGGCATTATCGGCGGTCGCGATCAGCGCCATGCCGAGGGCCGCCGCCAGGCCGCCTGCCACCACCAGCCGGCGCGGCCCCAGCCGTGGCGCGGCCCAGATCGCCAGCAGAACGGCCAGCAGAAACCCGACATAGGAAACCCCGGCAATCGCGCCCATCGCCGGCAGCGACAGCTGCAGGCTGGCCTGCATGTCGGGCAGAAACAGGCCATAGGCATAGCGCGCAAGCCCAAAGGTAACGGCGACGATCGCGATCCCTGGCGGGACAAGGCGGCCAGGATGCAGCAGGTCGATCCCGGCAGCACCGGGACAGCTGGAAGACGTCACCCCGGTCCCCGACACATCGCGCCTCCTCTGCCCCGCCATGCGAACTGCGTTCACGGTAGCGTCGCGAGTCGCGAGGTGTAGTGGAAAACCGCAATGCGCGCGCCGGCGGCCCTGACCCGCATCCGGGGCCGTCGGGCGGTGCTGCTACCGGCAGGCCGCCCGGTGGCTCAGCGCCATAGGATATACCAGATCACAAGATTGGCGCCGATGCCCAGGGCAAGGCCCCACCAGCCACAGACGCTCCACAGCGACAGGATCATGCCGATGCCAAGATAGATGCTGCCCTTGCCGCCCATTCGCCGCCCGCTACCCCGCGCCACGCAAGGCCGGACCCATCCCAGACGGCAAGGGTCTTGGCAAGTTGCAGCGCGCGGACTAACTGCGCCGCATGGTTGCCACATTTCGTATCTTCGCCATGCTCCTGCTGGCGTCCTTCCTGGCCGCTTGCGGCACGCCGCCGCAGCCCGGCGGACCGCCTGTGGCCAGCCAGCAGGAACGGGCCGAGCTTGCCAGCCTGATCGAATCGCTCGCCCCCGAAACCGTCGACCCCGAAGAGGCCATGCGCGCGGCCAATGCCGCGCTCGATCATGCCCGCCAGCTTGCTGCGGAATACCAGGTCGAGGACCCGCCGCTGATTCACAACGTCAAGGTGAATATGGGGATCAAGGAGCGCGGCCTGTGCTATGAATGGGCCGACGACATGCAGGCACGGATGCAGCAGGAGGGCTTTGCCACATTGCAGCTGCATCGGGCGATCGCCAATTTCGACAACCCCATCCTGGTGCAGCATTCGACGCTGATCGTCAGCGCGGCGGGCCAGGGGATGTATGACGGCGTCGTGCTCGATCCGTGGCGCGCCGGGGGCGATCTGTTCTGGGATCGGGTGACCGAAGACACCCGCTACAACTGGACGCCGCAGGACGAGGTCTTTGCCCTGCAGATCGCCCAGCGTGAGCGCCGCGGCGGCGGCGCCCAGGCCGCGCGCGACCGCTGATCCCGGGCCTCGGCAGCGCTTCCATATGTTCGGCAGGGGGCCTGCTTCCTTGGTCTACAGAACCCCGATCTCGTCCAGCGCGCGGGCCAGCGGGCCGGGCAGATCGGCGGTTTCCGCACCGGCCGGCAGATCGGCCGGCGCGGCCTCGCCGGGCAGATAGCGCCAGCCCTGAAACGGGCGGCGCGGCGCGGCGCGGGTGCGCACCAGCGCCGGGTCGAACACGATGCCGCAACGCACGATCCCATCGGCACCGGTCACGGGGTCGAGCCGCAGGATGCGCTGGCGCACCGCAATGGCCCCGGCGATCACCCAGTAAAGCGACCCGCCCGCCAGCAATTCGTCGGCGCGGCGCGGCCACATCCGGGTGACGTGGCGCGGCCGGCCGTCAGCCCCCTGGGCGCGGGGCTGCGCCTGCCAATCGGCCAGATCGGCCACGCTGTCCGCGCCGACGCAAAGCTTCACGAGATTGAGCGGGCCAGCCACCAGGGAACCCCATATCTTGATTCGTAAACGTCAGTGTATCGCGGTTGCGCGGCCCGGCAACCGCGCGGGATTGGCCTGCGTGCCGGGTCGGGCTATGCCCCCGGCATGAACCCGCCCGATCCCGATCTGCCCCGCGTCACGGTGCTGACCGCCGCGCTGAATGCGCGCGCGGCGCTCGCCCGCACGGTCGACAGCGTGGCCGTGCAGGATTTCGCCGATCGCGAGCATGTGGTGGTCGACGGCGCCTCGACCGATGGCACGGCGGACTGGCTCAAGGGTCTCGACGCGCCCGTCCGATGGATCAGCGAACCCGATTCGGGGATTGCCGAAGCGCTGAACAAGGGGCTCGCGCTGGCGCGCGGCGACTATGTGCTGGTGCTGCAGGCCGGGGACACGTTTCTGGACGCGGGCAGCCTCGGCCGCGCCGCGGGCTATCTGGATGGGACGGACATTGTCGCTTTTGGTGTGATGACCGGACCGAAGGGGGCCGAGAATAGGGTGATGCACCCGCGATTCCCTGCCATGCGGCTTCTTTGGAAGCCCCTTCCACATCAGGGCATTCTGGTACGGCGCGATCTGTTCTTGTGGATCGGCCGGTTTGATCCTGCGTTCGGCATTTGCATGGATTTCGAATGGCTGCGGCGCGCGCAAGCAAACGGCGCGTCGATCAGGCCGGGGGCCGGTGTTCTGGCAAAAATGCCCGATGACGGGATCAGTTCGCGGCGCGACTGGCCAAGCCTGCGCAAACGCTTTGCCGAGGAACGCCGGGTGCACCGGATGCACTGCCCGGGCCCGGTCATGGCGGCGGTCTATGCCGCGCTCTGGCCGCCCTATCTGGCCTATCGCTGGCTGCGCGCGGCGCTTGCGGCGTCGTGACTGGCGCCCGCCTCGATACGCCGAATGTTTCGGTGCTCATTCCCGCGTTCAACATGGATCGCGTGCTCGAGACCGCCGTGGCATCGGCGCTCGATCAGGACGGCGTGACAGTCGAGGTTGTCGTGATCGACGACGCCTCCACAGACGGAACGCCCGATCTCGTGGCCGGCATGGCCCGAAAAGACGCGCGGGTGCATCCGGTTCGGCTGCAGGAAAACGCGGGCCCAGGCGCAGCGCGCAGCGCCGGGCTGGCACAGGCCCGTGGCGACTGGGTTGCCGTGCTGGACGCCGACGACAGGTTCGCGCCGGGACGACTGGCGCATCTCCTCGCATTGGCCCGCGCCCGGAACCTCGACGCGGTGGCCGACAACCTGACTCTCGTCGATCCCGGGCTGGGCAGGGCGGTGGGCAGGGCGTTTCCGCTGGAGGAAGAGGCAGAGATCACCCTGACTGCCGAGCGCTTTCTGGCCAACAGCGTCCCGGGAGCGCGGGTGAATGTCGGCTGGGCGCAGCCCATGGTCCGGCGCGACTTTCTGGAGCGCCACGGGGTCGCATGGCCCTCTCTGCGCCATGCCGAGGATATGGTGTTCGCAATGCGCCTACTGATGGCAGGCGCGCGCTGGGGCCTGTCGGGGCGGGCCGGGTATTTCTATACCCAGCGGCGTGGCACGGTATCGGGGCAGACCTCTGCCCTTTCGCGAACCCGGCGCAGTGTCACCGACCAGCAGCGTGCTGTCGCGATGGTGCTGGCCGAAGGCAAAGAGTGTCTGCGCCCCGCGGTCCTGCGCCGCCTGCGCCTTATGCCGGCCGAGATTGCCGCGACGCATGCGGCGATCCTTGCCCGCGATGCAGCGGCTGAGGGCCGCTGGGGTGCAGCAGCAGGACATGGGCTGGCGGCACTGACCCGCCCGGCGGCCTTTGCGCGTTGTCTGGCCGCACGGTTCGGCCCCGGGGCGCAATTCAAATAGGCGGTGCGTGTCCGGACAAGAGCGCCGCGTAGAGCGCGATATGCCTCGCTACGACCACATCGGGCGCGACCCGGGCCAGCGTTGCGGCCCGGATCGCGGCGGGGTCGGGCGGGGCGTCGAGCAGCCGGGCCATGATCGCAGCCAGCGCGGCAGTGTCGAAGGCGGGCGCCAGCCTGGCGGGGTCGGCGACCGCATCGATGAGCCCACTGGTGCGAAAGGCAACGGCCGGGGTACCGCAGGCCTGCGCCTCGATCGCGACATTACCAAAGCTTTCCAGCCGCGACGGCGCGACGAACACGTCCGCCGCGCGATAGGCCAGGGCCAGCCGCGCCGGATCGCGGATCGGCCCCAGTTCGATGGTGGGCATGGGCAGGCCAGGCGGGGCGGGGCCGCCGAACACCGCCAGCACCGGGCGATGGCCCAGACCGGCCAGCCGGTGTAGGGCATCGGCCAGCAGATCGCCGCCCTTGCGCGGATCGGCCGCGCCGCCGATGGCGCCGAACAGGATCAGCGGACCCGCGGGCAGCCCCAGCGCAGCGCGCGCCGCGTCCC
>DNSZ01000191.1:558-10637 GCA_003500165.1 Paracoccaceae bacterium | reverse complement strand
GCCCGGCCGCGAACACCTCGGGCACACCGCCCAGCCGCCGCGCCCGGCCGCCCTCGATCGCGATGAGCTCGCCCGCGCGCTGGGTGACAAGAATGCCACCCCCGGGCAGGAACCCGACCGCCCAGGGTTCGTCGAGGCCGGTCGCCACCGTCTCGACCTGCAACCGCCCCGCGCTGCTCGACATCGTGCCGGCCCGCACCAGTCCGGGCGACGCCAGCGCCGCCCCGACCCCGGCCAGAAAAACCCGTCTTTGCATCGCTGCCTCCCCGTTGCGCCCCGGAAACGATGCATCGCCGGGCGCCATTTTCCACCCGCGCTGCCCACTTTTCATTCACGAATCCGCAAGCTAGGGTCGGCACCGCCACAACACAGCGGACCCGTCCGCACACAGGGGAGAGACACATGAAGAAGCTGATGCTGACCGGCACCGCCGTCGCGGCGCTGGCCGCCGGCCCGGCGCTGGCCGAGGACGTGCAGATCGGGGTGATCTTCGGTTACACCGGACCGATCGAATCGCTGACGCCGCAGATGGCCGATTCGGCCGAGCTGGCGATGGCCGAGATCAACGCCGCAGGCGGCATTCTGGGCGGTTCGATGCTGCAATCCGTCCGCGCCGATTCGACCTGCATCGACTCCGCCGCCGCCACCGCCGCCGCCGAGCGTCTGATCACCGCCGAAGGCGTCGACGCCATCGTTGGCGCCGATTGCTCGGGCGTCACGATCGCCACGCTGCAGAATGTCGCGATTCCGAACGGCATTGTGATGATCTCGCCGTCGGCCACCTCGCCCGCGCTGACCTCGATCGAGGATAACGGGCTGTTCTTCCGCACCGCGCCGTCCGATGCCCGCCAGGGCGAGGTGCTGTCGGAAATCCTGTCCGGCAAGGGCATCGCCGAGGTCGCCGTGACCTATACCAACAACGATTACGGCAAGGGCCTCAGCGACAGCTTCGCCAGCGCGTTCGAGGCCGCCGGCGGGACGATCACCATCAACACCCCGCATGACGACGGCAAGGGCGACTATTCGGCCGAAGTCGCGGCGCTGGCCTCGGCCGGCGGAGAGCTTCTGGTCGTGCTCGGCTATGCCGATCAGGGCGGCAAGGGCATCATCCAGGGCGCGCTCGACACCGGCGCCTTTGACACCTTCCTGATGGGCGACGGGATGTATTCGGACGCGCTGCTGGCCGATCTCGGCGCCGATATGGGCGGCTCGATCGGGGCCGTGCCGTGGTCCGAGGGCGAGGGCGCGGATGCCTTTGCCGCGATCACCGAGGCCGCCGGCGTCAACGGCGAAAGCTCGTTCACGCGCGAATCCTATGACGCTGCGGCGCTCATTGCGCTGGCGATGCACAAGGGCGGCGCCGGCACATCCGAGGCGGCGGCGGCCAACATCCTCGATATCGCCAATGCCCCGGGCGAGCCGATCCTGCCGGGCGAACTGGGCAAGGCGATCCAGATCCTCAACGATGGCGGCGAGATCGACTATGTCGGCGCCACCAATGTGGAGCTGATCGGCCCGGGCGAGGCCGCCGGCACCTATCGCGAATACACCATCACCGATGGCGCCTACGAGACGGTTCAGTTCCGCTGAGCCGGACATCGGACAGAACGAGGACAGCCCGGGTTCGCCCGGGCTGTTTGCCGTGACGGGGGGCGGGGTGTGATCCGGGTCGAGCAACTGCACAAGCATTTCGGCGGGTTTCACGCCGTCGACGGGGCCGGCCTGACGATCGAGACCGGTTCGATCACCGGTCTGATCGGCCCCAATGGCGCGGGCAAGTCGACGCTGTTCAACGTCGTCGCCGGAGAGTTGCCGCCGACCTCGGGCCGGGTCATCATGGATGGCGAGGACATTACCGGGCTGCCGCCGCATGAATTGTTCGCGCGCGGGCTGTTGCGCACCTTTCAGATCGCCCATGAATTCCCGTCCCTCACGGTGCGGGAAAACCTGATGATGGTGCCCGGCGGGCAATCGGGTGAGCGGCTGTGGGATGCCTGGTTCCGCCGCGGCGCGATCGCCGCCGAGGATCGCGCGCTGGCGGAAAAGGCCGATGGGGTGCTGAAGTTCCTCACCCTGACCCATCTGGCCGACGAACGCGCCGGCAACCTGTCGGGCGGGCAGAAGAAGCTGCTGGAACTGGGCCGGACGATGATGGTCGACGCCAAGATCGTGTTCCTCGACGAGGTCGGCGCAGGGGTGAACCGCACGCTTCTGGGCACCATCGCGGATGCCATCCTGCGGCTCAATGCCGAGCGCGGCTATACCTTCTGCGTGATCGAACACGACATGGATTTCATCGCCAAGCTTTGCGACCCGGTGATCGTGATGGCCGAGGGCCGCGTGCTGGCCAAGGGCACCGCGCAGGAGGTGCGCGACAACGAGCATGTGATCGAGGCCTATCTGGGCCGCGGGCAGAAGAACGCGCGCAAGGCCGCGCAGGCCGCGGGATGACCCAACCCTTCCTCGACGCGATCGGCATGACCGGCGGCTATGGCGCCGCCAACATCCTGCACGATTGCACGATCCGCGTCGGCACCGGCGAGATCGCGGTGATCGTCGGGCCGAACGGGGCGGGCAAATCGACCGCGATGAAGGCGATCTTCGGCATGCTGCGGCTGAAACACGGGCGCATCGTGCTCGATGGCGAGAATATCAGCCATCTGACCCCGCAGGCCCGGGTGGCCAAGGGGATGGGTTTCGTCCCGCAGAACCGCAACGTGTTCCCCGCCCTGACGGTTCAGGAGAATCTGGAGATGGGCGCGTTCCTGCGCCGCGACGACATCGCCGAGACGATGGAGCAGGTCTTTGCCCTGTTCCCGATCCTCAAGGACAAGCGCCGCCAGGCGGCGGGCGAACTGTCGGGCGGCCAGCGCCAGCAGGTCGCCGTCGGCCGCGCGCTGATGACCAAGCCGAAACTGCTGATGCTGGATGAACCGACGGCGGGCGTGTCGCCCATCGTCATGGACGAGCTTTTCGACCGGATCATCGAGATCGCGCGCACCGGCCTGTCGATCCTGATGGTCGAACAGAACGCCCGCCAGGCGCTGGAGATCGCCGATCACGGCTTTGTCCTGGTGCAGGGCGAAAACCGCTATACCGATACCGGGCGGGCGCTGCTGGCCGACCCCGAGGTTCGCAAGAGTTTCCTGGGGGGCTAGATGGATTTCCTCAACGCCATCGTCGCGCTGTCGAATTTCGTGCTGATCCCGGCGCTTGCCTATGGCAGCCAGCTGGCGCTGGGGGCGCTGGGGGTGACGCTGATCTACGGCATCCTGCGGTTTTCGAACTTTGCCCATGGCGACACCATGGCAATCGGCACCATGGTGGCGATCTATGCCACCTGGGCGCTGCAGGGCTGGGGGGTGTCGCTTGGCCCGCTGCCCACGGCGCTGCTTGCCCTGCCGGTCGCGATCGCGGTGACCGCGCTGCTGCTGTTGCTGATCGACCGGGGCGTCTATCGCTTCTATCGCGGCGTCAAGGCGGTGCCGGTCACCTTTGTCATCGCCTCGATCGGGGTGATGTTCATCCTCAACGGGCTGACGCGGCTGTTCATCGGCCCCGACGATCAGCGCTTTGACGACGGGGCGCGGTTTCTGATCCATCCGCGTGCGTTCCGCGAGGCAACGGGGCTGGCCGAGGGGCTGTCGATCCGCACCACCCAGGCGCTGACCGTGGTCACCGCGATCCTGGTCGTCGCCGCGCTCTTCTGGTTCCTGCGCCGCACCCGGACCGGCAAGTCGATGCGGGCCTATTCCGACAACGAGGAACTGGCGCTGCTGTCGGGCATCAACCCCGAACGGGTGGTGGCGATCACCTGGATCGTGGTCGCCGGCCTGTCGGTGATCGCCGGGGTGCTCTACGGCCTCGACAAGAGCTTCAAGCCCTTCGTCTATTTCCAGCTGCTGCTGCCGATCTTTGCCTCGGCGATCCTTGGCGGGCTGGGCAACCCGGTCGGTGCGATCGCCGGCGCCTTCATCATCGCGTTTTCCGAGGTGACGGTGACCTATGCCTGGAAGAAGGTGCTGACCTATGTGCTGCCCGATGCGCTCGCGCCCGAGGGGCTGGTGCAGTTCCTCGGCACCGACTACAAATTCGCGGTGTCCTTCATCATCCTTGTCCTGGTGCTGCTGATCCGGCCCACGGGGCTTTTCCGGGGGGCCAGCGCATGACCGGTCAACGCAGCCGCATCGCCCTGATGTTCGGCCTGGTCGCCGCGGCGATCATAGGCACGGGCGTGTTCCAGAGCTGGAACCTCGCGCTTGCGATCCTCAACATGGGTCTCGTCTCGGCCATCATGGCGATGGGCGTGAACATGCAATGGGGGTATGCGGGCCTGTTCAATGTCGGGGTGATGGGATTTCTGGCGCTCGGCGGGCTTGCCGCCGTGCTGGTGTCGATGCCGCCGGTGGCCGAGGCCTGGGCGGCGGGCGGCGGACGGGCCTGGCTGGCGCTGGTGCTGGGCGCAGCCACCATCGCCGGGCTGATCTGGCTGCATCGGCGCCTGCCGCCGGGCCGCCGCCGCTGGTGGATACTGGCCGCGGCCGGGGTCGTCGGGCTGATCGCCTTTCGCGCCCTGTTCGGCCCGGCGGTCGATGCGATCGAGGATGTGGACCCGGCCGTTTCGGGCTATCTCGGCGGGCTTGGCCTGCCGATCCTGCTGGCCTGGCCGGTCGGCGGGGTGCTGGCCGCCGGCGCGGCCTGGCTGATCGGCAAGACCGCGCTGGGGCTGCGCTCGGACTATCTGGCGATCGCGACGCTTGGCATCTCCGAGATCATCATCGCCGTGCTCAAGAACGAAGACTGGCTGAGCCGCGGGGTCAAGAACGTGGTCGGCCTGCCCCGCCCCGCCCCCTATGAGGTCGATCTGCAGGCCGATCCCGGCTTCGTCGACCGCGCCACGGCGCTGGGACTCGACCCGGTGGAGGCGTCGTCGATCGCGGTAAAGCTGATCTATGCAGGGCTGTTCGCCGTCGTGCTGATCGTGATCCTGATCCTGGCGGAACGCGCACTCAACTCGCCCTGGGGCCGGATGATGCGGGCGATCCGCGACAACGAGGTCGCGGCCGGCGCCATGGGCAAGAACGTCAAGGCGCGGCATCTGCAGATCTTCGTGCTCGGCTCGGCGGTGATCGGGCTGGCGGGCGCGATGATGACCACGCTCGACGGGCAGTTGACGCCAAGCTCGTATCAGCCGCTGCGCTTTACCTTCCTGATCTGGGTGATGGTGATCGTCGGCGGCTCGGGCAACAACTGGGGCGCGATCCTGGGCGGGTTCCTGATCTGGTTCTTCTGGGTCCAGGTCGAGCCGATGGGCCGCTGGCTGATGGATGTGGTCACTGCCGGGATGCCCGAAGGCAGCGCGCTGCGCGATCGTCTGCTGGCCTCGGCGGCGCATATGCGGCTCTTGACCATGGGGGTGATCCTGCTGCTGGTGCTGCGCTTCAGCCCGCGCGGGCTGATCCCGGAGCGGCCCGCTTGACGCCGCGCCCGCCCCGGTGCCTGTCGCGGGAAGCTGGGACCGGCCGCCGCAGGGCGGCCGGATCGCCGGGCGCGCGCCCGGCGATGGGCGCCCGCCCGGTTCGTCGCGTTGCAAGGGCGATGGCCCCGATGGCCGGACCGCGCGGGCTGGACAAGGCAGGGATGAACCGCTAACAAACCATCTCGGGCGGGTTTTTTGCAAGGAAAGCCGCTTCTTGGGCGATCGCCCGCATTCTGGGCACCGGCGTCGCAAAGCCGGCGCGACTTGGGAGGGGCAGGTGATACGTTCGCAGTTGATCCAGAAACTCGCCGATGAAAACCCGCATCTTTACCAGCGCGATGTCGAACGGATCGTGACCACCGTGTTCGAAGAGATCACCCGGGCCATGGAACAGGGCAACCGGGTCGAACTGCGCGGTTTCGGCGCGTTTTCGGTCAAGCATCGCGATGCCAGGATGGGCCGCAATCCGCGCACCGGGGCGGCCGTGCCGGTGGAGGAAAAGGCGGTGCCGTTCTTCAAGACGGGCAAGCTGTTGCGGGAACGGCTCAACGGTGGCGGCGAAGGGGACGCATAGGCCATGCGCTACATCAAGTATCTATTCCTGCTGGTGCTGACGATCGTCCTGGTGATCCTGGCGGTCGCCAATCTGGCGCCGGTCACGGTGAACCTGCTGCCCCGGGGGATCGCCGATTTCGTGCCGTTCCCGACCAGCGGGGAACTGCCGCTGTTCCTGGTGATCTTCGGCTCCCTGCTTGCCGGGTTGGCGCTGGGGTTCGTCTGGGAGTATCTGCGCGAGGCCAAGCATCGCTCGGCCGTCACCCGCGAACGGCGCGCCAAGGCCTCGCTCGAGCGCGAGGTCAGCAACCTGCGCGAAAAGGCCGGCGAGCCCAAGAACCGCGACGACGTGCTGGCGATCGTCGACGGCTGACGGGCGCGTGCCCGTTCGGGTGAAGGTCTGCGGGCTCACCTGCGCCGCAGATGTCGCAGCGGCCGTCGAAGCCGGCGCCGCCTATGTCGGGTTCGTTTTCTTTCCGCCTTCGCCGCGGCACCTGAGCGCGGCCGCGGCGCGGCTGTTGGCGCTGTCGGTCCCGGCCGGCGTGACCCGGGTCGCCCTGACGGTCGATGCCGACGATGCCGCGTTCGAGGCGCTGCTCGACACCGTCCCCATCGACATGCTGCAGCTTCACGGTTCCGAAAGCCCGGCGCGGGTTGCCGCGCTGCGGGCGCGCTACGGGCTGCCGGTGATGAAGGCCATCGGCCTTGCCCAGGCGGCCGACCTGCCGGCGCTCGACACCTATGGCGCGGTGGCCGACCAGATTCTGGTCGATGCCAAACCGCCGCCGGGCGCCACCCGGCCGGGCGGCAATGCGGTGCCGTTCGACTGGCATCTGCTGGCCGGTCGCCGCTGGTCGGTGCCCTGGATGCTGGCCGGCGGGCTGACGGCCGAAAACGTCGCTGCGGCGATCCGGGCGACCGGGGCGGCCCAGATCGATGTCTCGAGCGGGGTCGAAGCCGCACCCGGCCGCAAGGATCCCGGCCGCATGGCGGCTTTCCTGCAGGCCGCCCGGGCGGCGGGGCGGCAGGCGGTTAACGGTCATTCCCGATGACCGTTGCGATCAGCCGGGCGGGATGACCAGCGCGATCCGGTTGCGCCCGCGCCGCCGGGCATAGCGGATGTCGCGCGCGAGCATGCGGATCAGGCCCCAGCCGAAGCCGCCCTCGGGCAGGTCGTCGGGGTCGTGAACCCGGCCCGGCGGCGGCGCGCCCCCGGGCATCGGCACGCCATCGTCGCGGATCAGCACCAGAAGACCGTCCGGCCGCTCCCGCAGCGCAATCTCGATCGAATGGCCCGGCCGGCCGCGGCAGGCGTGCCGAACCACATTGTTGAGCAATTCGGCCAGCAGCAGTTCGACGGTATCGGGATCGGGCAAGGCCGCCCCGTTCCCGGGCCTGCAATCGGCATCCGAGGCCCCGTTATCGACCGCCGCTGCGACATGGGCCCGCGTCGCGGCCAGCGCGCCGCGCACCGCTTCGGCGCGGCTGTCGATGCGCAGGCGCAGCGCGCCCGGGCGACCGCGCGGCCCGGTCATCCGCCGCCATCGCCCGATGCTGCGCCGCGCCCCTCGGCCATGGCCGCGGCCAGGTCGGGATAGATCGAGAACACCGAATCCATGCGCGTCAGCTTGAACACCCGCGCCACCGCCGGGGTCAGCCCGGCAAGGGCGAAGGCCCGCGCCGGTGTCGCCGCCTTCAGCACCGCGACCACGGCGCCCAGCCCGCTCGAATCCATGAAGGTCACGCTGGAAAGGTCAAGGATGACGCGGGTGGCCGGCCCCTGCAGGCAGGCGCGGAACGCTTCCTTGAAGGCGATCGCGCCGGCAGCGTCGAGCCGTGCCTCGCGCATCCGGACGACAAGGTCGGCGCCAATGGTTTCGCAATCGAGCTGCATCTGTCCCTCCGGTCCTGTCGAATGCGACTTATCGGCCAACCCGTTACGATTTCGTTTTCGTTCCACTTATGTTCCGGCCGCGGCGATGCGTTGCATTTGCCCCGGATTCGCGATGTTCTGAGGACAGGCAGCAGCAAAGCGGAGGCCCCGATGGACGAGGTCGTGATCGTGGGCGCGCAGCGCACGGCGATGGGCGGGTTGCAGGGCGCTTTCGCCGGCGTTCCCGCCCCCGTGCTGGGCGGGGCGGCGCTGGAAGCGGCGCGCGCGGCGGCGGGTGGGCCCGCCATCGACGAGCTGATCATGGGCTGCGTGCTGCCCGCGGGCCAGGGTCAGGCCCCCGCCCGCCAGGCCGGCTTTGCCGCCGGGCTGGACGAGGCGGTGCCGGCAACGACGCTGAACAAGATGTGCGGTTCGGGCATGAAGGCGGCCATGGTCGCCACCGACCGGCTGGCGCTGGGTCAGGCCGATGTGATCGCGGCGGGCGGCATGGAGAGCATGACCGAAGCCCCCTATCTGTTGCCCGGCATGCGGGGCGGCGCGCGGCTTGGCCATGGGCGGGTTGTCGACCACATGTTTCTCGACGGGCTCGAGGACGCCTATGACAAGGGCCGGCTGATGGGCACCTTCGCCGAGGATTGCGCGGCGCATTACCAGTTCACCCGCGAGGATCAGGATGCCTATGCCATCGGCTCGCTCGGCAACGCGCTTGCCGCCCGGGATTCGGGCGCCTTTGCGGCTGAAATCACGGCGGTCACGGTGTCGGGGCGCAAGGGCGCCCACAGCGTCGATATCGACGAACAGCCGGGCAATGCGCGGCCCGAGAAAATCCCCCATCTGAAGCCCGCCTTCCGCGCCGGCGGCACGGTCACGGCGGCGAATTCCAGCTCGATTTCCGACGGGGCGGCGGCGTTGATCCTGGCCCGCGAAGAGGTCGCGCGCAGCGCCGGAATGCCGGTGCGCGCCCGCATCCCGGGCCATGCCAGCCACGCCCAGGCGCCGGGCTGGTTCACCACCGCGCCGGTGCCCGCGGCGCGCAAGCTCCTTGACCGGATCGGCTGGTCGGTCGCCGATGTCGATCTGTGGGAGGTCAACGAGGCCTTCGCCGTCGTCCCCATGGCCTTCATGGCCGAGATGGGGGTGCCGCGCGAGAAGATGAACGTGCATGGCGGGGCCTGCGCGCTGGGCCATCCGATCGGCGCCTCGGGCGCGCGGATCATGGTGACGCTCTTGCACGCGCTCGAGGCGCGGGGGCTCAAACGCGGCGTCGCGGCGATCTGCATCGGCGGGGGCGAGGGCACGGCGATCGCCATCGAACGGCCGTGACGGCGGTGGACTGGCCTGCACTGCGCGCCCGTGTGGCCGCCCTGACCGCGGGCGAGGACGATATCGTGGCCCTGATGGCGACGGTTGCCTGCGAGGTCTACCACGCCGACGACCGGTTCGACTGGGTCGGGTTCTATCGCGTGGTCGCGCCCGGCCTGTTGAAGATCGGCCCCTATCAGGGCGGCCATGGCTGCCTGACGATCCCGTTTTCGCGCGGCGTCTGCGGCGCGGCGGCCCGGACAGGGCAGGTGCAACGGGTCGACGATGTGGCCGCCTTTCCGGGCCATATCGCCTGCGCTGCCTCCACCCGGTCGGAACTGGTGCTGCCGGTGCGGGACGGGGCAGGCGGGCTGATCGGCGTGTTCGATATCGACAGCGACCAACCGGCGGCGTTCACGCCGCAGGACGCTGAGGCGCTGGACGCCATTCTGGTGCAGGTTTTCGGAACGCCCTGATCAGATCGATGCCGGGTCGAGCCCGCCCAGCTCGCACACCACCGCCCATTCGGCCGCCGTGACCGGCTGCACCGAGATCGAGCACCGCCCGGCCCCACCGGTTCGGCCGCAAACGAACGGCATGGTCGAGCGGTTCAACGGCCGGATCGAGGACGTTCTGCAAAGCCACCGATTCCGCTCCGGCGAGGACCTCGAACAGACCATCCTGCGCTACGTCCGCCACTACAACGGCGAGCTCCCGCAATCCGTCCTCAAAGGCCGAACGCCCATCGACGCCCTGAAAGAATGGCACAAACAGAAGCCGAAACTCTTCAGGAAACGGCCCCATAATCACACGGGATGTGACACTTGGGCTCAAGTTTCAAGTGCAGCA
>DNSZ01000191.1:0-434 GCA_003500165.1 Paracoccaceae bacterium | reverse complement strand
AGACTGCGGCGCATGAAGCCCGATGATCCTTCCGCCCGCGTCAGCCACGAGACGATCTATGCGGCGCGCGCAGCCGCGCGGCGGGCTGAAGGCGGCGACGATCGAGGCCCTGCGCAAGAGCATGACCTACGATCGCGGCGCCGAGATGGCCTGCCACTCCGAACTGGCCCGGCGGTTGAAGATCGACATCTGGTTTTGCGACCCGCACGCGCCCTGGCAGCGCGGCTCGAACGAGAACACCAACGGACTGCTCCGTCAGTTCATGCCCAAAGGCGCAGACCTCAGCGGCGCCAGCCAGACCTGGCTGAACGATGTCGCTGCACTGATGAACAACCGACCGAGGAAAACCCTCGGTTGGAGAACACCCGCCGAAGCCATGGCCGAAGAAATCCAGGCCTTCACATCAACCGTTGCACTTGAAACCTGAAACCGCC
>DNSZ01000159.1 GCA_003500165.1 Paracoccaceae bacterium | reverse complement strand
TTCCAAGTCAGGTGCTTATCGAGTTGATAAGCCTCGCGGACAGAGCGAACATCCATCCCAAGACGACGATGCAACTCACCACCGCGCTCAAGCAGCGCAGCGATAGCGCAAAACCAAGGAGCCACCACAATGACCACTCGCCTGAACCCGATCACCACCCCGCGCCACGAACTCCGCGCCGAGAAGGCCCGGCGCAACAGGGAAGCCGCATTGGCCGCCTTCATCGGCAAGAAGGCGGAGATCGACGAGATGCTCGCCCGGCTGCAGGCGCTCAGCGACGACCACTTCAACACCCACCCCGACGAGGTGAACTGGGGCCATGTCGGCACCCTCGAACACTACGCCAGCCTCCTGAAGCGCATCACCGACAGCGCCTTCCGCGAAGGCGAACACGCCGAGTGATCTCCGGCACGGCCGGAACTCCTGCCGCGCCCTGCGCGGCTTGGGGTCGTAGAAGGCGCCGCATGTCGCGGGCCCGTATACGGAGACGACCCCATGACACAGATCCAGCTTTCCGACGCCCAAGCCGTCATCCTGTCCACCGCCTGCGCGCGCGAGGACGGAGCGGTCTTCCCCGTCACCGCCAGCCTCAAGGGCGGCGCCGTCGGCAACGTCTGCAAGAGCCTCCTGAAGCAGGGCTTGATCGAGGAAATCGCCGCCACGGATCTCAACACGGTCTGGCGGCACGACGAGGAGCGCGGCCCGATCACGCTGCGCGCCACCCCGCTGGCCTACAGCAACCTCGGGATCACGGACGAACCGGGCGAGACGACGCCGCCCGAAACGCCGACCGCCCCGGTCAAGCACCGGAAGGGCACCAAGCAGGAGACCCTGATCGAGATGCTCCGCGCAGAGGGCGGCTCGACCATCGACGAGATCGTCGCCCAAACGGGCTGGCAGTCGCACACGGTGCGCGGCGCCATGTCCGGCGCGCTGAAGAAGAAGCTGGGCCTGCCTGTCACGGCCGAGAAGGTCGAGGGCAGGGGGACCGTCTACAAGCTGAGCGCCTGAACCCTCAACACCTGCCACCCAGTGCCGCCGCCCCGCCCGGGCGGCGGTTGCTCATTGCCAGGACAGCAGATCGCGGGCGGCCGCCTGCAGGATGTCCCGCGCCATGCGTGGCTCGCAGCTGTAGACCCCGCCCGGCCCCGGCTCGCCGACATGCTCTTCGAGCCATGCCCGTCCCTCGTCCGAAACCGGACGCAGGACAACGATGGTCCCATGATCGGTGATCTCGATATGCTGCCAGCCTTCGGACATGGCTCGACGTTACCAGCCAGCGCATGGTCACGCCAGCGATCCGCTCAGGGCGCACGCCAGCGCTCGAACAGCCTGCGCAGGGCGTAGCCACGAACCAGGGAGATCGCGGTGAAGATCCCGCCCAGCGCAAGGTTCTCGCCAGGGCTGGGGTGCAGGCCGAACGAGGGGAACACGATGATCTGCGTGATCACTGCCAGCGCGTAGCCCAGCGCGACATTGGTGATCGCCTCGATCATCGACATGCGGCGCGACTGGGTCATGTGCGCTTCCTCGACCGGCGCGCCGGTTTCCGGGCTTCCTCCTCCATGACGATGCGATTGGCTGCTCGCCCCGTCGCCATCTCCCACCGCCGCACGGCGACGTCGCAATAGACCGGGTCCAGTTCCACCGCGCAGCAGCGCCGCCCGGTGCGTTCCGCGGCGATCAACTGGGTGCCCGAGCCGCAGAAGGGCTCGAACACCAGCTCGCCCGGATCGGTGAAGGCCTCCAGCACCGCCTCGACCAGCGCCACCGGAAACACGGCCGGATGCGATCCGGCGGCACCCAGCCCGCCCTTGTGGCGCATGATGCGGAAAACGCTGTCCGCGATGCGGTGGCTCTGGATCGCGTTGCCGAAGCCGGTCTTGCGATGCACCGTGCCGTCGGCCCCGCGCAACCCGCCGCCGCCGAGAGTTTCGCCCGCGTGCTTGCTCTCGACCGTCTTGTTCGGCTGCCGGGGCTGGCGGTTGAAGTGGAAGATGAACTCGTGCGACGGGGCCAGCCGTCCGTTCCAGTCGCCAGGCAGGCCGGGCCCCTGGTCCCACACGTACCAGCCGAACCGCCGCCAACCCTGCACGCGCATCCAGTCTACCCAGCCCTCCCAATACGGGAGCCACTCGCCATCCCGATGGACGAGGCCGAGATTGACCAGCAGCTGTGCATCGGCGGTCACCGGCGCTGCAGCGAACACGCCCTGCATCAGCGCATCCCAATCCCCCACCTTCTCCTTCGCCGCGCCGTAGTCACGCTGCTGGGCATAGGGTGGCGAGGTAAACATCAGCGACGCCTGCGCCCCGTCCATCAGCCGCGCCACCACGGCCGGGTCGGTGGCATCGCCGCAGATCAGCCGGTGATCGCCCAGCGCCCAGATGTCGCCGGGCCGGGTGATCGGCTCGGCTGGGGCCTCGGGGATGGTGTCCGCCGTGTCATCGTCGATGGGCGCGCGGTCGTCGGCATCGTGAAGCAGGGCATCCAGTTCGTCCTCGGGGATGCCGATCAGCCCGAGGTCGAAGTCCTCGGCCATCAGCCCGCGCAGTTCCTCGAGCAACAGCGTCTCGTCCCACCCGCCCATCTCGGTCAGCTTGTTGTCGGCGATCCGGTAAGCTCGCCGCTGCGCCTCGGAGAGGTGGCCCAGCACGATAACCGGTGCTTCAGCGAGGCCGAGCTGCGCGGCGGCCAGGACGCGGCCATGGCCCGCGATCAACTCGCCATCAGCCGCGACAAGGCATGGCACCGTCCAGCCGAACTCGGCCATGCTGGCGGCGATCCGCGCCACCTGTTCGGCGCCGTGCGTCTTGGCATTGCGCGCATAGGGCTTGAGCCGATCCAGCGGCCAGATCGCGATCTGGCTTGGGCGGACATGATGCGTCATGCAGCCAGCCTCTTCGCCTTCAGGGCGGCGAAACTCTCGCCGGTTTCCGCCAGCACCGCCTCCTCGCCGGTGAAAGATTGCCAGCGTTCGATGGCGACATCGACATAGGCCGGGTTCAATTCGATCCCGTAGCAGACCCGGCCGGTGGTTTCCGCCGCGATCAGCGTCGTGCCGGATCCCATGAAGGGTTCATAGACCGCCTGGCCAGGGGACGAGTTGTTCAGGATCGGGCGCCGCATGCATTCGACGGGCTTCTGCGTGCCATGCACTGTGTCGGCATCCTGATCGCGACCCGAGATCTGCCACAACGTTGTCTGTTTGCGGTCTCCGGCCCAATGGCCCTTGCCCCTGGTGCGCACGGCATACCAGCAAGGCTCATGCTGCCAGTGGTAATCGCCGCGGCTGAGCACCAGCCGGTCCTTGGCCCAGATGATCTGCGACCGGATGGCGAAGCCTGCGGCCACCAGGCTGTCGGCCACGGTCGCGGCATGCAGCGCGCCGTGCCAGACATAGGCCACATCGCCGGGGAAAAGCGCCCATGCCTCGCGCCAGTCGGCGCGGTCGTCGTTCAGCACCTTGCCGGTGCGTTTCGTCCTGGCCGCGCCCGCCTGGTTGCGCCAGGAGGGGTCATACTCCACGCCATAGGGCGGGTCGGTCACCATGAGCAGCGGGCGAACATCGGCCAGCAGCCGCCCGACCACATCGGCCGATGTGCTGTCGCCGCAGATCAGCCGGTGCCCGCCCAGCTGCCATAGGTCGCCCGGCACCGTTACCGGCGTGACCGGCAGGTCCGGAACATCGTCCTCGCCCTCGACCGGACCATCGCCGCCCAGCGCCTCGGGACCCCGCAGCAGGGCATCCAGATCATCGTCGCTGATCCCCAGGAGCGTCAGGTCGAAATCCTCGGCCAGCAGCCCCGCGATCTCGTCGCGCAGCAGGGCCTCGTCCCACTCGCCCAGTTCGGTCAGTTTGTTGTCGGCGATCCGGTAGGCCCGGCGCTCGGCCTCGTCGAGATGGCTGAGCCGGATCACCGGCACTTCGGTCAGGCCAAGCATGGTCGCGGCCAGCACGCGGCCGTGGCCCGCGATCAGCTCGCCATCGTCGGCCACCATGCAGGGGACGGTCCAGCCGAACTTCGCCATGCTGGCGGCGATCTTTGCCACCTGGTCGTCGCCGTGCATCTTGGCATTGCGGGCATAGGGGCGCAGGCGCTCGATCGGCCAGCTCTCGATCTGGCTCGGTGCAAAGACCAGGTCCATGGGGCGGGGCTCAGGATGTGGTGATGAAAACGAAAAGCGCCCGCGAGGGAGTTCCTGCGGGCGCAATTCTTCGATGATCAAGGGGTAGGGCAAGGGGGGCAGGTCTGTCAATCTGAAAAGCGACGTGGATTCAACAGGTTCTCACGAAGTGGTTTCCCGCGATGGCTTCTGGTCACCTGGCTTCCCCGGAGGTGGCTTCCCTGGCTTCCGGAACGGAATCCACCTCGGCAGCGGGTCTGTCACATAAGTGTTTGAACTCGAATCAGAATTTCGGGCGCGCGGGCGAAGGTGGCTTCCAGGTGGATTCCCCGGCGAAATGGCCAGGCGCTGGAAAACTGCCGCGCTCAGCCCCCCCGTATACGGATTCGGTCCGGGAGGAACCATGGGAGGGGGGCAATGCGTTCGGCCCAGAGCGGCTATTCATCGCTGACCGGACAGAGCCCCACCGCGATCCATAGAAGGAGTAGGCTGCCTCCACCCGCTGCAGAAGGGCATCGCGAAAACGAAACCCAGCGAAGCTCAAGAGACAAGGTAATTCTGTCTGCGCGATCATGACAATTACGCTGTTGGCGGTTGGGGAGATCGCTAAGTTCTCACTAGGGAATAGCGCATCTCCCGCTTCCGGAATGCATCAGAACCACCTTCAAGGATACGGCATACGCGCTGCCTGATGCCTTGGCCATCAGGCGCGTTGTTCTCTAGCGAGCCCGCAAGGTAACTGATATGTGGGAGCCCGTCATCGCGCCGCTCCGCGCTCGCGACAATAACTTGCTCAGAATCCGTGTTCACCACAAGGTTGGGGTTGTGCGTTATGAGGATAATCTGGCGCCGCTTCTTGGCTGACTTGAAGTATGAAGTGAGCAAGGAATAGATCGACTCGTTGTCGAGATTTTCATCCGGTTGATCGACGATCAATGGACGAGTGTCCTTTACATCCATGCCCAGATACAGGATCAGAAGTACAATGCCCTTGGTGCCGGGTGATAGGTTTTCTAGGTCGGTACCATTGTATTTCAGGCCATAGCTAAGTTGTACGTGCTCAACCTCGTAGAGCCAGTCGAAAACGTCCTGAACGGTGACGCCTGCCCGCATGTATTTTGCAGGCGGCAAGTCCTTGTCCCGAAATGCGCTGAGAAACTCCTCCATTGCGGGAGCGATCTGGTCTGACTCGCCTGACGTCCAGGCGGGGGCAAGGATACGGTTCGCCGCTTCTTCGAGCCCTTTCAGATTGCCGTAGGGGATGGTCTTTCTCTGGTCAAACAGGACGCTACCTCGCTCGATCCACTGTTTGATATCGGCGACCCACCGTATCGCAAACTCAAGGTCCTGCTCCTGCTTCGTCGCTGCGTCGCCGGTAAGTCGTGCGGAAACGGGGGCATAGAGCTTTGCCAATGTCTGCTGCTCAAGCTTGAGGTTGTCAAAGTAGCTGACATACGCAGCAACACGCTCGCATCGTATGGCCTCCCTGCGCTCCTTCTGGGGTCCTTCCACCTGGGCGATCTCCCTATGGATGCGCTCTAGTTCTGTTTCGATAGCGGCGAGACGAGCCTGAATCGTCCTGATCCTCTCCTGCCGCGCTTTGTCAGCAGTCTCCTGTTTTTCCAGGGCGGCTATCTGCTGCTGCAACCACCGGATCGTATTTTCCGCGGGGTTCTCTGTAGCGCCAAGCCGCTGTGAAACTGCGGAGTTCAGTTCCGTCTCGCGGCGAGCCAAGGGCGGTTCTGTATCGGCAGGAAAGGCAGGGTGGAAATGCACGCGCTCACGTTCTGGAATCCCGGCCTCTGCGAGAAGCGTGTCGATCTCTTTGGCGAACCGCCCCATCTGCGCCTTGAACGCGGTGACCTTGGTCCTGATATCGTTAATCTTCTGAAGCCTTTGCTTATCCTCTCCAGCCGCTTGTTGGGCGGCCGCCAAGGCCAGTCGCTTGGCCTGCAAATCTGCCTGATGCTTCGCCTCATCGTCAGTGGCGGGCTTAGGAAGCTGCTTGGCAAGTCCGCCCTTCTCTTCAGTCAGGGACTTGATGCGCGCTCTCTTCTCGCCAAGCTTGGCAGCGTTGTCTCGCAAGGTGCATTCTTCGGCGGTCAGTCGCTGGATATCTTCGCGCAGCCGGTTGCCTTCTGCGCGTATGCCCTCAGTGCTGAGCGCACGAAGTTCGTCAAAGCTGGATGCATTGAGCGTGTCGGAAGGATCGAGGTACGAAAAGACGACGGCTTCGATCTCGCGAACCAGTTCGTCGCCAATATGATCGTCGGAACAGAGGCGCTCCACGAATTTCTGTGAAAGGTAGCGAACGTGCCCGTTATCCGGCAGGTCGTCACCGATACGCACGGCGCTCGGATCGCCATCGCCCCACAGCAGTTCGACGTTCATGCCTTGTAGGTGCGCGCCCGCTCGCCGCATGAAACTTCCCGATTCATTCGACGCCCAGCTACCGGCAGCGCAGGCGGTCAGTTCGGCCAGAGCGGATTTACCCGAGCCCTTCTGTCCGATGATGGATACGAGCGCTGCGTTCAGAGGGATTTCGATGTCGTCGAACCATCCACCGGAACTGGAAAGCCTGATCGAACGGATAACGCGAGCTTCGTCGTACAGGACCGGAGGGGTTGGGCCGATGTAGACTCTGTCCTCGGGCTCGTAGATCAGCTGCCGAAGTCCCTCGAAGGTGGTGTCCGCCTTGATCCAGCAAAATCGCTCCTCATCGGGGCGGAACAAATGAGCGATATCGTGCGCGTCGGACCCGTGAATGCAGGGCTTGAAGCCGCCTAGCCTCTTTATCGTCTCCAGGTCATCAGGACTGCGCTTCCCGAGCCAGAAGTTGCGCTCGCCGGGCCTGCCCGAGAAGAGCATCCGGCTAAAGCGCGCTATCTCTTCGCGATGTCCTGCCCACCCGCCGTCGTTCAGGAAACCCGACAGTCCATCGGTGCCCGCGGAGACGGCCACTATGGCGTTCTGCTGCAACCAGTGTTCTTTGTGGAACCAGGCACGCAGTGCGCTGAAATCCGGCTTGAACTGTGTCGCGCCGACACGCATCGCCGCGCGGTCGTCCGCGGCGGTAGCATCAAAGGCACGACCAAAGGCGCGAAGCTGGTCAGGCAGGCAAGAATAGTTCCGCTTGTTATAGGTCCAAGTCAACCGACCCAGGGCGTTGTTGATCTCCGCTTCATGGTTGTGATCATCGGGGCTGACAAGCAGGTGAATGTTCACAGCCCTCGCCCTGTCGTTTGGGGGAGAGATTCTGAACTCGATATTGGGTATCAGGAGGTCGATTTCCGGGATGCGGCCGGCCTCCTTGAACGCCTTGAGCCTGCTATAGTTGGCGATCGAGAAGTAGTCTGTCACACCGATTACCCGGACGTCGGTCTGCGCTTCTATGGCAGCCAGATACTCATCCCAGTCGCCGAACTGGTCGTTCAGCGCCGTGTCCGGCGTGTGAATGTGGAGGTCCCAACGCCGCCACTGCGAACCACTTTCCAACATGCGCAACCTCCAATCGATACCCCATTCCAAACGATCTGCTTTAGCGCCAACAAGCCGACCGAAGCACGCTGAAGCCTGTGGGTTGGTGTCTTCATCAGCCCGAGCAAAATCTGAATTCACGCTCTCCGCAAGCGCCAGCAGCGAATGTCAGCTGTTCGCCCATTGGGTTCGCGACTACCATCAGCGCACAACCTCCGAAAGGATCGCCTCTGCCTGCGCGAGGACACCCTGAACCGCAGCGTCCTCGAGATCCGGTGGATAGCCGTACTTGCGCAGGATCCGCTTCACCAGCACGCGAAGCCGGGCGCGGGCACTGTCCCGATGCGCCCAGTCGACACTGACATTCGCCTGGAGCCCCTTGAGAAGCTCGTGTGCGATAACCTTGAGCTGATCGTTGCCCAGAACCTCGACGGCGCTCTCATTTTCAGCGAGCGCGTCGTAGAAGGCCACTTCCTCTGGTGAAAGGCCGGTTTCCTCGCCCCGGTTCCGCGCCTCGCGAACGTCCTTCGCCAGCGCGATCAACTCCTGAAGCACCTCGACCGTACTGATCGCGTTGGTGTGGTAGCGGGCGATGGCCTCTTCGAGGCGCTCCGAGAACTTCCGTGTCTCGATGACGTTCGATCGGCTACGCGACCTGATCTCGTCGTTAAGGAGCTTGCGCAGCGCCTCGAGGGCGAGGTTCTTCTTCTCCATCTGCCCGACCTCGGCCAGGAACTCGTCGGACAGGATCGAGATATCCGGCGAAGACAGACCCGCGGCCGAGAGAATGTCGACGATCTCGGTCGAGGCGACGGCGTCGTTGACGATCTGCCGGATCGCCAGGTCGCGCTCGGCGGCCGACCTGCCGCTGGTGTCGGCGGCCTTGACCATTGCGGCACGGACCGTCTGGAAGAACCCCACCTCGTCGCGCACCTCGCGGGCGGCGTCGCTGGCCGAGCTGAGCGCGAAAGCCTTCGACAAGGCGAGGACCGCATCCTGAAACCGCCGATGGGCGGCCTTCTTCGCCTCCTTGTCGGTTTCGCGCTGGGCGGCCTCGTTCTGCCGCGCGAGGATCCAGTCCAGCGCCGCCGCGAGGGTGACCAGGCGTTCGTGCGGTGTGCCAGTGAGGCCCAGATCATAGTCGAAGCCGTGGAACATGGCGCGCACGACGTCGAGCCGTTCCAGAAGCGCAGCCACCGCCTCGGCCTCGTCGATCCCGGCCTGGCTCTGATCTGCCGCCGAATACTGGCCCAGCGCGGATTTCAGGTTCTGGGCGATGCCGATGTAATCGACGATCAACCCGGCCGGCTTGTCGCGGAACACCCGGTTCACCCGGGCGATGGCCTGCATCAGCCCATGCCCGCGCATCGGCTTGTCGATATACATCGTGTGCATCGAGGGCGCATCGAAGCCGGTCAGCCACATGTCGCGCACGATCACAAGTTTGAGTGGGTCCTTGGGGTCCTTGGCGCGCTTGGCCAGCAGGTCGCGCCGAGCCTTGCCGCCGATGTGGGGCTGCCAGGCTTCCGGGTCCGAGGCCGCGCCGGTCATCACGATCTTCACCAGCCCCGCGTTATCATCGTCAGAGTGCCAGTCCGGGCGCAGAGCAACGATCTGGTCGTAAAGCTCGACGCAGATGCGGCGGCTCATGCAGACCACCATGGCCTTGCCGTCCATCGCCTGCACGCGCGCTTCGAAATGGGCGAAAAGGTCCTCGGCGACCATGCGCAGCCGCTTATCGGCCCCGACAAGCGCCTCGACTGTCGACCATTTCCGCTTCAGCCGTTCCTGTTCGCTGACGGCTTCGTCCTCGGTCAGTTCCTCGATTTCGGCATCGACCTTCGGCTTTTCAGCGTCGGGCAGTTCGATGCGCGCCAACCGGCTTTCGTAATAGATCGGGACGGTCGCCCCGTCCTCGACGGCGCGGCTGATGTCGTAGATGTCGATGTAGTGACCGAAGACGGCGGGCGTGTTCACATCGTCCTTCTCGATCGGCGTGCCGGTGAAGCCGATGAAGGACGCATTCGGCAGCGCATCGCGCAGGTGCTTGGCAAAGCCATAGGCGATGTCGCCGGTCTTCTCGATCCGGGCCTTGAACCCGTACTGGCTGCGGTGGGCCTCGTCCGCGATCACCACCACGTTCCGCCGGTCGGTCAGCATAGGATAGGCTTCGCCCTTCTCGGGGGCGAATTTCTGGATCGTCGTGAACACCACCCCGCCCGAGGCCCGGGCCAGCGCGCGCTGCAGGTCCTCGCGGCTGTCGGCCTGCACCGGGGTCTGGCGGATCAGGTCGCGGCACATGGCGAAGGTGGCGAACAGCTGGTCGTCCAGGTCGTTGCGGTCGGTGATCACCACGATGGTGGGGTTCTCCATCGCCGGCTCGCGCACCAACTGCCCGGCATAGAAGGCCATGAGCAGGCTCTTGCCCGAGCCTTGCGTGTGCCAGATCACCCCGGCCTTGCGGTCGCCGTCGCCACGGCTGGCCTCGACCGTGCTGGCCACCGCGCGCTTGACGGCATGGAACTGGTGATAGCCCGCGATGATCTTGGCGATCCCGCTTGGGGTGTCGCCGAACACCGTGAAATCCTGCATCAGCGACAGCAGCCGCCCGCGCTGAAACACCCCTTCAATCAGCATCGACATTTCCGGCGCGCCCTTGGGGGCTATGTCTGCGCCATCGGTCGTGCGCCAGGGCATGAAGCGTTCCTGATCGGCGGTGAGCGAGCCGATGCGGGCCTGCATCCCGTCGGTCGTGACCAGCACGGCATTGGCGCGAAACAGCGAGGGGACTTGCGCCTTGTAGGTCTGCAACTGGTTGAAGGCCGCAGTCAGCGAGGCCGCCTCGGCCCCCGGCTTCTTCACCTCGATCACGCCGACCGGCAGGCCGTTCAAGAACACCACCACATCCGGGCGGCGCTTATGGCCGTTCTCGGTCACGGTGAACTGGGCGATGGCCAGCCAGTCGTTCAGCCGGTCCTCGGGGTCCAGCAGGCGCACGGCATCGCCGCGGATCGTGCCATCCTCGGCGCGGAACTCGACCGGCACACCCTCGACAAGGGCGCGGTGCAGGCGGCGGTTTTCCTCGATCAGCGAGGGGCGGTCGGACGCCACCACGCGACGCAGCGCATCCTCGCGGGCGTCCTCGGGGATGTGGGGGTTCAGCCGGGCGACGGCGGCGCGCAGGCGGCGCGGCAGGATCGTGTCGGAATAGGCGTCGCGCTCGGGCGCGCTGCCATCGGGGCCCGAAACCGCGTCGTTCAGGCAGGCATAGCCCAGCCCCTGCAACTGCTGGAGCAGGATGGCTTCGACTTCGGCTTCGGACAGGGTTGCCATGCTCGCGTGCCTCTCCTCACCACCGTGGCGGCTTGTGAAACGGGCCCTGAGCATCGCGCATCACTGCCGGAAACTGGGCGTTCGCGAGCGCACCCGCCCTGATCGGTTTTGTGAAATGGGCAAGCGGTTGTAGTGCCCGGCTCACCTTCGCCTGCGGGTTCAGGATGCCGATCGTCTTGCCCAACCTGCGTCGGACGACCGAGATCGGCTCTTTCAGGTCGCTGTCGTTGCTGACGATCACGGCCACGTCGAAAGCGTCATCGAAGGCATCGACCAGCAGATGCGTGGCGATGTTGACGTCGGACCCCTTCTCCTCGGTCTTCATCACGCGGCGCGGGGTGAACCGCCCGCCCTGCCAGTCGGCGGCATCGGGCATCGTCACCTCATGCGTCAGGAAATGCCCGAGGTGGATACTGACCTGCGGCAGCGTGCGGAGGGCGCGGAAATAGGTCTGCTGGCGGGTGGGCTGGTCGGGGTCATGCGGGGTGCCGCTGACCTGAGCGGTGAAATATCGTATGGCCCGGATATCGTTCCGCGGCATGAGAGCGGTGCAAAGTGCGTGGAGGTTCAACCACTTGTGTGGTGTCCGCTTCAGGCAACCGTAGTAAAGGTTGTAGCCGTCGACGTAGACATGGGTTCTCATGCGAACCCCCGAAAAAGCAGCAGCGGCCACAGGGGCCGCCGCGCGCCCCGGCACCGAAGCACCGAGGGAGATATGACTGCATATGTGGACACTTCGCCCCCCACGTCAAGAGTTCGATTGCGGAAAACGCAACACATCGCCTGGTGAGTCCCTTCGGTCACAGCGCCACCTCCGCCAGCCGTTCCGCCTCGGCCACCCGCAATTCCCCCGACATCAGGCGCGGCAGGAGGAGGTCGCGGGTCTGGGCGAGGGTGCGGGACTCGTGAATGTTCGCGCGGATGCGGTCCAGCATTGGCGAAATGGTCGCGTTGAAGGCACCTGCCAGGGTCGATGAGGGCAGAGCTACGGGATACATTGCCATGACCCCCCAGCTGGTGCGAGGCATCTTCGTGCCGGTCGATGTCTTGTCGGTGTAGGCCACGAAGTCCTCGTCCGAGATGCAGGCGATCACAAAGCCACCCCATGCCGGCGACTTCGGGCGCACGACGACGATGTCGGTCGAGCAGATGCCAGTAACCGGGGCGATCCCGACCTTGTGGAAGTAGGGCCTCAGCTTGCCGAACAGGAAGTCGCCAGCCACGAAAGCAGCTTTATTTGACGAAACCTTGCCTGCGCCCTCCCAGTCGCTCAGCGCGATTGATCCGCGCGGCATATGTTCAAGCCCAATGTAGGGGGTGTCTGGGCTGATGGCGGAGGGATCGACGCCCTCGTTCCGCGCCGTTGCGACTGCTCCCAAGGTTCCAATTTTCCACCCCTCCGGTTTGCCCTCGGCGTCGAGGCGGTCGGGGAAGAGGGGCCAGAGTTCGGGGGAGAGGTAGGGGGCGCGGCCTTCGGCCTTGGCGCGGGTGGGGCCGAAGTCGACGAACCAGTCGCGGAACAGCGCCCGCGCCATGGCCTCGAGCGTGGCGTTCATCTTCCGGTTCAACTCGATCTTGTCATCCAGGGCCCCGAGGGTGGCGCCGATGGCGCGTTGTTCGGGGAGGGGGGGAAGAAAAAGACTGAACTTTGAAAGCGCCGATACGTAAAGATTCTTCTGAACGCTACCCTCTGCGAGGCGCTCGATTTGTGGCCTGCCCAACAGCATCGAGTAAAATGCGAAGCGGACATCCAAACGATCTGGGCGCGGCCTTACATTGATGACAGCTCGGTTGCCGCACATTTCTCGCTGCAAGATTCCTATGCGCCCAATCGTGCCCGACTTTGATATAGCGAGTGTGCCCGCAGGAAAGAGTGTCGCGGCCTTACCTGCGCTCTTGAAGCCTTCCACAGAGAGTGTCCGGCTCGTTTCATTTACAAATCCGTCGTTTAGGTCGACCGCTCTTAGCCAGCTTATCGGACCATCAAAATAAGCCGTGACTGACTGCGCCGGATTGACGTAGCCCTCTTGGAAATCTGCGCAGCTACCGAAGGAAGCAACCGTCCATTCCGACTGCCGCATCACAACCCAACTCCCGCCAGCCGCGCCCGGATGGTCGCCGTCAGTGCCTCGGCCTCGGCGAACTGCGTCTCAAGCTGTCCCTGTAAGGCCGCGAAGCGTTCGACAAAGGGCGTCTCGTCCTCCTCCGCCGCCTCGGCCCCCACATAGCGGCCCGGGGTCAGGACGTGGCCGTGGGAGCGGATCTCCTCAAGGCTCGCAGATCTGCAGAAGCCCGGCACGTCGGCATAACCCTCGCCCAGCCGCCAGGCGTGGTAAGTCTCGGCGATGCGGGCGATGTCGGCGTCGGAAAACTCCTTGCGCGTCCGGTCCACCATGAAGCCCAGCTTGCGAGCGTCGATGAACAGCACCTCGCCGCGCCGGTCACGCAGGCGGCGGTCCCGCGCGATGCCGTTCGACTTGTCACGCGCCAGGAACCACAGGCAGGCCGGGATCTGGGTGGAATAGAACAGCTGCCCCGGCAGGGCGATCATGCAGTCGATCACCTCGCCCTCGATCATCGCGCGCCGGATCTCGCCCTCGCCCGACTGGGTGGAGGACATCGAGCCATTGGCCAGCACCACCCCCGCCGTGCCGGTGGGCGAGAGATGATGCAGGATGTGCTGCAGCCAGGCGAAGTTGGCGTTGCCCGCGGGCGGGATGCCGTATTTCCAGCGCGCATCCTCGCGCAGCCGCTCGCCGCCCCAGTCCGAGATGTTGAAGGGCGGGTTGGCCAGGATCACATCGGCGCGCAGGTCGGGCAGTTCGTTCTTGTGGAACGTGCCCTCGGAGTTCCATTTGATGTCGGCATCGATCCCGCGCACCGCCAGGTTCATCTTGCACAGCCGCCAGGTGGTGTAGTTCGACTCCTGCCCGTAGATGGCGATGTCGCCCAGACGGCCGCCGTGGGCCTCGACGAACTTTTCCGACTGCACGAACATGCCGCCCGACCCGCAGCAGGGGTCGTAGACGCGGCCCTTGTAGGGTTCCAGCATCTCGACCATCACGCGCACGACCGAGCGGGGGGTGTAGAACTCGCCGCCGCGCTTGCCCTCGCTGCCCGCGAACTGGCCGAGGAAGTATTCATACACCCGGCCCAGCAGGTCGCGCGCCTTGTCCTTGCCCTCGCCCAGCGCGATGCCCGAGATCAGGTCGATCAGCTCGCCCAGCATGACGGCGTTGAGGGCAGGGCGGCCGTAATCCTTGGGCAGGACGCCCTTCAGGGACGGGTTGACCTTCTCGATGGCGATCATCGCCTCGTCGATCAGCTTGCCGATGGTCGGCTGCTTGGCGCTGGCCTGCAGATGGGACCAGCGCGCCTCCTGCGGCACCCAGAAGATGTTGTCGGCGAGGTATTCGTCGGGGTCCTCGGTGCCTTCCGGGTATTCGGCCAGCAGGGCCTGGCGTTTCATCTCGAAACCGTCCGAGATGTGCTTGAGGAAGATAAGGCCGAGGGCGACGTGCTTGTAGTCCGACGGCTCCATGTTGCCGCGCAGCTTGTCGGCGGCCTTGAACAGGCTGGCCTCGATGCCGAGGTCGGAGCCGTTGTCGATGGATGCCATGGGGTATTCGCCTCTTCTTGCCTTTGATCCGACCGTATTCCAGCCGGATCAGGAAATCCAGAAATTCGCGCGCCAGATGAACGGGTTGCGGTGCTTGTTCAATGTGCGCTCAGATCACGGCCATCACCTCTCCCGTTTCCAGCCGCTTGACGAAGTCGACGGTGGTTCCGTTCCAGTGATAGGCGAAATGCCCACCCTGTGTGGGGATCGGGATCACGTCGGGCCAGAACACCGCGATGCAGTGCCCGTCCGGATAGCGGACGCTGGGCCAGGTGATCCCGTTCGACCCGGCAGCGCGCCGTTCGGCCCCGAAGACCTGCGAGGGCCGGTAGTCGTCGGGATCGAGCAGATCGGCACGGCCGCTGGCGTCGTCCAGATCGGCATCGACGGACCCGATGAGCTCGCGGAACTGCGAGGTCCAGCCTGGGGCTTCGTTCGTGGCGCGCATGAAGCGGGCGTGGTGGTGGATGGTTTCGGCGATGGCTACCTCGGTGCGGTCGCCGGCGTAGTAGAGGCCGTAACTGCCATCGGAGAATCGCCCGGGCCGAAGAGGCGAGCAGTGGACGAAAGGCGCCATGACCCAGCTGGCACCGGGCCCGGTCACGCGGCGCGCGACCGGCACCTTGGACAGATCACCGATGCTGTCGCGGATGCGCGGGTTGAACTTGGCCTCGGCCGAGGCGAGCGCCTCCCAGTCCGCCGGGTCGGCGATGTCCTCGAAGAGGTCGATGGGCGGGTGGATCGAGCGGATGATGCGGACGGTGCGGGGCCATGTCACGCGTCGGACAGGCACATTCACCAGGCACCCCGCTCGGCATCGAGATAGGCGCGCAGGTCGATCAGGTCGGTGATCTCGCCGCGCAGCATGACGTCCAGCGCACTGTGGCCGCCAAAGGCTTCGCTGGGCTTGCGGATCCACGCATAGCCCCGGGCAGGCTCGGTGAAGAGGTAGCGCAGTGCCTTGTGGATCCCCATCAGGATGGCCATCCGGGCGCGCAGGTCGCGGTCGATGCGGCCGATGTCGCCGGTCTTCCAGCGCGCCCATGTGCGCTGGGCCATGTCGCCGAGCAGGGTGCGGGCTTCCGCGTCGGTCAGGCCCCAGGCGCGGAACAGGTTCACCGTGGCCCGCGCCAGCGCTGCCGCTTCCTCGTCCGTGATGACGGGAAGGTCGGGGCGGGCTATGATCGGCTGGACCGTGGCGAACTGCATGGCTGTCTCCTTTGGCATCAATATAAATACTATGTGCCAAAAGGCAATGATGCTCTCCTATCCGGCCGCACGCTCCCGCGTCCAGGGCTGTGGCACCGGCATCGCCGATGTTACCTCCAACTCCCGCAGCATCCCGCCCGTGATCAACCCGTCCCGGATCCAGCCCAGCGCCTGCCACCAGTCGTCATAGGTCCGACGCGCGGCGTCGATCTGGTGGGGATGCGGGGAGAAGGTCACCGGGCAGGCCAGAACCTCGACGGTGCGCCACTTGCCACGGGTGAGGACACGCGCGGTGCCGACAACGATGGTGGTGGCCCGTTCGCCATGCTGGTTCCGCTTCACGTCGACCGGCACGCAGCGCGGTACAGCACCCGGCATCCAGTCAGGTGTCAGCCCGGCGCGCGCCAGTTCCGCCACCCGGATCGCCATGCGCTTGCCGCCGAGGCTGTCGGGCATCCCGGCGACGGTGGCCGCGATCACCTCGGCGTCCTCGTGGGTGTAGCCGCCGATCTTGTGCTGGCCTCCATCGACCTTGCAGCCCAGCGCGGCGCGTTGCAGCAGGACGTACTCGAGGCCGAAGCCGAAGCCTTCCTCGGTCATGTCCTGGGGGAGCGGTAGTTCCAGCTGGGCCTTCTCGACCCGGAACGCCCATTCCAGCGCCGCCTGGACGCCCAGCGCTCGCTTGACCTTCGTGCCGCTCGCACGGCCAATCCTGCTGTGGAGACTCATGGCTGCAATCCTTCAAGGAAATCCATCTGTGCCGGGCGCTGGGCCTGGTCCGTCGGCCGCCAGATCCACGGACCCGAGGCCATGGGCAGCTGCGAGAGAGCGCCACGCATGTGCTGCTGCCAGAGGGTGAACTCCGTTGCCGAGCAGGCGCAGAGCGCGTGCCCGATGGGCCAACCCATCAGCCATCCGACGAAGAGCGGGTTCAGCCGCCGTCGCGCGCGACCCTTCAGGATCCGCCGCGAGACGTTGTGCCCATGCGAGGCAGTCATCGAAGCCCAGAGCCGGCGCGAGATCGGGGCGTGCGGCGAGGACCGCGCGCCATGCATCGTGATCGCCGGGTCCGGGCGGGTGAAGCCCTGCTCCGCCCGATAGTGGAGGACATCCATCCGGCTCTTGCCGTCCGCCCGGTTGACGCTGGCTTCCGAGCTGCCCTTCCAGTTCTGTGCGGCCGGGGTCGGCCATTGCGCCGCCTGTGCTGGCAGGGGTGGGGTGCCGCCCGAGCCATAGCTCTGGCCCGGCCCACCCTTCGCCCCGTCTGTCGCCTTGGGCGTCGACCAGCTCGTGATGCACAGCGCCAGCGCCTCGGCTTTCCGGGTGAAGTCGCTGTTCCCCGCGGGGTTGTATCGGGCCGTGCCGGGGTGCAGGCTCATCGGTGTGGGCCAGGATGAAGATCCGCAGCCGCTGGTGCGGCGCGCCGACTTCTGCCGCGCTGAACAGGCCCGCCGCAGGCGTGTAGCCCAAGCCCCAAAGCTCTCGCAGGACGGTCTCGAGCCCGAGAGTGACGTGGCCGGGGACGTTCTCGAGGAAGACCCATTCGGGGCGGCACTCGAAGATGACGCGGGCGACATCGGGCCAGAGGTGCCGGGGATCATCGGCGCCGCCGCGCTTTCCGGCTGCGCTGAAGGGTTGGCAGGGATATCCGGCGAGGACGGTGTCAAACACCCCGCGGAATGGCCGGGCGTCGAAGCTGCGCAAGTCGGTCCAGATCGGGGCCGGGGCGAAGTATCCCGCGCGCTGGGCCGAGATGAGGACGGCGCGCGGCCAGTCCTCCCATTCGACAACGGCGCGGGTGTGATAACCGGGCTCGGCGAGCATGAGGCCCATATCCAGGCCTCCGCCGCCTGCACAGAGGGAGAGGCCGTGCCGGGGACGTGACACCATGCCATTCACCGCACCCCGCGCTCGCGCAGGCGCTCGACCGTCACCAGTCCGCGGGTCAGCATCGCGTCGCGCATGGTGTTGCTGATCGTGCTGGGCGGCAGGAACCGGTCGGAGTTGACGAGATCGGCGTAGAAGGCCGCCAATTCGTCGTCGCTGGGCTTGGGGCCATCGTCGCGCTTCCGGCGCCGGGTCTCGCCGCTGCTGGTGGCTGATCCCTTCGGCCCAACCGCTGCGCCGGTTTGCTTCAGGCGCTGGGCGGCGCGCTGCATCGCGCGGTCGAGCGCCTTGGGGCCATCAGGGGGCTCCGGATGGTCGCGCCGCGAGGCTTCGGCCACGGCGAGGATCGCCTCCTCGTCGAGGCCCAGGTCGTCGCGCCAGCGCCGCACATGCTCGCGCGGCGGCCAGCCTTGCCACCAGCCGGGCAGGGCGGCGGGATCGAGTCCCAGCGCCCGGAGAAGCTCCCCGAAAAATTCATCGGAGATGGCCTCGCGCGCTCGCGCGCCCTCCTCCTCCTCCTTTACTGGTTCACTTAGAGGTTCCCTTACAGGGTTAGTGTCCGGATTCCGGACACGGCTTTCGGCGTTTTCCGGACACGGGTCAGCGGAAAAACCGGACACGGCTCGGTCGCTACACCCGTGTCCGGTTTCTGGACACGGCTCGTGCTCGGCGGCGACCTCGTCCTCGAAAGGCGCTGGTTCTGCACCGGTTTCTCCGCCGCCCGGATTTCCATGTCCGGTTTCCGGACACGGGTCTGGCACATGCGGTGTGAAGCCCGGTTCGAACCCCAGAATGTAGCGGGTCGGCATCTGCCTCTTTGTGACGGGATGCAGGCGCGGGACACGGCGCAGAAGCCCGGCCGCCTCGAGCTGGCCGAGATGCTCGTTCAGGGTCGAGCGACTGATCTCGCAATCCTCGGCCAGCCGGTCCTGCGAGGGGAAGCAGCCGTAATCCGGGTTGAAACGGTCGCAGAGATGCCAGAGCACGATCTTGGTGGTCGGCTTCAGCCCGCGCTGCTTGATGGCCCAGTTGGTGGCCTCGTGGCTCATGGCACTGGCCTCCGAACCGGGGCCGCAACGCGCGTGGTGAACCCATGGCCCGCCAGCGCGCCCAGCGCGTCGTCGAGCGAGCGCACCAGCGCCCAGCCATGACCCTGCGCCGTCACGGCATCGCGAAATGCCTCCTGGTCCGGGCTGAGCCGCCCCTTGAGGGATTTCAGCTCGAGGAACAGCACGCGCCCGTCGCAGAGAACCATCAGATCGGCGAAGCCGGGATGGACGCCCATGCCGACCAGGATCGCCTGGCGCTTTGCGCCGCGCGGTCCCGGTTCGGTCACCTCGTTGGCGCAATGGTGGAGGACGGCCGTGCGGGGCAGGGCAAAGCGCAGGGCCTGCACCACCGCGCGCTGCAGATCGGCCTCGGGTGTGCCGCGGCGCTTCATCGGCGCACCTGCGGGGCATTATCGTGATCGGTGCGCTGGGCGCGGCGATGCCGGGCGGGGCAGCGCGCCTCGAGCACGAACAGGAGGGCGCGGGCATCGCGCCGCTCCTCCTCGGTCTCGCCATGCGCGGTGAGCACATTGCAGGCGAGCCGGACGAGGTGATCTGAGTGATGCGCGACATCGGCGATGACGGCGCGGGCCTCAAGCACGCGGGTCCTGGGCCATGGAAGCGAAGCGGGTCTCATCACCGATGCCCCCGCCCGCGCGCCTGCTTGGCAGCCTCTTGTGCTGCGAGCCAGTCCTGCACCGCCGTGCGGCGGTAATAGACCCGGCGTCCGGCGCGGACGCAGACCGGGCCGATGCGGCGGTCTTCCCAGCGGCGCAAGGTGTCCTCGGTCAGGCCCAGTTCGCGGGCCAGCTCGCCCCGGCTGATCCATCCCGCCAGGATCGCCCCCGGCGTGTCCTGCCGGGGGCTGGAGGTCACGGCTTCCGTCTGTCTCATGTCTGCTCTCCCGAGTGTCGCCCGATGCGGGCAGGTGTCGGGAACCAGCAGGGACAGACGGCCAGGGGTGGCAGGAAGGCAGTGACCGGCAGTCACCGGCAATGGATTTGCGAGGGCCGTGCCACCCCTTGTTTCATTGGGTTTTCGCGATCTCGGGCGCCGCGAGTGCTGCGCCGCAGCGGAGTTTTCAGACTCTCTCCGGGGCTGCCTGAACCGACGGCAGGGAGGGTGGAGGGCCAGGCCGATGCCGCAACCCCCCGAAATTCATGAGGCGTGGAGGGTTTCGGGGGGAGTTTCAGGGGGTGGCAGGG
>DNSZ01000136.1 GCA_003500165.1 Paracoccaceae bacterium | reverse complement strand
GATAATACTCCCGCTCGCTGGGGATGAACCCGCCATCCATCCGCTCCTTCTGCAGGCGCAGCATCATCACGACGTCGGCGTCCTGCAAGCCCTGGGCCATGTCGTCGAACACCTCGACCCCCATCTCGGCGATCCCCGCGGGCATCAGCGTGGGCGGGCCGATCACCCGCAGCCGGCTTTCCATCTTGCCCAGCAGCAGCAGGTTCGATCGGGCCACGCGGGAATGCGCGATGTCGCCGCAGATCGCCACGGTCAGCCGGTGCAGCCGCCCCTTGGCGCGCCGGATCGTCAGCGCATCCAACAGCGCCTGGGTGGGATGCTCGTGCCGGCCGTCGCCCGCATTCAGCACCGCGCAATTCACCTTTTGCGCCAGCAGGTCGACCGCGCCCGAGGCCGGGTGACGCACCACCAGCAGATCGGGATGCATGGCGTTCAGCGTCAGTGCGGTGTCGATCAGCGTCTCGCCCTTCTTCAGGGAACTCGCCTGCATCGGCATCGACATCACATCGGCACCCAGCCGTTTGCCGGCGATCTCGAAGCTTGCCTGCGTCCGGGTCGAGGGTTCGAAGAACATGTTGATCTGGGTCAGCCCGAAGAGCGCCGAGCCATGCTTTTCGGGGGCCCGGTTCAGCGCCGCATAGCGATCGGCCAGATCGAGAAGCGCCACGATATCGGCAGGCGCCAGTTGCTCGATCCCCAGCAGGTGCCGTCCGTCCCACATATGCGATGCCCCGTGCCTGGACCCGTCCCCTATAGGCGCCGGGCGGCCGGTGCGGCAAGATGCTTGGCCCGGGGGCGGGCGGCAGGCTAGAACGGGGTGCAAGGGGGATTGGCATGACCGACCGCGCCGCGCTTCTGGCCGCGCTTGACTGGCAGATCGAATTGGGGGCGACCGAGGCAATCGGCGATGCGCCGGTCGACCGCTATGCGCTGGCTACGACGCCCGCGGCGGCGGCGGCGGCGCCCGTACCGCCCGCCGCACCGCACCCCGCCGAACCGGCCGCGCCCCCGGCGGCGCCCGCAGACAATGTGGCCGAGGCCCGCGCAATCGCCGACGCGGCGGCAGACCTGCCCGCCCTGCGCGACGCGCTGGCGCGGTTCGACCGCTGCGACCTGAAACAGGGCGCCCGCAACCTGGTCTTTGCCGATGGCGATCCGGCCGCGGCCCTGATGATCCTGGGCGAGGCGCCGGGCCGCGACGAGGACCTTCAGGGCAAGCCATTTGTCGGCCGGGCGGGGCAGCTTCTTGACCGGATGCTGGCGGCGATCGGCCGCGACCGCCATGCCGACGATCCCGCCCGGGGCGTCTATATCACCAATGTGCTGCCCTGGCGCCCGCCGCAGAACCGCGACCCGAAACCCGAAGAGATCGCCATGCTGCGCCCCTTTGTCGACCGGCATATCGCGCTCGTCGATCCGGCCGTGCTGGTGCTGATGGGCAACCATGCCTGTGCGGCGATGCTGGGGCGGCGCGGGATCACCAGATTGCGCGGGCAATGGGCGCAGGCGGCGGGGCGACCCGCTTTGCCGATGTTCCACCCCGCCTATCTGCTGCGCAACCCGGCGGCCAAGCGCGAGGCCTGGGCCGATCTGCTGGCGCTGCAGGCGCGGCTAGGGCCATGAAGGCGCTTTGGTGGTCTGGCCTTGTGGCCTTGTTGCCCGTTCTCGCAGCGGCCGACGACAGTCCAAGCCTGATCGATTTCGATCGCCTCTTCGCCGATTTCGCGGATCGCGTCGAAACCGTTGAACTGGCCGATGGGACCGAGCGGCGCATTCTGATGATGCCCGGCCCGGTGCGACTATCCCATGACCTCGGAACGAACCGGTTTGTCGGGCTGGACGAATCCGGGCTGGGCGCGGTCGGTTGCGCCGCGCATCTTGTCTTTGGACTGGTGGAACGGGCGCGGGCTTGCCCCCGGCTCTTGACACCGGCGCAGCACCGCGCGCTGTCCGAACGGGCCGACGAGGTGATCACCTTCATGGCTGAAAATGCCTATCCCCCGATCGCAAAGTCGGTCGCGGCCGGTTACGTGGAAGCCATGATCGACCAGGAAATCGATGAAAAGCGGCTTGCCGGTTGGACCTGTCCGGTGCCCCCGTCGATCGGACGGTTGTCCACGCATATCCTGTCCGACGCGTTTGCAGAGGAATTGACGCTGTCTCTGGCGCTCCCAAGATTGCCCGTTGTCAACCCTTGCCTGTGAGGCCATCGCCGATGAACCCTATCGATGGAAGCCGCGCTTTTCTGCCTGTCCGCTTCGCCGTGCTCACCCTGTCGGACACCCGCAGCCTGGCCGACGACAAGTCCGGCGCGGTGCTGGCCGAGCGGATCGAAGGCGCCGGCCATACCCTGGCCGCCCGCGCCATCCTGCCCGACGAACGCGACCGGATCGCCGAACAGTTGCGCGCCTGGGTGGCCGATCCCGGCATCGACGCGGTGCTGACCACGGGGGGCACCGGGCTTACGGGGCGCGACGTGACCGTCGAGGCGCATCGCGATGTCTACGAGAAAGAGATCGAGGCGTTCGGCACCGTCTTCACCATCGTCTCGATGAAAAAGATCGGCACCTCGGCGATCCAGTCGCGTGCCTGCGCGGGGGTCGCAGGCGGCACCTATCTGTTCGCGCTGCCGGGCAGCCCCGGCGCCTGCCGCGACGCCTGGGACGCGATTCTGGCGCCGCAATTCGACTATCGCCACCGGCCCTGCAATTTCGTCGAAATCCTGCCCCGCCTCGACGAGCATCTGCGGCGCGGCTGAGACCGGACGGTCATGGTCAGCGATGGCCGGCACGGTCGGGGGGGCCGGGCAAGGGGGCATCGCGCCCCCTTGCCCGGCGGACCCGGCCGCTTGCGCAGCAAGCGGCCGGGCCGGGCCCAACGGGTGCCGGCGCGCGACAGCGCGCGGGCACCGGGCGGGAGCCCTGCGAGCCCGCCATCGCGGAACGGGTTGCGGCGAACGGTCATGGTCAGAGACCGTTTGTAAGGCAGCGCGACACGACCCCGGCTGGACCCGGTCCGGGCGCCCGCCTATATGGTCTCCCACGGCTGACCCGCCGCCCAACCCGGGATGATCGAACCCGATGCGCTTTCTTGCCCGTTCCCTGACCGGTCTTCTGATGGCGGCGCTGACCCTTGGCCTTCTGGCCTGGGCCGGCCAGGTCGTGGTCGGCACGCTCGCCGCGCGAATGAATCGCGACGCGCCGGAACGCCCGCGGCAAGAGCGGGTCTATGCGGTGGCCGTGCTGCCCGCCCGGGCGGCTCGGATCACGCCGGTCATCACCGCCTTTGGCGAGATCCGCGCGTTGCGTTCGGTCGATCTTCGCGCCGCCGCGGCAGGCGCGGTCGTCGAGGTATCGCCGGCCTTCGAGGAAGGCGGCATCGTGGCGCGCGACGCGGTGCTTCTGCGCATCGACCCGGCCGATGCCGAGACCGCGCGCGACGTCGCCGCGGCCGATCTGGGGCAGGCCCGGGCCGATCTGGCCGATGCCGCCCGGATGATCGATCTGCGCCGCGACGAACTTGCCGCGGCCGAGGATCAGGCGCGGTTGCGGCAGACCGCGCTCGCCCGTCAGCGCGACCTGGCCGGGCGCGGGGTTGGCACCGATTCCGCGGTCGAGACGGCCGAACTGGCCGCCAGCGCCGCAGCCCAGACGGTGCTGTCGCGGCGCCAGTCGCTGGCCGACGCGCAGGCACGGCAATCCCAGGCCCAGATCGCCGTGACCCGCGCCATCATCGGGGTCGAGGAGGCGGCGCGGCGGCTCGCCGACACCACGCTGCGCGCGCCCTTTGACGGCGCGCTCGCCGATGTCGCGGTGCAGGAGGGCGCGCTCGTCGGCCAGAATGAAAGGCTGGCCCGCCTGGTCGACCCGCGCCGGCTCGATGTCGCTTTCCGCCTGTCGACCCCGCAATATGTCCGGCTGCTCGACGAGAACGGCGCGATCCTTGCCCGCCCGGTCACGGTGCGGCTCGATTTTCTCGATGTCGGGCTGACCGCGCAGGGCCGGATCACCCGCGACAGCCCGATCGTGGCCGAAGGCGAGACCGGGCGCGAGGTGTTTGCCGATCTGGCCGAGGATGCGGCGGCGGCAGGCTTGCGCGCGGGCGATTTCGTCGCCGTCGAGATCTCCGAGCCGCCGCTTGACAATGTGATCCGGCTGCCCGCCGCCGCCGTCGATGCCGACGGCACGGTCCTGACGCTGGGCGCCGACGATCGGCTCGAGGCCCGAAAGGTGACCGTGCTGCGCCGCATGGGCGACGATCTGATCGTGGCGGCCGACGGCCTGGACGGCGCCGAGGTGGTGGCCGAGCGCACGCCGCTTGTGGGCGCCGGCATTCGGGTGCGGCCGGTGCGCCGCGGTGCCGCGGCGGGCGCCGCCGAGGCCCCGGACGGGGCCGAGATGGTGTCGCTCAGCGCGGCCGCGCGGGCCAGGCTGATCGCCGCGGTGGAGCGGGACGCCGCCATGCCCGATGCGGCCAAGGCCCGGATGATCGCCCAGCTCAACGCCGGGCTTGTGCCGCGCGCGGTGGTCGACCGGCTGGAACAGCGGCGGAGCGGCGGCTGAGCGATGGCCGCGATGCGCGCCACCCCGCGGGCCGCCGAGGGCGTGCTGGGCTATTTCGCCCGGCATCCGACGGTGGCCAACCTCTTGCTGGTGGTCCTGGTGGTCCTCGGCCTTGCGGCGGCGCCGCAGATGCGGGCGCAGTTCTTTCCCGATGTCATCGTCGACGAGGTGGTCGTTTCGGTCGGCTGGCAGGGCGCCGGGGCCGAGGATGTGGATGCCGCCATCGTCCAGCTTCTGGAACCGGCGCTTCTGGCCGTCGAAGGGGTCAGCGAAACCTCGGCCGTGGCGCGCGAGGGGCAGGCGACGATCACCATCGAATTCGAGCCCGGCTGGGACATGGCCCGGGCGGCCGACGATGTGAAGACCCGGGTCGATGCCATCACCGAACTGCCCGAGGATGCCGACGACCCGGCGGTGCGCCGCGGCGCCTGGCGCGACCGGGTCACCGACATCGTGATCACCGGGCCATTGCCGGTCGAGCAGCTGGGCCGCTTTGCCGACGAATTGTCGACCAGGCTGTTCGCCGCCGGCGTGACCCGGGTATCGATCCGCGGGCTCGCCGCGCCGCAGACCGTGGTCGAGGTCGACGAGGCGGCGCTGATCGGCCATGATGTGACGCTGTCCCAGATCGCCGCCGCGATCCGGGCCGAGGCCGAAGCCGATCCGGCCGGCGACGTGGCCGGTGGCACCGCGCGGGTGCGCACCGGGGTCGAGAAACGCTCGAGCGAGGAAATCGCGGCGATCGTGCTGCGCGCCGGGCCGGACGGGTCGAAACTGCGGATCGGCGATGTCGCGCGGATTCGCGTCGACGGGCCCGACCGGGAGCGCGCCTATTTCGCCGGCCCCGACCCGGCCCTGTCGATCCGCGTCGACCGGTCCGAGGCCGGCGACGCGATCGAGATTCAGCAAACCGTCGAGCAGGTCGCCGCCGCGTTGCAGGCCGATCTGCCGCAAGGCGTCACGATCGAGCTGATCCGCACCCGGGCCGAGGCGATCACCACCCGGATCGGCATCCTGCTCGATAACGGGATGCTGGGGCTGATGCTGGTCGTCACGCTGCTGTTTCTGTTTCTCAACGCGCGCACCGCGTTCTGGGTGGCCGCCGGCATTCCGGTGGCGATGCTGGCGACGATCGCGTTGATGTATGCCGCGGGCCTGACGCTCAACATGATTTCGCTGTTTGCGCTGATCATCACGCTGGGCATCGTCGTCGACGACGCCATTGTGGTCGGCGAACACGCCGATTTCCGTGCCCGGCTGCTGGGCGAGCCGGCCACCGACGCGGCCGTCAACGCCGCCCGCCGGATGGCGCCGCCGGTGTTTTCGGCCACCGTGACGACGGTGATCGCCTTCTTCGCGCTGGTCGCGGTGGGTGGCCGGTTCGGCGACCTGATCAAGGACATCCCGTTTACCGTGATCACCGTGCTGATCGCCTCGCTGATCGAATGCTTCCTGATCCTGCCCAACCACATGGCCCATGCGCTGAAGCCGCGCCCGCTGCGCGGGGCTGGCGCGTTGCGGACGTTTCTCGGCCTGGTCGGGGTCGTGGCGGTGGGCCTTGCCGGGCTGGTCACGGCGGGGTTCATCCTGCTTGCCCTGCCGGCGGCGCTGACGTCGATCTGGATCGCCCTGACCGGGCTTGAGGATTGGGCGCTCGGGGCGGTCGATCTATGGGCCGCCGACCAGCGGGCCGCGATCGCGGCACAACCGCTTGCGGTCGCGGCCTGGCTGGCTGGCGGGGTCGCGCTGGCAACCGTGCTGGGGCTGGCCGCGATCGGCCGCAGACGGCGCGACGCGGCGCTCGCCTTGTTGCGGCACAACGGCATCAACACCGCCTCTCTGCTGGTCAATCGCGGGCTCGGGCGGTTCCGGATGCGGCTCTTTCGCCCGGGCATCCGGCTGGTGATCTGGGCGCGCTACCCGGTGCTCGCTGCGACACTCCTGCTGCTGGCCAGTCAGATCGCCCTGGTGATCGACGGCAAGGTCGGCTGGCGGTTTTTCAACGCGCCCGAACTCGGCTCGGTGTCGGGCAATTTCGCCATGGCCCAGGGCGCGACCCGCGACGACAGCCTTGCGATGATGCGCGAGTTGCAACGCGCCGCCGAGGCGGTGGCGGTGCGCTACCAGGACGAAACCGGCGTCGCGCTGATCGACTATGCCCTGGGAGAGATCGGCGGCAACACCGGGCGCGGCCTCGCCGGTGCCGAGACCAAGGACCGGGATTTGCTGGGCGGCATCGCGATCGAACTGATCGACGCCGATCTGCGGCCGGGCTACTCGTCCTTCGATTTCGTCGCCGATCTGCAACAGGAGGTGGTGCGGCCGCCGCTGCTGGAAGAGTTGAGCTTTCGCGGCTGGCGCGGCGGCCCGGGCGGCGATTCCCTGTCGGTGGATTTCTTCGGCGCCGATGCGGAGACGCTGAAGGCCGCGGCCGAGGCGCTGAAGACGGCCGTCGCGCAATACCCCGAGGTCTCGGCCGTCGAGGACAGCCTTGCCTATGACAAGGAAGAGCTGATCCTGGAACTGACGCCGCGCGGCGCCGCGCTGGGGCTGTCGGTCGACGCGCTGGGCCGCGCGCTGCGCGACCGGCTGACCGGGATCGAGGCGGCGAGCTTTCCCGACGGTCCGCGCACCGCAACGATCCGCGTCGAACTGCCCGACCGCGCGCTGTCGGCGGATTTCCTGGAACGCACGATGATGCGCACCGCGGCGGGCGATTACGTGCCGCTGGCCGACATCGTCGCGGTCACCTCGCGGGGCGGCTTCTCCACGGTGCGGCGCGAGAACGGCCTGCGGGTGGTCTCGGTGACCGGCGACATCGCGGAAGACGATCCCGAGCGCGCGACGCTGATCGAAGAGGCGCTGCGCCAGACCATCCTGCCCGATATCGAGGCACGTTTCGGCGTTGCCTCGCGGATGACCGGCCTCGCAGAGCAGGAGCGCGCCTTTCTGGCCGACGCGCAGACCGGGCTGATCCTGTGCCTGCTGGGCATCTATCTGGTGCTGGCCTGGATTTTCGCCAGCTGGAGCCGGCCGGCGGTGGTGATGGCGATCATCCCCTTCGGCCTCGTCGGCGCGATCTGGGGCCACTACATCTGGGACGTGCCGCTGTCGATGTTCTCGGTCGTGGGCTTGCTGGGCATGGTCGGGATCATCATCAACGATTCGATCGTTCTGGTCACCACGATCGACGAATATGCCGAGGAACGCGGCCTGTTCCCGGCGATCATCGACGGCGCGGCCGACCGGCTGCGGCCGGTGCTGCTGACCACGCTGACCACGGTGCTGGGTCTGGCACCGTTGCTTTACGAGACCTCGATGCAGGCGCAGTTCCTGAAACCGACCGTGATCACCCTGTGCTATGGCCTGGGCTTCGGCATGGCGCTGGTGCTGGTGGTGGTCCCGGCGCTGATGGCGATGCAGGCCGATCTGGCGCGCGCCCGTGCGGCGCTGCGCCGCGCCCTGCGCGGCCGGCGCGGGAGCGGGCCGGCGGGGTTTGCGGTGCGGATCGCCGGGGCGGCGATGGCCGCGCTGTTCGTCGCCACCCTGGGATGGACGCTGGTCACCGGGGCGATGGCGCCCCCGCTCGTGGGGCTGCTGCAGGGTGTGCCGCTGCCCGAGGGCACGGGCGGTGCGCTGGCGGTGTTCGCCCTGGGCGCGGTGCTGGTCGCGGTGGCCGTCCATTTCGTCACCGCCGCGTTGTGGGCGGCGGCGCGGCGCGGCTGACCGGTGTTGCGCGGGCGCGCGCCCCGGCGCGGCCCACCCACCCAC
>DNSZ01000187.1:325-24246 GCA_003500165.1 Paracoccaceae bacterium | reverse complement strand
ATGATCCGCTCCTTTGCGCTGACCTTCGCCGCGGTCATGCTGCGCCTGCAGATGCCGGGGCTGCTGGCGCTTGGGATGGATTACCCCGAAGCCTCGCAAATCCTTGCCTGGTCGTGCCGGGTGCCGAATCTGCTGATCGCCGAATGGCTGGTCCGGCCGGCCCGTGCCGACCAGCCATTCGGCGATCAGCAGATTCGGCACCCGGCACGACCAGGCAAGGATTTGCGAGGCTTCGGGGTAATCCATCCCAAGCGCCAGCAGCCCCGGCATCTGCAGGCGCAGCATGACCGCGGCGAAGGTCAGCGCAAAGGAGCGGATCATCCACACGCGGTGCCGGGCGATGCGCCGGGCGATGGCATGGCGGATCGCCTGCGCCGTGGCGGCAAGCCAAAACAGCGCCAGCAGGCCAAAGCCCCAGCCGGCGATGGGCCCGCCCGCGGCATCGAGCGCAAGGCGCAGCCCCGACACCCCGCCGACCACGATCGCCAGGGCATAGAGCCGGCCGAGCCAGCGGTGCAGGCCCGGACGGCGCGCCCGCAGGCGCGGCAGGAACTGGACGGCCCCCACGGCAAGCGCGACCGGCGCGGCGACGATATGGGCCAGAAACGCCAGGCGCCGGTCGAGGATATGCGCCTCCATCCCCTGATAGGCGGTCACGAGATCGAGTGCGACAAAGCGCCAGGACGCGAGGGTGACAAGCCCCGACAACGCTATCAGCACGATCAGGGGCAGAGAAGGGCGGGTGCGGAACATGGGACTCTCCCGGCTGAAAACTTGACACTGTCAAGCTTGCGCGAGCGCCTTGACGCTGTCAAGTCAAAATGCAAGACCGCATCGCATGACCGCCCGCAAGTCCCGGCATCATCACGGGAATCTCCGCGCCACCCTGGTCGCGGCCGGCGTCGTGCTGGTCGATCGCAGCGGGCCGGACGCGCTGTCGACTCGCAAGCTTGCAGCCCAGGCCGGGGTCTCTCACGCCGCGCCGGCGCATCATTTCCCGTCCTTGACCCATCTGCGAACCGCGGTCGCGGCCGAGGGATTCCGCCGCTTCACCGCGGCGATGGAAGACGCGATGGGCCGGGCCGACGCGCATCCGCGGGCGCAATGCGATGCCGCGTGTCGCGGTTATATCGCCTTCGCGCGGGGCCATCCCGGGCTGTTTCAACTGATCTTCGGCGGTCACGATCTGGTCCGGGAGGATGTCGAGTTCTGCGCCGCGTCCGGCCAGGCGGCGGCGCTGTTGTCGCGCATCGCCGCACCGTTCGCTGCGGGTGCCCGCGACCGTGCCGCCGTCGAGACGATGATCTGGGCGCAGGTGCACGGGTTCTGCAGCCTGATGCTGTCGGGCCAGCTGGCCGTGGCCGATGGCATCGACCCGGCCGACTGGTTCCTGTCGCTGCCCGGGCGCGCGCCGGTCGGGTCTGACGCTGCGCATTTTCCGCTTGCGCGAAACGGGACGGCGGCGTAACCGGGCGGCTCGGATGCGGGTGTAGCTCAGGGGTAGAGCACAACCTTGCCAAGGTTGGGGTCGTGGGTTCGAATCCCATCGCCCGCTCCAGTTTCCCGGCCCTGCCGCCTGCCCCGACACAACAAGGCGGAGCCGACCATGCGCCGTGCCAGCATTGCCCGCAGCACCAGCGAAACCGACATCCGGGTTGCGATCGCCCTTGACGGGACCGGGGCGCGCGACATCGCCACCGGCGTCGGCTTTTTCGACCACATGCTCGACCAGCTGGCGCGCCATTCGCTGATCGACATGGAAATCGCGGCTGAGGGCGACACCCAGATCGACGATCATCACACGGTGGAGGATACCGGGATCGCGCTGGGTCAGGCATTGGTCGCGGCGCTCGGCGACAAGCGGGGCATCCACCGCTATGGCGAATGCGCGCTGCCGATGGACGACGTCCTGGTGCGCGCCGCGCTCGACCTGTCGGGCCGGCCCTGGCTGGGCTGGAACGTGGCCTTCACCGCGCCCGGGATCGGGGCCTTCGACAGCGAATTGGTGCGCGAGTTCTTTCAGGCCCTGTCGACCCATGGCGGGATCACGCTGCATGTCGATCTGGTTCGCGGGCTCAACAGCCACCACATCGCCGAGGCGACCTTCAAGGCGGTGGCGCGGGCGCTGCGCATGGCGGTGGCGCCCGATCCGCGTCAGGACGGGGCGATCCCCTCGACCAAGGGCGCGCTGTGAGCTGCGTCATCGTCGATTACGGCTCGGGCAATCTGCACTCCGCCGGCAAGGCGTTCCAGCGGATGGCCGCCGAGACCGGCGCGGGGCCCGTTCGGGTCACCGGCGAGCCCGAGGCGGTGGCGCGCGCCGATCGGGTGGTGCTGCCCGGTGTCGGCGCCTTCGCCGATTGCCGGGCCGGGTTGATGGCGGTGCCCGGCCTGTTCGAGGCGGTCCGGGATGCGGCAATCGCGCGGGCGCGGCCGTTTCTGGGCATCTGCGTCGGCATGCAGATGATGGCCGATCGCGGGCTGGAACACGGCACGACCCCGGGCTTTGGCTGGATCGCGGGCGAGGTCGGGCCGCTTTGCCCGGCCGACCCGGCGCTGAAAATCCCGCATATGGGCTGGAACGCGCTCGATCTGGCGCGGCCGCACCGGCTGTGGGACGGGATCGCGACGGGCGGGCATGCCTATTTCGTGCATTCCTTCGCGTTTCGCGCCGCCGAGCCGGGCGATGTGGCGGCGACGGCAGACCATGGCGGTGCCTTTGTCGCGGCGGTCGCACGGGACAATCTGTTCGGCACCCAGTTCCATCCCGAGAAAAGCCAGGCCGTGGGTCTGCGGCTGATCGCCAATTTCCTGCGCTGGGCGCCCTGAGCCGGGCACCCGCCGGGGCAGGCCTGTCCGGTTCGATGCCATGCGGTTCGGGCGGCCTGCCCGGCCCGGGCAACCCTCGCCCGTTGACAGCGCCCGCCCCGGCGCGGGACAACGGCCGGGCAAACGGAAGGACAGCAGCATGCACGCGCTCGACCATGACGGACTGAACTATATCGACGGCGCCTGGGTGGCGGGCGGGGCAGGGCGGATCGCGGTGGTCGATCCGGCCAGCGGCGAGGTTCTGGCCGACCAGGCGCTGGCCAACGGGGCGGATGTGGATCGCGCCGTGCAGGCGGCGAAGCGGGTTCATCTGTCGGGCGCGCTGACCGCGATGCGTCCGGTCGAACGCGGCCGCATGGTGCGCGCGATGGGCGAATACCTGCTGGCCGAGATCGACACCATCGCCCCGGTGCTGACCCGCGAACAGGGCAAGCCGTTATGGGAGGCCCGCGCCGAGATCGAGGGCGCGGCGCGCTATTTCGAGTATTACGGCAACCAGGCCGAAACGCTGGAGGGGCGGTCGATCCCGCTGGGCGAGGGCTATTTCGACTTCACCCTGCACGAACCCTATGGCGTGTCGGGCCAGATCATCCCGTGGAACTATCCGGTCGAGATGGCGGCGCGTTCGCTGGCGCCGGCGCTGGCCACCGGCAATGCCTGCGTGGTCAAGACCCCGGAACTGACGCCGCTTTCCTCGGCCTGGCTGGCCCGCGCCGCCGAGGCGGCGGGCTTTCCGCCCGGTGCCGTGAACATCCTGTGCGGCATGGGCCCCGATGCCGGCGGCGCGCTGGCCGCGCATCGCGACGTCGCGCAGATCGTCTTCACCGGCTCGGTGTCCACGGGCATCTCGATCGCCACGCTGGCCGCCCAGCATGTCGTGCCCTGCGTCCTGGAGCTGGGCGGCAAATCCGCGGCCATCGTGCATGAGGACGCCGATCTCGACGCGTTCGAGACCGATCTGCGCTGGGGCATCTTCTTCAATGCCGGGCAGGTCTGTTCGGCGATGAGCCGGGTGATCGTGCACGCTGCACGCCATGACGAACTGGTGGAACGCGCCACCGCCATCGCGCGGTCGCTTTCGGTCGGCCCCGGCATCGAACGGCCCGAATTCGGCCCCAATATGGGCGCGCTGGTCAGCGATCCGCAGCGCGATCGGGCCGAGCGGATGGTGACCCGCGCGGTGGAGCAGGGTGCCAGGATCGCCACAGGCGGACACCGGCCGAACCGGCCGGGCGCGTTCCTGGAACCCACGGTGCTGACCGATGTGGCCCCGGACATGGACATCGCCCGGCAAGAGGTGTTCGGCCCGGTCGTCGCGGTGATGCCCTTTGCCGACGAGGCCGAGGCGATCGCCCTGGCCAACGACACCGATTACGGCCTGGTGGCCGGGGTGTTCACCCGCGACCTCGACCGGGCGACGCGGGCCGCGCGCGGGCTGCGCGCCGGTCAGGTGTTCGTCAATGAATGGTATGCCGGGGGTGTCGAGACGCCGTTCGGCGGCTATGGCAAATCGGGCTATGGGCGGGAAAAGGGCCGCGAGGCGCTGTGGAACTATGTCCGCACCAAGAACATCGCGCTGCGCCTGCGCTGATCCCCGGGCGCAATGGTTCAGCCTCAAGGCGCCTTGAAGGCACGGGCGCTCAGGCCGGGCTGACCTTCAGCCAGACCCCGCCCTCGGGCCGCAAGGTCAGGATCAGCACCGGTTGGGGATCGCGGCCCGGGATCCGCTCGAACCGGAAGCGCGACACCAGCGTCGCCAGGATGATCGTCGCCTCGGTCATCGCAAAGCTCGCCCCGATGCAGATCCGCGGCCCGTCGCCGAAGGGCAGCCAGGCATAGCGATCATGGCTTGTGCCGGGGGCAAAGCGATCGGGATCGAAGCGGTCCGGGTCGGGCCACAGCAGATGGTTGCGGTGCAGCGCATAAACCGGCAGCATCACCGTGTCGCCCGGCCGCACCTCGCGCCCGCACAGCGTGTCGGCGGCGCGCGCGGTGCGCGACAGGAAGGCGGCCGGCGGATACAGGCGCAGCGCCTCCTTGATGACCTGTTCGGTGAAGGTCAGTCTGGGCACATCCCCGGCCGCGGCGATGCGCCCGCCCAGCACCGCCTGTGCCTCGGCCCGAAGGCGGGTCTGGGCGGCCTCGTCGAAGGCAAGCAGGTAAAGCGCCCAGGCCAGCGTCAGCGCCGTGGTCTCGTGGCCCGCCACGATGAAGGTCAGCAGGTTGTCGCGCAACTCTTCGGTGTTCATCGACCGCTTGGTTTCGGGGTCCATGCCGGCCATCATCATGTCCAAGAGATCGGGCGGGGACTTCGCGCCCTGGGCCCGGCGCGCCTCGATCGCCTGATCGGCCATCTGGCGTGTCCGTTTGATGCCCTGGGGCGGAAACAGCCGGCTGGGTCGCGGCACCCAGGTGGGCACGCCCAGCACGTCGAGCAGCGAGGTGCGGGCCGATTTGGCGATATATTCCTCGATCGCGCGGTGCACGGCGTCGCGATCGACCGAGCTGCCTTCGGAAAAGGTCACATCGGCGATCACCTCGAAGGTGGTGGCCAGCATTTCCTGAAACAGGTCGGCGGCGCGACCGCTTTGCGCATCGAGCCGCGCGACGCTGGCCTCGGCCGCGCGGGCCATGATCGGGGCCAGGCTGTTGACGTTGCGTGTGCCGAACACCGGCGCGGCCGCGCGCCGCTGCCAGCGCCAATGCGCGCCCTCGGCGATGAACAGGCTCTGGCCGATCGCGGGTTCGAGGATGTTCTTGGTGACATCGGATTTCGGATAGTCGTCAAGCCGCTCCTTCAGCACCCGGCGGGCCGCGCCGGGGTCCATCACCATATGCCAGCGGATTGCGGTCTTTCCCGACACCATCGGTTGCCGGGTGGCCAGTTCGGGAATGATCTCGAGCACATTGCGCCGCGCCGCCCGCAGCGAGGCGAGCACCCCCATCGGCTCGGTCGCCAGCGGCACGCGAACGGGCAGGTCAACTGGGGTTACGGCGTCCATGGCATCCTCGCAGCTTTCCCGTGAAATGGCGGCGCGCGGCGCGCCGTCAACCCGGTCCGCTGTTTTGCGACAGGCTGTCGCGTGCCGCCGTCAGTTGTTCGATCGCCGCGGCGATATGCACCTTGCCGATGGCGCTTGCGCCCGCCGCAACCCGGATGCGGTGCGCCGCGATCATCACATCGGCGACGCGATGCCCCTCGGGCACGTCGAACCGATAGCAGGCCAGTTCGATCAGCAGGCCCAGCGGATCGGTGAAATAGATCGAATCCATGAAGCCGCGGTCGCGCGGCCCTGAATGGTCGATCCCGCGCGCCGCCAGCCGGTCGGCGACCTGGTCGAAAACGGCGCTCGATACCGCGAAGGCCAGATGGTGCACCGCGCCCGGCACGACGGGGGTGCGTCGGCCTTCGGGCTGGCGGGCCTCATGGGTGAAGACGGTGATCAGCCGCCCGTCGCCCGGATCGAAATAGAGATGCGATTCCGAGGGATCGTCCAGATTGGGCTGCTCGAAGACAAAGGGCATGCCCAGCACCCCCTCCCAGAAATCGATCGATGTCTGGCGGTCGGCCCCGGTCAGGGTGATGTGATGCACCCCCTGGGTGGGAATTGTCGGTTGTGCCATGGCGTGTCTCCCCTGCAACGGATGTGCCCAAGCCTAGGGGTGGGCGCCGGACCGGCCAGCGGCACGGATGCAACGCGGCCCTGCGCTGCGGCACAGCAGGCTCGCCGCCGTGCCGGGGTTACCGTTCAGCGGCCGCGGCTGTCCTGATCCTCGTCTTCGTCCTCATCTTCGTCCGCATTGCCGCCACCAGCGGGCAAGTTGAACAGGCTGTCGGCATCGGGCAGCGTCTCGGCTGCCTCGTCGCCCGACGGCTTCGACAGGGTGAAGGTTTCCAGCCCCTCGATCGCGCTGGGCAGTTTCGGCTCGGCCTCCATGGCGAGCGAGTCCTCGGTCGAGACGAGCTTCTTGCGCTCCTCGTCGGTCATCACGCCACCCTCGGCGGCCTTCTTGGCCGCCGCCCGGCGCACCGCCTCGTCCAGCTCGCCCTGTTTGCACATGCCGAGCGCCACCGGGTCGATCGGCTGAATGTTCGCGATGTTCCAATGGGTGCGCTCGCGGATCGACTGGATCGTCGGCTTGGTGGTGCCGACAAGCCTGGCGATCTGCGAATCCGCCAGTTCGGGATGAAACCGCACCAGCCACAGGATCGCCGCCGGCCGGTCGAGCCGTTTCGACAACGGGGTATAGCGCGGGCCGCGCCGCCGGGTCTCGCCCTCGGCGGCGGGGTTGTGCTTCAGCGCCAGCTTGTGCGCCGGATCGGCCTCGGCCCGGGCGATCTCGTCTTCGGCGAGCTGGTTGTTGGCCACCGGGTCGAAACCCTTCATGCCCTGGGCGACCTCGCCATCGGCGATCCCCTGCACCTCGAGCTCGTGCAGGCCGCAGAAATCGGCGATCTGCTTGAAGGTAAGCGTCGTGTTGTCGACGAGCCAAACGGCGGTGGCCTTCGCCATGATCGGGAGCGCCATATGTCCTGTCCTTCCTGTCGCCTGACCGGGAAACGGACCGGGTCGGCCCGCCCCGGGATTGGGGCACCATCCGCGCTGTGGGGTGGAATGGCCGCGATATAGGCGGGCCGGCCGGCGGATGCAAAGCCGAAATCACAGACGGCGCGATGGCTGTGCGGGTGTGTGGCGACGGGCCGGGCGGCGGGGAAACCGATCGAGGCTGCGTGCCACCGAAGGCCTGGACGGCGAGCTGCCCCGTGCCCGAGATTCCGTGTTGTTGCCGCGGGCCTGTCCCGCTAGACCGACCGGTGGAGACGTGGCCGAGCGGTCGAAGGCGCTCCCCTGCTAAGGGAGTATACCGGAAACGGTATCGAGGGTTCGAATCCCTTCGTCTCCGCCACCTGTTTCTGGCGTTGTTGCATGGACGAGAGGTGGCCTGGATCGCCACCTTCCCCCTGCTTGGATCAGGCGATCCTGATGCTTCCGGGCATGGCAGGGGCGGTGCAGAGGTCGATGCGGCGCAGGGCGACGGCGGCCTCGACCTTCGGGCGATAGAAACGGCGCGCGCGCAGGCGCGGGCCGATCGGCGTTTCTTGGCGCAGCATCGCGGGCGCGGCGAGGGCGCGGCAGTGGTCGCCGGTCTCCGCCTTCCAGGCGTCGCGCCCGACCACCTCGGCGATGCGGGCCGCCGCCGCGCCGCTTGTGGGGGCACGTCCTGGCGTCGCGGTGGCGGGCGGATCGCGGCGCCCTTGCGCGGCGGGATCACCGGTCCGGGCGTCGCGGGCGAGGATGGCGGGGCGGGAGGCGGACCAGCTGCAACGAGTCACGCTCATTGCGGCTTGGTTTGACCCTGCTGCGCGGCAGAGCGGAAGCATGGCCGCTTCCGGCTGGCGGCAGGCCATTCGGCGGCGTGCCTCCCGCAGCCCGACCGGCCCGGGCCGTAACGGCATCATATCACCGGTCATTGACCATGCCCCTTGGTCTCAGGCCTCGTCGGGCGCGATGTGCGAGGCGAAATGCGACCGCTCGACGGCGTCGAGAAACGCGGCCCGCGCTTCGTCGCGCGGGATGCCGAAATGGTCGCAGAACTTCGCCTCGAGCGCGATGAAAAGCGCGATCGGGACGACCCCGGTAAAGAACTCATGGACAAGGACCCGGGTGGCGATTCCGGCGCCCGCCTGGCCCGTCTCTGCCGGCAGGTCGAAGCCGCGCGCCGCGAGGTCGGTTCGGATCAGCCGCGCGGCGATGTCGAGCAGGATGTTGGCCTGATCCTCTGCCTTCAGCGATTCCATCAACAGAAAGGACAGCAGGCTCTTGCGCGTGTCGAGGAAGTCGATCTCTGCGGCGATCTTGTCGCGCATCGTGCCGCCGGGGACGGCGCTGCGCTGCGCCATCTCTTCCTGCATCTGCGCAAAGATGTCGTGCGCCAGCTGCTGCTTGCTGCCGAAATAGTAGTATATCATCGCCTTGTTGACGCCGGCCGCGCGGGCGATGCTGTCGACGCTGGTGGCGTCATAGCCCTGCCTCGCGAACAGCTCTTCTGCCACCTTGCGCAAGCGATCGCGCGTCGTGTCGTCGGGTGATCCGTCCAATCCGTCCTCCACGCCTGCGGGCAGGCCGCGCCGTCATGCCACCCCTGCCCTGCACGGATCGTCGCGGCAGATCAACTTTGACAGCAATCCCATCGGAAACTAACTAACCGGTTAGTTGAGATGGGGGCAAGAGCCCCGGGAGAAGGCAAGGGAGGACGTCATGGCACGGATATTCGTCACCGGTGCGACGGGCCTGCTGGGCCACGCGGTTCTGCCGCTGCTGCAATCGGCGGGGCACGAGACGCGTGCGCTGGTCCGCAATCCCGACGCGGCGGCGCGCTGGTCGGGACAGGGGTCGGTCACCCCGGTTCGCGGCGACATGCTGAACGTTCCGGCCTGGGAAGGCGCGCTCGAAGGCTGCGACGCGGTGCTGCATCTTGCGGCGTGCTACACCGGATACGTCACCGGCGAGGCGGGCGAGGACACCCTGATGAAGACCAATGTCGACGCCACGCTGCGCCTTGCAGAAGCCGCCGAGCGGCATGCGGTCGGCCGCATGATCTTTGTCAGTTCGGCCGGGGTGTCGCGCCTGGGGAAGGCCCCGATCGACGAGAGCACGGCCTTTGACACCGGCACGGACAACGCCTATTTCCTGAGCAAGATCAAGGCCGAACAGGCGCTCGACGGGTTTCTCGCAAAGGCGCCGCGGCTTTCGGTCGTGATCGCGCGGCCAAGCATGATGATGGGCCCCGACGATCCCGGGCCGACCCCCACCGGCCGCTTCGTGCGCGCCTATCTGCGGCGCGAACTGCCGGTCGTGCTTCCCGGCCGGGCGGTGATCATCGACGCGCGCGACGTTGCCGCGGCGTTTCTTCGCATGCTCGACATCGGCGCGTGCGGCGAGCGCTTTGTCCTCGGCGGCAGCGAGATCGGTTTTCCGGACCTCTATGCGCTTCTGGAGCAGATCAGCGGCATCCCGATGCCGGCGAAACGGCCGCCCTACTGGCTTGCCCTTACGGTGATGACGGTGCTCAAGACGCTTGGCCGCGATGTGCCCGTCGCGCCGCGGGATCTGCGGCGGATGCAGCAGCTGATCGCGCCTGAGGCCAGCAAGATGCGCAGCCGGCTTGGGGTCGTCCCGCGACCGATCGAAGAAACCCTGAAGGATACCGTCGCCTGGTTTCAGTCCCGCCCCGACAGCGCACCGATCCCGGCGGCGACGATGCGCCAGGCGGGCTGATCGGGCAGGGCGCTGCGGCACGGAGGAAGCCATGCAAGAAGAACCCAGCATCGCGGTCTGGGCGCTTTGGGCGGTTCTGGCCGCGCCTGCGGTCCTGTGGATCGCCGACACCGCGCTGACCGCCGATCCCGTGGCGCTTTCGGCCGAACTCATCCACCCCTCGGGCGTGATCGCGGCCAGGCTTGTGATCCTGACATTGATGGTCACGCCCTTGCTGCTGCTGTTTCCGGGCGCCCGATGGGCGTTTCGGCTGCAGCGCAATCGGCGCTATCTGGGCGTCGCGGGGTTCGGCTATGCCACCTTGCACACCGGCTTTTGCCTGATCGAAACGGGATCGGCCGCGCGGGTGATCGCCGATCTGCCGCGTTTCGACATCTGGACCGGCTGGCTGGCGCTTCTGATCCTGCTGCCGCTGGCGGTCACTTCGGCAGATTTCCTTGTCCGCCGGATGGGGCGTTGGTGGAAGCCGCTGCAGCGTTGGGCCTATGCCGCCATGGTCCTCACCGTGTTGCATGTTGTCAGCCTGAACCAGTGGAGCAAACCGTGGGAGCCGCTGGTCCATGTCGCGCCGCTTGCGGTTCTGGAGGCCTGGCGCATCCGCCGTCACCTGCGCGGCCGCCGGAAGGGAATCGTCGGCGCCGTGGCCACCCGGTCGGGGCGCAGCATGCCGGGGTGACGAAGGCGCGACGCTGCAAGGTCTGCGCGTTGCCCCGCCCATCCCGTCCGGCAAGTCCGCGCCGCGCATCGCCGGGCGGCATCCGTTTTCTTGATGGCAGGGGCTTGGATCGGCCGCAGATCAGCGCTATCACCACCGCTTGCCGTTCCAGACGGCATCCCCCGTGGGAGGCAAGGCCGACGCGTTGGCCGAACCGGACCACGTCAACCGAATCCCGCCGGGCGCGCCCCGCGGGTGTTGAGAAAGGACAGGTCGCATGGCCAAGAAAGTCATGGGCTCGCTCAAGCTGCAGGTGCCTGCAGGCCAGGCGAATCCCAGCCCCCCGGTGGGCCCGGCGCTCGGGCAGCGGGGCATCAACATCATGGAGTTCTGCAAGGCGTTCAACGCCCGGACCCAGGAGATGGAGCAAGGCGCGCCATGTCCCACGGTCATCACCTATTACCAGGACAAATCCTTCACCATGGAGATCAAGACGCCGCCTGCGTCGCATTATCTGAAGAAGGCGGCAAAGCTGAAATCCGGGTCGAACACGCCGGGCCGTTCCAATGCGGGCAGCGTGACGGCCAAGCAGATCCGCGAGATCGCCGAGGCCAAGATGAAGGATCTCAACGCCAACGATATCGACGGCGCGATGCAGATCATCCTGGGCAGCGCCCGGTCGATGGGCATCGAGGTGAAGGGGTAGCGCCATGGGCAAGCTTGGAAAACGCCTGGCCGCGGCGCGCGCGGCCGTCGCCGGCCAGAACGGTCTGTCGGTCGAGGAGGCGGTGCGCCTGGTCAAGGCCAACGCGACCGCGAAATTCGACGAAACCGTCGAGGTGGCGATGAATCTCGGCGTCGATCCGCGCCACGCCGACCAGATGGTGCGCGGCACCGTCAGCCTGCCCAACGGCACCGGCAAGACGGTGCGCGTGGCGGTGTTTGCCCGTGGCCCCAAGGCCGAAGAGGCAACCGCGGCGGGGGCCGATATCGTCGGCGCCGAAGACCTGATGGAGACGATCCAGGGCGGCACGATCGCCTTTGACCGCTGCATCGCCACCCCCGACATGATGCCGATCGTCGGGCGGCTGGGGAAAATCCTGGGCCCGCGCAACCTGATGCCGAACCCCAAGGTCGGCACCGTGACGATGGATGTCGCCCAGGCGGTGCGCGACGCGAAGGGCGGGCAGGTCCAGTTCCGGGTCGAAAAGGCCGGCGTCGTCCATGCCGGAATCGGCAAGGCGTCCTTCGACGACGCGAAACTGGCCGAGAACCTGCGTGCCTTCGTCGATGCGGTGGCCCGGGCCAAGCCGTCGGGCGCCAAGGGCACCTATATCCGGCAGATCGCGCTCAGCTCCACCATGGGGCCGGGGGTAACGCTTGATGTCGGGGAAGCCAGCGCGGCGACGGCCTGACCGGCCGGCGCCGGGGTCGCGACCGGCAAGCGGGCCGCAGGCCCGGGTCGCGATCCGCTACGACCCCCGGATCGCCTCGAGCATGCGGTGGACGTTCTCGGGGTCGGCATCCGGGGTGATGCCATGGCCGAGATTGAAGATATGCGGCCCGCCGGCAAAGGCCCGGACGATCCGCTGCGTCTCGGCGGTCAGCCGGTCGCCGCCCTCGACCAGCAGCGCGGGGTCCAGATTGCCCTGCACGCAGCCATCCTTCTGGACATGGGCCGCCGCCCAGCCTGCATCGAGCCCCTGGTCGAGCGCGATCGCATCGGCGCCGGTGGCCCGGGCAAAGCCGGCATAGCGCTCGCCGGCGCCGCGCGGAAAGGCGATGACCGGTATGTCGGGATGGCGTGCCTTCAGCGCCGCGGTGATGCGTTTCGCCGGGGCGAGTGCGAAGGCGTCGAAATCGGCCCCCTTCAGCGACCCGGCCCAGGAATCGAATATCTTCACGACCTCGGCGCCGGCCTCGATCTGGGCCGACAGATAGGCGATGGTCGCGTCGGTCAACCGGTCGATCAGCGCCGCAAAGGTCGTGGGATCGGCCGCCTTCAGCGCGTGCGCGGGCCCCTGGTCGGGGGTGCCGCGGCCGGCGATCATGTAGGTCGCGACCGTCCAGGGCGCGCCGGCAAATCCGATCAGCGCGGTCTCGGCGGGCAGTTCGCGCCGCAGGATGCGCAGGGTTTCATAGACCGGCGCGAGATGCTCGTGAACGGCATCGGCGGGCTTCAGCGCCGCCGCGGCCGCGGCGGTCTCGATGGGGTCGAGCCGCGGCCCCTCGCCGGTGGCGAACCACAGCCGCGCCCCCAGCGCCTGGGGCAAGAGCAGGATGTCGGCAAACAGGATCGCCGCGTCAAAGCGATAGCGGCGGATCGGCTGCAGGGTGACCTCGGCGGCCAGTTCGGAATTGTAGCACAGCGACAGGAAATCCCCCGCCTGTGCCCGGGTCGCCCGGTATTCGGGAAGATAGCGGCCAGCCTGCCGCATCATCCAGACCGGCGGCACCGGCAGAACCTCGCCCGCCAGTGCCCGCATCAGCAGTTTGCCCTGTGCCATCCTGTCCCCCTGTCAATCGCGGCCGACAAACAGGGGCGGCCCGGCGAAGTCAAGCGCGCGCCCGGGCCGGTGGGGTGCGCGGCCCTCACCGGGCTGTGACAGCGACCGGCCTTGCGCGCGCTGCCGCCGCGCGCCAGATGAACGACCAGTTGACCAGCCTGAGCATCTTCGAGGCATCGCATGATCGCGCGCGCAGTCGCATCCGCCATCGTTCTGGCGCTGGTTCTGACCGGCTGCGGCCCGGCGCCGGCGCCCAACATGCCGCTGACGCCACAGGCCGAACGGCTGATCCTGCGCTATGCGCCCGAGGCCGATCTGAGCGTTCTGACCATGAAGGACTATGCCGTGATCCGGCAAATGGTCTATCGCAAGGACTATTTCTGGCGCAAACGCTCGGACATCCGTGCCTATATCCGCGCCAATGGCGGCTGAGACCGCGCCCGCCCCCCCCCATCAGAGGAGATCCCGATGCCCGCCAGAATCACCGCTTTCCTGCTGGCTGCCGCAATGGCCGCGACCGCAGCGACCCCGTCGGCCGGCCAGTCCGACGCCCGGATCAAGGCCCAGATCGCCAGGATCGCGCCCGGCATGGACACAAGCCATCTGACCGCGGCCGATTATGGCGCGATCCGCGCCATCCTCAGCCGGGGCGACGAAAGCCGCGGCCGGCGCGAGCAGGAAGTGCGCGCCTATATCCGGGCAAACGCCCCGCAATAGCGCCGCCATTGTGCGGGTTTCGGTGACGGCCCGGCCGGGGACCATGCTGCCGCGGCAGGTTGCAGCCAGAGTGTTGCACCGAATCAACGGTACCGGTCGGCGGTTGCCGCAACGAATCATCCCGCCCGGGTCGTGGCGGCGCGATTGACAAATCCCGGACAAGCTGAAATACGGTGTCGCCCGGGCTTTTGGGCCGGGCAACGGGGTAGACCGGGGACGAGGTGCCGACGACCGTGAAGCATGTTTGTCCAAGTGCGGTCTTCTGACAACACTAAGGCAAGTCGGAGCAAGCCGGACGTGTTTTCCTTGGCAAGCCGCTGGACCCTATTCTATCGTCGCCGCGTCGGCGGTATGTACCGACGTACAAACGCTATGAAACCTACGGAGAGACACATGAAACGCACCCTGACCGCGCTGGCCGCCATCGCTGCCCTGACAACGGTGGCGCCCGCTGCCTTCGCGTTCGAGAACGCTCTGGCCGAGTTGCAGAACCAAGTCACCAACGAGCTTGCTGACAAAGGCTATCCGACCGAATTCGTGGACCAGCTGACGCTTGGCGAACTGACCACAATTCGTTCGCTGCTTGAGGGTGGCCAAGGCGCGGGCGTCCAGATCCAGCGGATCCTCGAACGCGCCGCCCAGCGCTAAGGCCCGGTTCAAGGCCGCCCCGCCCGGGGCGGCCTTTTCCTGCCTTCGATCCTTCCGGATCGTCGGCGTGTCAGGCGCCGGCCACGGCGCCTTCGCGCCGGCGATGCGGGCCGAACAGGGCGGCAAGCCCGAGGAGGGCGCCCGAGACGGTGGCGATCATGCCCGCCGCACTCAGCGCGTTCGACTGGCCGAGCCATAGCGGGCCATAGCCGGCCAGCACATAGCCGAGCACCGCCGAAAGCACCGCAAAGCCCACCGACCAGGCGATTTGTGCGCCCAGCCGGCTGGTCATCAGCCGCGCCGCGGCCGGCGGGCAGATGAACATCGCGATCACGATGATCGAGCCCACGGCGTCGAATGCCGCAACGGCGGCGATTGCGGCCACGATCACCAGGCCAAGCCCGATCGCGCGAACCGGCAGGCCCAGCGCCTCGGCAAAGCCCTCGTCGAAGGTGGCGATCTTCAGCCACCGCCAGAACAGCGCGGTCAGCGCGGCGACCAGCAGGCAGACCGCCGCCATGCGCGGCAACTCCTCGGGCAGGGCGGCCAGCGCGGCCGGGTCGATCAGCGAGCCCCAGCCATCGGCCGCGAACCAGACCAGCGATTCGAGATTGCCCATCAGCGCGTGTTCGACATCGAGATGGACGGTGGATGTGTCGGTCCGTTCGAGGATCAGCACACCGCCGGCGAACAGCGTGGTGAAGACAACGCCCATGGCCGCGCCCGGTTCGATCCGGCCCAGCCGGCGGATCGCCTCGATCAGGACGACCGCGACCAGCGCCGCGCCGGCCGCGCCCAACAGCATCGGCAGCGCCGCCACCGTGCCGGTGATCAGGAAGGCAACGACGATCCCCGGCAGCACCACATGGGCGATCGCATCGCCGATCAGCGCCTGGCGGCGCAGGATCAGGAAATTGCCCGGCAGCGCGCAGGCGATCGCGGCCAGCACCCCGATCAGCATCGGGGTCAGCGAAAGCTGGACGAATTCGGCGCCCATCACGCCCCCCCGAGGGCGACCGGCGGACCGATCCGGCGGTCGAATTCGGCGATCTCGTCGGCGGTGAACACCGCATCGATCGGTGTCAGCCCGTCATAGCGCCCGCTGAGCGCCGCATCCTGGTGGATTTCGCGCGCCACCGCCCAACGCCGTTCGTCGCGGGCGATCCGGGCTGCCTGGGCGCGGCCGGCCTCGGTGGCGACGCCATCGGGCCGGACCAGCCCCTCGGCCGTCAGCAGGCGCAGCGTGAAGGGTTCCAGGATCGTCTCGCCATGGCCGATCGCCAGCAACCCCTGGCGCCGGTGCACGCGGGCCTGAAACCGGCGATGGCGCAGCAGGGCGGCGGCGACGCCGCGGGCCGGGGCAAAGATCAGCGACAGCGCGAACAGGGCAGCCGCGACCAGCACGATGATCGGGCCGGTCGGCAAGGCGGGCGCCGAGGCCGAAATCGTCGCCCCCAGATAGCCCGCCACCGCCCCCAGCCCGCCGGCGATCCAGATCACCGCGCCGCTGCGGTCGGTCCAGAAACGCGCGGTCACAGGGGGGATGATCAGGAGCGCGACGATCAGGATCAGCCCGACGATCTTCAGCCCGATGACGGTGATCGCCATCACCAGCGCCATCATCGCCAGATCGATCCGGCGCACATCCAGGCCGCTGGACGCGGCATAGCCGGGATCGAAAGCCACCAGCGTCATCGGCCGGCGCAGCAGCCAGGTCGCCAGCACGGCCAGCGCGCCGCCGGCGGCGATCACGATGGCGTCCTGGCGCAACATGCCCGCGGTGGCGCCCAGCAGAAACGATTCGAGCCCGGCCTGGCGCCCCGCCTGCAACGTCTGGATATGGGTCAGCAGCACGACGCCAAAGCCGAAGAAGGCGCTCAGCACCGCGCCGATTGCGGCATCCTCGGTCAGCCTGGTACGCCGCGCCAGCCATTCGACCACCCAGAGCCCAAGCGCGGCCGAAACCGCCGCGCCCAGCATCAGCCCGGTCAGCGACCGCCCGTCGCCGCCGGCCGCGACCAGCAGGATGAAGGCCACCCCGACGCCGGGCAGGGTGGCATGGGCCAGGGCATCGGACACCAGCGCCCGCTTGCGCAGGAACAGGAAGGTACCCGCCGCGCCGGCGGCAAACCCCAGCAATGCCGCGCCGATACCCACCAGGGCCGCATTGTAGCCGGCCCGAAGAAGAAGCGCCTCGCCCAGCCCGTCCAGCATCGCCGGCCCGCTAGATCGCGGCGAGCGCGAGCTCGTCCAGATGGGTGGCGGCCAGCCGGCCGCCATAGGTGGCGTGCAGGGTCTCCGACGTGAAGGCCGTGGCCACCGGACCCTGCGCGACCGGCCGGACATTGATCAGGAAGACATGGTCGAAATAGCTTCGCACCGTCGCCAGATCGTGATGCACCGCGATCACCGACTTGCCGGCCGCCCGCAGGTCTTTCAGCACCTCGATGATCGCCCGTTCGGTGGCGGCGTCCACCCCGGCAAAGGGCTCGTCCAGCAGGTAAAGCTCGGCCTCCTGCGCCAGCGCCCGGGCCAGGAACACCCGCTGCTGCTGGCCGCCCGACAGCTGCCCGATCTGGCGATGCCCGAAATCGGCCATGCCGACCCGCGCCAGGCAGGCCTCCGCCCGGGCGCTATGCGCGCCGCCGATGCGGCCGATCAGGCCAAGCTGGGGATAGAGCCCCATCAGCACCACATCGCGCACGGTGGCGGGAAAATCCCAGTCCACGCTGGCGCGCTGCGGCACATAGGCCAGGCGGCGGCGCATCCCTTCGATCGGTGCGCCGAACACCGAAACCGTGCCCGACAGGCGCGGCACCATGCCCAGCACCGCCTTCAGCATGGTCGATTTGCCGGCACCGTTCGGGCCTACAATGGCGCTCATCGCCGCGGCCGGGAAGTCGGCATCGACCGAGAACACCGCCGGTTTCTCGCCATAGGAAACGGTCAGCCCGCGGATCGACAGCGCCGCCCGGGCGGCGCTGTCGGCGTCGGCGGGCGGCACTCTGTGGCCGTCGCGGGCAGCCAGCGCGATTTCGGGCATTTCGGACCCTCCGGTCAGTTGAGTGCGGCGGGGCGCGGCGCGGGCACCGTGCCGCCAAGCGCCGTGGTGACGGTTCGGACATTGTGATCGATCATGCCGACATAGGTTCCCTCATGTGTTCCCGCCGGGCCCATCGCGTCGGAGTAAAGCTCTCCGCCGATCGTCACCGCGTGGCCGCGTGCTGCGGCGCCCTCGATCAGGGCGCGAATGTTGCGGTCCGAGACCGAGGTCTCGACGAACACCGCCCCCACATCGCGCTCCACCAGCAGATCGACGAGGTCGGCAATGCGGGCGAGCCCGGCCTCGGATTCGGTCGAGATTCCCTGGATGCCCACCACCTCGAACCCGTAGGCGCGGCCGAAATAGCTGAACGCGTCATGGGCGGTAACGAGCACCCGCGCGGGCTCGGGCACGGTTGCGAGCATCGCAGCCGATTCCGCCGCCATCGTCGTCAGCAAGACCTCATAGGCTTCGGCATTGCGGCGATAGGTGGCCGCATTTTCGGGGTCGGTCGCGGCCAACGCATCGCCCACCGCTGCGACCACGCCGGCCCACAGCGTCGGGTCCATCCAGACATGGGGATCGAACTTGCCCGGATAATCGGCATGGGCGATCAATCGTTCGGGCGGCAGCGCCTCGCCCACCGCCACCACAGCGCGGTCGTTTGCCAGATCGCGCAGGAAATCCTCGAGCTGGGCCTCCAGATACATGCCATGCCACAGCACCAGATCGGCCCGCGCCATGGCGACGATGTCGGTCCGGGTCTGGCGATAGGAATGCGGATCGACCCCGGGCCCCATCAGCGCCTGAACCTCGACCAGATCGCCGCCGACCACCCGCGCCGCATCGGCGATCATGCCGGTCGTGGTGACGATTTTCAGCGGTGGCTCGGCCCGGACGGGCAGCGCCGCAGCAAGGGTCACCGCGGCGAGGGTTGCCATCACGAAAAGACGTCGGGCGATCATGTGGGCGATCCTTTCTTGCAAATGCTTCGCAACTGCACCTAGGGCGGCGGGCCGGTGCTGTCAATGCTTCTGCGATGCATTCGCAGCTGCGCCGGCTTGCCCTTGTCGCGCCATCCCCCTAGGCAGGCACGCCGTCGTTCCGGGGGGAACATGCCCGAACTTGCCGATCTTCTGCCGTTGATCCTGATGCTGGCCGCGATCGGGGCGGTGGCCGGGGTAATCGCCGGGCTCTTGGGCGTTGGCGGCGGGATCATCCTGGTGCCGGCCTTTCTGTATGCGTTCGGGGCGCTTGGCTATGGCGGACCGGCGATCATGCAGGTGTGCCTCGCCACCTCGCTTGCCACGATCGTGGTGACCTCGATCCGCTCGGTGCTGGCGCACAATCGCAAGGGCGCGGTCGATTGGGCCATCCTGCGCGGCTGGGCGCCGGGCATCGCGGCGGGGGCCGTCCTGGGCATGTTGACCGTGGCGGGCCTCGCGACCCAGACGCTGCAGGCGCTGTTCGGGGCGCTGGCGCTGACGGTCGCGGCCTGGCTTGGCTTTGGCCGGGCGTCCTGGCGGCTGGGCCCGGCGATGCCGCGCGGCCCGTTGCGGGTGATCCTGGCGCCGTTGCTTGGATTCCTGAGCGTTCTGATGGGGATCGGTGGCGGCTCCTTCGGGGTGCCGCTGATGACGGTCTATGGCGTGCCGGTGCACCGGGCGGTGGCCACCGCGGCCGGTTTCGGGGCGGTTATCGCGGTGCCCGCGGTGGCGGGCTTTCTCCTGACCCCGGCGGCCGGTGCGCCGCCCGGGACCCTGGGTTCGGTCAACCTGCCGGCCTTCACCCTTGTGATCGCGATGACCCTGCTGACCACGCCCATCGGGGTGCGGCTGGCGCATGCGACCGATGCCAGCCGGCTCAAGCGGATCTTTGCGCTGTTTCTTGCGGCGGTCGCGCTCAACATGCTGTGGTCGGCCTGGGGTGGATGAGCGGCGGCGTGGCGGGTTGAGCCGACGATGCCGCGCCGCTAGGCTTTGCCCCATAGCCCAACTCAGGGAACCCGCCCCATGGTTCAACGCCTGCACCTCGTCTTTGGCGGCGAGCTTGTCGATCCGTCCACCACCCGGTTCCGCGATGTCGGCGCCATCGACGTCGTCGGCATCTACCCGACCTATGCCGCGGCCTATGATGCCTGGAAATCGGCGGCCCAGGGCAGCGTGGACAACGCCCATATGCGCTATTTCATCGCCCATCTGCACCGCCTGCGCGACGAAGAGGTCGAATCCGGCCCGACCGAGGAACTGGCGCCCTAGGCGCCGGGCGCGATGGGACGCTCGCTTGGCCTGGCGCTTTATCTGGGGTTTTCGGCATTGGCCGACGGCCTGGCGCGGCGCCGGCTTGCTCGGCGGCAGGCGGCGGGCAAGGAAGACCCGGCGCGGCTGAACGAACGCTTTGGTGTCGCCGCGTGCCCGCGTCCGGCGGGTCCGCTGGCCTGGTTTCACGCCGCCAGCGTGGGCGAGGCGCTGTCGCTGATCGCGCTGATCCGCCGCCTGACCGAGGCCCGACCGGACCTGTCGGTGCTGGTCACCACCGGCACGACCAGCTCGGCCGCGGTGTTCGCCGATCGGGCACCGCCGCGGACGCTGCACCACTATGTGCCGGTGGACACCGCAACGGCGGTGCGCGGGTTTCTCGATCACTGGCGGCCCGATCTGGCGGTCTGGACGGAAAGCGAGTTCTGGCCCCGGCTGATGCACGAGACGCACCGACGCGGCATCCCGATGCTGTTGATCAATGCCCGCATGTCCGAGACCAGCTTTCGGCGCTGGCGGCGGGCGCGCGGCATGGCGCGGTCGCTGTTGCGCCGGTTCGATCTGGTGCTGGCCCAGGAGGCCGCGACCGAGGCATTCCTGACCCGGCTTGGTCTGCCGGGCGACCGCATCGAAACCATCGGTACGCTGAAGGAGGGCGCCGCGCCCTTGCCCTGCAACGAGGCCGAACGCGTCCGGCTCGCTGCCCAGCTGGGCACGCGCCCGGCCTGGCTTGCCGCTTCGACCCATCCCGGCGAGGAAGAGGCCTGTGCCGCCGCCCATGGCCGTGCGCTGCCCGGCGCCCGGCGGCTGGTGCTGATCCTGGCGCCCCGCCACCCCGAGCGGGGTTCGCAAATCGCCGCCGATCTGCGCGCCGCCGGCTGGGTGGTCGCGCGGCGGGCGGCGGACGAGCCGCTGACGCCGCAAACCCAGATCTATGTCGCCGACACGCTGGGCGAGATGGGGCTATGGTTCCGCCTTGCCCCGGTCAGCTTTGTCGGCGGGTCGCTGGTGCCGATCGGCGGCCACAACCCCTATGAGCCGGCGGCGCTGGGCTCGGCCATCCTGCACGGGCCGAATGTGCGCAATTTCGCGGATATCTACGCCCGGCTCGGCGCGGCGGGGGGCGCCCGGCTGGTCCGGTCCTCGGCCGCGCTGGGCGACGCGGTGGCCGAGCTGACGCCCGATCGCGCCGCCGCCATGGCGCGGGCGGCCTGGGCGGTCTCGACCGCGGGCGCCGAAGTGACCGAGCGTACGCTGGCGGCGCTGCTTGACCGGTTGCCCGACCCGGCCGGGCCGCCCGGCTGATGCGCGCGCCGGCATTCTGGGCGCGCCCGCCCGACCGGCCGGGCGCGGCGGCGCGGCTGCTTGCCCCGCTTGGCGCGCTCTATGCCGCGGCGACCGCCCGCCGGCTGGCGCACGGGGCGCGGCTGCGGCCCGGCCCGCCGGTGATCTGCGTCGGCGGGTTGCATGCCGGCGGCACCGGCAAGACCCCGGCGGTCATCGCGCTGATCGCCGAGATGCAGCGCCTTGGCATCGCGCCGCATGTGGTCAGCCGCGGCTATGGCGGTCGGCTGGCCGGGCCGGTCGCGGTCGATCCGTCCATCCATCGGGCGGCCGATGTCGGCGACGAACCGCTGCTGCTGGCTGCCTTCGCGCCGGTGACGGTGGCGCGCGACCGCGCCGCCGGGGCGATGGCCGCCGCCGCGGCCGGGGCTGCGGCGATCCTGCTCGATGACGGCTTTCAGAATCCCGCGCTGCATCACGATTTCGCGCTGGTGGTGGTCCATGCTGCCGAGGGCTTTGGCAATGGCCGGGTGATCCCGGCCGGCCCGCTGCGCGAGCCGGTCGCGGTCGGGCTTTGCCGCGCCGACGCGATTCTGGCGATCGGCAGCGACGCGGCGCAGGCGGCCTTTGCGGCGGGTTGGGGGGCGCGGCTGCCCTGCCCGGTGATCCGCGGCCGGCTGGCGCCGCTCGCCACCGGGCTCGACTGGGCCGGGCTGCGGGTTGTCGCCTTTGCCGGCATCGCCCATCCCGGGCGCTTCTTTGCCACCTTGCGGGGGTTGGGCGCCCGGCTGGTGGACGCGGTGGCGCTCGACGATCACCAGCCGCTGACGCCGGCCTTGCTCGATCGCCTGTCGGCCCGGGCGGCCCGGGCGGGCGCGCAGCTGGTGACGACAGAAAAGGACGCGGTGCGCCTGCCCGCCGCGATGCGGCCGCGCATCCGCACGCTTCCGGTTCGTCTCGACGTGGCCGATTGGGGACCGGTCGCCGAATTCCTGTCCGGCCTGGCGGCCGGGCGGGGTTGAACCGGCCGCCGGGGGCTTGCAATTCGGCACGCCCTGTGGCGACGGTTCGGGGCCAGCAATCGACGGGGGCGCATGTGGAAAAACTGCCGATGACACCGCAGGGGGTCGCCCGGCTGGAGGCGGAGATGAAGGCGCTGAAGACCGAGGCGCGCCCGGCCATCATCCGCGCCATCGCCGAGGCACGCGAGCATGGCGATCTGTCCGAGAACGCCGAATACCATTCCGCGCGCGAGAAACAGGGCTTTATCGAGGGGCGCATCAAGGAACTCGAATCGATCCTCGGCCGGGCCGAGGTGGTCGATGTCACGCGGCTGTCGGGGCCGGTGAAATTCGGCGCGACGGTGACGCTGATCGACGAGGATACCGAGGCCGAGAAGACCTATCAGATCGTCGGCGAAGCCGAGGCCGATATCGATGCGGGGCGGCTCAATGTCCGCTCGCCGCTGGCCCGGGCCCTGATCGGCAAGGAAGAGGGCGACAGCGTCGAGGTGACGACCCCGGGTGGCAGCCGGTCCTATGAGGTGCTGCGAATCGCCTATGTCTAGGAACCCGGGATGAGCCGGCGCAGCGCCATCTGGGCGGCGGTTGGGCTCAGCCTTGGCTGGCTTGGCCTGATCGGGCTTGTCGCCCTGTTCATGCCGCCGCTGGCCGCGCCGGTGCCGTGGATCACGCGCCTGTTCCAGGCGCTTGCGGTGCTGTTGCCGATCGGCCTGGTCGGCATGGTGGTGTGGCTGCTGCGCGAACTGGCCGCCCTGCGTGCCGAGGCGAAGGCGCTGCGCACCACGCTCGACGCGCTGCGCCGCCCCGCCCCGCCGCCGCGCCCCGACGCGCCCGCGGCGGCAACGCTGCGGCCGCGCGGCGCTTCGCTGGGCGATGCCGCGGCCGATCGCGCCGAGCCCGCGGCGGCGGGGCAGGGCGCGCTCGATCTGCCGCCGCCCCCGCAGGCCGAACCGCTGCCGATGGTCACCCTGATCGCAGCGCTGAGCTTTCCCCGTGACGAAACCGACCGGGACGGGTTTCGGGCGCTGGAACGGGCGCTCAACGATCCGGCCACGGGGCGGGTAATCCGGGCCGCCGAGGACGTTCTGACGCTGCTGGCCCAGGACGGCGTCTATGCCGAGGATCTCGAAATGGCCGAGGCGCCGCCCGATCTCTGGCGTCGTTTCGCGCTGGGCGAACGCGGTGGCGCGATCGCCCGGCTGGCCGGGCTGGACGATATCGATCTGGTGGAGCGGACCGCCGGACGGCTGCGCGCGGACGCGATTTTTCGCGATGCCGGCCATCATTTCCTGCGCCAGTTCGACGCGCTGCTCGAAGAGATCGCGCCGCGCGCCGATGACGAGGTGATCCGGCTGATGACCGACACCCGATCTGCGCGCGCCTTTGTCCTGCTCGCCCAGGCCAGCGGCAGCTTCGGGTCGGTGGCGCGCTAGGTCCGATCGCGCGCGCTCGTCGGCACGACGCCCGGGTGTCGGGCGACCGGCTGTTTTTGGGGTGCTCCCGGGCGCACGCCCGGGAGCGCGCCCGCCGCGCGGCGGGCGCCGCCCGATGCTGGCGCATCGGGGACGGTGAATCCCGTTCAAGGCGACGCATGCTGGGCTCGATCGCGCGATCATCGCCACGACGCCGGGTGTCGGGCGACCGGCTGCTGTCGGGCGCTCCCGGGCGTGCGCCCGGG
>DNSZ01000187.1:0-259 GCA_003500165.1 Paracoccaceae bacterium | reverse complement strand
GCGCGGCGGGCGCCGCCCGATGGCGGCCGGGCTCGAACGACGAGCAATGCACGGTGCCGCATCAACGACCGCGCCACAAGCCATGGCGGGACATGGCGCCGACCCGGTCCGACCCCGCGAGGCCGCCCGATCAGCCCGTGTCGAAACGGCCGTCGACCGGCACCTGCAGCGCGTTCACCAGGGCGTTGGTCTGGGCGGCCATGCCGACCACGGCCAGCACTTCGCCCAGCTCGGTATCCGTCATGCCCCGGCCGCGGGC
>DNSZ01000194.1 GCA_003500165.1 Paracoccaceae bacterium | reverse complement strand
GATCGAGGGCGCGCCGCTCGGGCTCCTCGCTTCGGTCTTCGCGCTTGCCCCGGGCGGCGACGCGCTTGTCGAAGGCGACCCGCCCGCCCTGGTCCGGCTGACCGCCATCCTGCCCCCCGACCCCGACGACCCGGCGCTCAACGGCATCGTCGAGGCGCTTGGCCTGGCGGCGGCGCAGGGCCGCGCGGACGACATCGCCCGGCTTTACGCCGAGGCGATGCAGCTTCAGGCGGAAACGCGGATCGACCCGCAGGTGGTCGACGCTGTCAACGCACAGCTGCGCTGACCATGACGCTGGAACCCGATTTCGAGCGCTTTCGCGCGGGCCACGAGGCGGGCCGCAATCAGCTGGTCTGGACCCGGCTGGCGGCCGATCTCGACACGCCGGTATCGCTGATGCTGAAACTGGCGCAGGGCCAGCGCAACGCCTTCCTGCTCGAATCGGTCACCGGCGGCGAGGTCCGTGGGCGCTATTCGATCATCGGGCTGAAGCCCGACGTGATCTGGGAATGCCGCGGCGGCGCGGCGCGGATCAACCGCACAGCGCGGTACGACCCGGACGGGTTCCAGGCGGTGTCGGCCCCACCGCTCGACAGCCTGCGCGCGCTGCTCGCCGAAAGCCGGATCGACCTGCCCGCCGACATGCCGGCCGCGGCGGCCGGGCTGTTCGGCTATCTCGGCTACGACATGGTCCGGCTGGTCGAGCGGCTGCCCGAAAGCAACCCCGATCCGCTGGGTCTGCCCGATGCGGTGCTGCTGCGCCCCTCGGTGGTTGCCGTCCTTGACGGGGTGAAGGGCGAGGTGACGCTGGTCAGCCCGGCCTGGGCCGGGTCGGGCCTGTCGGCACGCGCCGCCTATGCCCAGGCGGCTGAACGGGTGATGGATGCGCGCCGCGACCTCGACCGACAGCCCGCGGGCGAGCGCCGCGATCTGGATGCGGGCGGCGCGGCCGGGCCGGAGCCCGAGCCCGAATCGAACTTCACCCGCGCGGGGTATCTCGACGCGGTGCGCCGGGCCAAGGCGCATATCCGCCGGGGCGACATCTTTCAGGTGGTGCCCAGCCAGCGCTGGCGCCAGCCCTTCGCGCTGCCGGCCTTTGCGCTTTACCGCGCGCTCCGGCGCACCAACCCGTCACCCTTCATGTTTTTCTTCGATTTCGGCGGCTTTCAGGTGGTCGGCGCCAGCCCCGAGATTCTGGTTCGCGTCTTTGGCGGCCAGGTCACCATCCGGCCGATCGCCGGAACCCGACCGCGCGGTGCCACGCCCGAGGCCGACCGGGCGCTGGAAGCCGAGCTGCTGGCCGACGAAAAGGAACTGGCCGAGCATCTGATGCTGCTCGATCTGGGGCGCAACGATGTCGGCCGGGTCGCCCGGATCGGCACGGTGCGCCCGACCGAGGAATTCATCGTCGAGCGCTACAGCCATGTGATGCATATCGTGTCGAATGTGGTCGGCGAGTTGTCGGACGCGCATGACGCCCTGTCCGCCTTGCTGGCGGGTCTGCCGGCTGGCACGGTTTCGGGCGCCCCCAAGGTCCGGGCGATGCAGATCATCGACGATCTGGAGCCCGAAAAGCGCGGCGTCTATGGCGGCGGGATCGGCTATTTCTCGGCCGGGGGCGACATGGATATGTGCATCGCGCTGCGCACCGCCGTGGTGCAGGACGGCACGCTCTACATCCAGGCGGGCGGCGGGGTGGTGCATGACAGCGACCCCGAGGCCGAGTTCGAGGAAACCGTCAACAAGGCCCGCGCGATCCGCAAGGCCGCCGCCGAGGCCGCCCGGTTTGCCGGCCGCGGCAATGGCTGATCCCGAAAGCGGCGCTGGCAAATCCTTCTAGAAGGTTTTGGCCGGACAGATTTTTCTGGAAAACCAGCGCACAGCCCCAGGAGCCCCATCAGGGAACCAAGGCAGCAAACGGCAGCCATCCCAGGCCAGCGCGTATCGGGCAAGGCGCGCGGGAAAGCGCTTTGCGCAACCTGCCGGGCGGCGGCGTCCCATACAAAGCGGCACTGAGCGTGACACATTCCGTCTTGCATCGCTCCGTGCCTGCGCTGTCTTAACGCACCCCGCGGTGGACCTAGGTCGCCCCGACACGGAACTTAAGATTTGGTTAACGCGGCGCTGGTGGGCGCACCTGCCCACAGCAGCATGCCGCCTGGATACGGGAGAGTGCGGCATGGGACACATTGTGGGCACGGCTGGCGACGACGATCTGACCGGTACTGCTGCTGATGACGACATCTTCGGTCGCGCAGGCGAGGACACGCTGCGCGGCGAGGCAGGCGACGATCTGCTCGATGGCGGGTTGGGGAACGACACGCTGAAGGGCGGATCGGGCGACGATGTGCTGCGCGGCGGCGCGGGCAGCGACTCGCTGAAGGGTGGGACGGGCCATGACACGGCCAATTACGAGGATCGCGACGCCGCGATCACGCTGAAGCCAAGGGGCCGGGTCGAAGAAACCGGCGGCGATGTCGATCAGATTGAGGATATCGAAAAGATCGTCGGCAATGCGAGCCGGATCAACACGATCGATGGCGAGAACAGCACCAACTCGCGGTTCGAAATCAGCCTGGCGGCACAGACGCTGGCGATCTTCGATGCACAGACCGGCGCGCTTATCGACGACTTCACCGTCACGCATTTCAGCGACGTGATCGGCACCGGCAATGGCGACAGCATCACCGGCGATGCAGGCAACAATCGGTTCGGCGGCAGCGCCGGGGACGACAGCCTGACCGGCGGGGCGGGCTTCGACACCGCGGATTATTCGGCACTCGGCCAGTCCATCACCCTGATCACCGGCGGCGGCGTGGTGAAGGGCGGCGGGCTTGGCACCGACACGCTGGAGGAGATGGAACGGATCGTCGGCGATGCCGGTCAGATCAACACCATCGATGGCGGCAACAGCGACGCTTCGGCGTTCACCGTCGATCTCGGCGCGGGCACGCTGCAGGTCGCCCCGATCTCGGGCGCCGGGCCGTTCGCGTTCGACGTGGAGAACTTCACCGATGTGATTGGCACCGCGAGTGCCGATCGCATCACCGGCGATGCGGGGGACAACATCCTCAGCGGCAGGGACGGGAATGACACGCTTTGGGGCGGCGCGGGCGACGACACGCTGACCGGCGCGGGCGGCAACGACACGATCTGGTGGGACAATGCCGACCGGTCCTGGGTCGAAGGCGGGGCACAGGATATCGGCGGGGCCGGGTATGACACGCTGCAGGTCGAAACGGGGTCGTGGTTCCGGACATCGAACCTCGACAACTACGGGTTCGAGGCGTTTGTGGGCGCAGAGCATAGCGACTCGGTGATCGGCTTCCGCGACGATGTGGGTTACGACTTCGCAGGCGGCGCGGGCGACGACACGCTGACCGGCGCGGGCGGCAACGACACGCTGCGCGGCGGGGCGGGCAACGACACGCTGACCGGCGGGGCGGGCGCCGATACCTTCGTCTTTGCCGCCGGTGACGATGCCGACATCATCACCGATTTCGAGACGGGCATCGATACGCTCGACCTCACGAGCTTCGGTTTCGACTCGGCTGCCGAGGCGCTTGGCCTTGCCTTCGACACCGCGGAGGGCGTGGTGTTCGATTTCGGCAATGGCGATGTTCTGACCCTTCGTGATGTCACGAAAAGCCAGCTTGGCGACGACCTGCTGGCCTGACTTGTAACCAGACAACGGCGCCTGGGGGTCAGCCCCCAGGCGCCGCTGCCGCGCTCAGTTCGGGATCTCGCCCGACAGCCCCTCGACATAGAAATCCATGCCCAGCATCGTGCCGTCATCGGCCACCTCGCCGACATCGAGCCACAATGTGCCGTCCTGCCTGGCGATCGGGCCGGTGAAGGGATGATAATCGCCCGCCGCGATCGACTCCGCGATCGCCTGGGCACTGGCGCGCACATCGGCCGGGATCGCATCGGTCATCTCGCCAAGTTCCACCATGCCCGGCGCGATGCCGTCCCAGGTGTCGGTGCTTTCCCAGGTCCCGTCGATCACCGCCTGCACCCGGTCGATGTAATAGGGCGCCCAGTTGTCGATGATCGAGGCGACCCGGGGTGCAGGCGCAAACGCCGCCATGTCCGAAGCCTGGCCGAAGCCGATCACGCCGGCCTCGGCCATCACCGTCATCGGCGCGGTCGAATCGGTGTGCTGCATGATCACATCGGCGCCCTGGTCGATCAGCGCCTGCGCCGCCTCGGCCTCGACCGCGGGGTCGAACCAGGTGAACACCCAGACGACGCGGAAATCGACATCCGGGTTGACGGCCTTGGCGTGCAGATAGGCCGAATTGATGCCGCGGATCACCTCGGGGATCGGATAGGACGCGATATAGCCGACGATGTTCGATTCGGTCATGTGGCCGGCGATATGGCCGATCACCGCCCGGCCCTCGTAGAACCGCGCCGAATAGGTCGACACGTTGGGATGATCGCGGCGATAGCCGGTGGCGTGTTCGAACTTCACATCCGGAAACTTGGCGGCGACGTTGTTTGTCGCGTCCATGTAGCCGAAGGAGGTGGTGAAGATGATGTCGGCGCCGGCCAGCGCCATCTGGGTCATCACCCGCTCGGCATCGGCCCCTTCGGGCACATTCTCGACATAGCTCGTCTCGACCGCGTCGCCGAAATGTTCCTCGACCGCCAGTCGGGATTCGTTGTGCTCGTAGGTCCAGCCGAAATCGCCGATCGAGCCGACATAGACGAATGCGGCCTTGACCGGGTCGTCCTGGGCAGCGGCCGACAGGCCAAGGCCGGCTGCCAGGGTGAAGCCGGCCAGAGTTGGGATCAGACGTGTCATGAAAGCCTCCTTTGCTGGGGTCGTGGGTCTATCCGGTGGCGTGGAACGGGCGGCCGAGCGCGGCCGGCGCACCCGCCATGCCGCGGCCCGAAGAGATCAGAACAAGGACCAGTATGGTGATGACATAGGGTGACATCGACAGAAGCTCGGCGGGCACCGGGATGCCCTGGGCCTGAAACCGCAATTGCGCCGCGGTCACCCCGCCGAAAAGCCACGCGCCAAGCAACAGCCGCCATGGCTTCCAGCCCGAGAACACCACCATGGCCAGCGCGATCCAGCCCGCGCCGGCGGTCATCCCCTCGGTCCATTGCGGCACGCGCACAAGGCTCAGATAGGCCCCACCCAGCCCCGCCAGCGCGCCGCCGAACAGGATCGCCAGGAGCCGGATGCGGACCACCTTGTAGCCCAGCGCATGCGCCGCCCCGGGGTTTTCGCCGACCGCGCGCAGGATCAGGCCCCAGCGTGTGGCCCGCAACGCCCAGGCGATCGCCGCCACGGCCGCAACCGACAGATAGACCATGGCGTCATGCGAAAACAGGATGCGGCCAAGCACCGGCAGGTCCGACAGCCCCGGCAAATCGAGGCGGGGCACGGGCGGCGGGCTGATGCCCGAATAGCCGATGCCCAGAAGCGCCGACAGACCCAGCCCGAACAGCGTCAGCGCCAGGCCCGAGGCGACCTGATTGGCCAGCAGGATCTGGGTCAGCACGCCGAACAGCAGCGCCAGCGCGGCGCCGGCCAGCGCGGCGGCGAGAAAGCCCAAGACGGGCGAGCCCGAATGCACCGCCGCGATGAAGCCGCAGACGGCGCCGGTGATCATCATCCCCTCGACGCCCAGATTCAGCACGCCCGCCCGTTCGACCACCAGCTCGCCCAGCCCGGCCAGCAGAATGGGCGTGGCCGCGACGATCAGCCAGAAGGCAAGCGTGACCGGATCAATGCCCATGCGCGGCCCTCCCGCGACCGAAGCGAAACCGGTAGCCTGTCAGCACATCGACGGCGAGCAGGAAGAACAGCAGCATGCCCTGAAACGCCAGGATCGCCGCGGCAGGCACCCCCAGCATCAGCTGCGCCAGTTCGCCGCCGATATAGGTCAGCGCCATCAGGAACCCCGCCAGCAGGATGCCGATCGGGTGCAGCCGGCCCAGAAACGCCACGATGATCGCGGTGAAACCATAGCCGGTGTTGAAGTCGATGCTGATCTGGCCGGCCGGGCCGGTCACCTCGAACAACCCGGCAAGCCCGGCCAGCGCGCCCGACAGCCCCAGGCACAGGATCGTCACCCGGCCCGGCACCACGCCGGCAAAGCGCGCGGCGCGCGGCGCCTCGCCCATCAGGCGCAGCTGAAAGCCGCCGACATGGCGGGCGAGCAGGATCTGCGCGGCGATCACGGCAAGGATCGTCGTCACCCCGCCCCAATGCAGGCCGATCGCGTCGATCAGCACGGGGTTGTCGGTGCCGGGATGGCGCGCCAGGTTGCGCGAGCCGGGAAAGCCCGCCCCCTCGGGGTTCCGGAGCCAGCCGAGCGCTGCCGCCGCCAGCAGCTTTTCGGCGACATAGACCAGCAGCAGCGAAACCAGGATTTCGCTGGTGTTGAAGCGCACCTTGAGGATTGCCGGGATCATCGCCCAAGCCCAGCCGCCCAGCGCGCCGGCCAGCACCATGGCGGGAAACAGGAACGGGCTTGCGGACGGATAGAAGGCCAGCCCCACCGCGGCCCCTGCCAGGGCGCCCAGAATGTACTGGCCCTCGGCCCCGATATTCCAGACCCCGGCGCGAAACCCCATGGCAAGCCCGATGGCGATCAGGATCAGCGGCCCGGCCTTCACCATCAGTTGTGGCCTTGCATAGGCGGCGAATTGCGGATCGAAGAGCGGGTCCCAGAAGATCAGCCGCAGCCCCGCCAGCGGGTCCTTGCCGAGCAGGGCAAACAGCACCGCGCCAGCAACCATGGTCAGCGCCACGGCCAGAACGGGCGCCGCCACCCGCCACAGCCGCGAGGGCACCGGGCGCGGCTCCAGCCGGATCACGATGCCGCCCCCATGCCCGGGTCCGGCGCCCCGGCCGGCAGGTGCATGTCATGCGCCCCGCCCAGCATCAGGCCGATCTCGTCGAGCGTCAGTGCGCCGGCCGGCCGCGGCGCGCCCAGCCGACCCTCGGACAGCGCGCAGAACCGGTCGGATATCTCGAGCAATTCGTCGAGGTCCTGGCTGATCGCGATCACCGCCGCACCGCGCGCGGCCATGTCGGTCAGCGCCGTGCGGATCGCGGCCGCGGCGCGGGCATCGACCCCCCATGTCGGCTGGTTGACCACGAACACCGCGGGCGTCTGCAGCACCTCGCGGCCGATCAGGAATTTCTGCAGATTGCCGCCCGACAGCGACCGCGCCGGCGCCCCGGGCCCGGGGGTGCGGACATCGAAGCGCGCGATCACCTCGCCGGCGAATCCGCGCGCCCGCCCCCAGGCGATGAACCCGCGCGAGACCAGCCCGCGCCGGCCGCGCGCGGTCATCAGCGTGTTTTCGGCCAGGCTCATGTCCGGCGGGACGGCATGGCCCAGCCGATCCTCGGGCGCGCAGTGCAACCCGCGGGCGCGCCGTGCCTCGGGCCCCAGCGTGCCGATCGGCGCGTCGTCAAGCAGGATGGTGCCGCGCGCCGTGCGGACCTCGCCCGACAGCGCGGCCAGCAATTCGTCCTGGCC
>DNSZ01000153.1 GCA_003500165.1 Paracoccaceae bacterium | reverse complement strand
CTGATCATCGGCATCTGGGGCGGCAAGGAGCGCATCTATGCCGCCTTCAAGTTCTTCCTCTACACCTTCCTTGGCTCGGTGCTGATGCTGGTGGCGATGATCGCCATGTGGTGGCAGGCCGACACCACCGACATCCCCACCCTGTTGACGCATGACTTTCCGGCCGGGCCGGTCAGCCTGATGGGCTGGCAGATCATCGGCGGCATGCAGACCCTGCTGTGGCTCGCCTTCTTTGCCAGCTTCGCTGTCAAGCTGCCGATGTGGCCGGTCCACACCTGGCTGCCCGACGCCCATGTCCAGGCCCCGACGGCCGGTTCGGTGGTGCTGGCGGCGATCCTGCTGAAGATGGGCGGCTACGGTTTCCTGCGCTTCAGCCTGCCGATGTTTCCCGTCGCCTCGGATCTGCTGGCGCCCTTCGTGCTGTGGCTGTCGGCGATCGCCATCGTCTATGCCTCGCTGGTCGCGCTGGTGCAGACCGACATGAAGAAGCTCGTCGCCTATTCCTCGGTCGCGCATATGGGTTTCGTGACCATGGGCATCTTTGCCGCCAACCGGCAGGGCATCGACGGGGCGATCTTCCAGATGCTCAGCCACGGTTTCGTGTCGGGCGCGCTGTTCTTGATCGTCGGCGTGGTCTATGACCGGATGCACACCCGCGAGATCGCCGCCTATGGCGGGCTGGTGAACCGGATGCCGGCCTATGCGCTGATCTTCATGCTGTTCACGCTCGCGAATGTCGGGCTGCCCGGGACCAGCGGATTCGTCGGCGAATTCCTCGCCCTTGTCGGGGTCTTTCAGGTCAACAGCTGGGTGGCGGTGGTTGCCGCGACCGGGGTGATCCTGTCGGCGGGCTATGCGCTTTGGCTCTATCGGCGGGTGGTGTTCGGCGACCTGATCAAGGAAAGCCTGAAGACCATCGACGATCTGAGCTGGCGCGAACGGGCGATCTTTGCGCCGCTCGTTGCGGCGGTGCTGATCCTTGGGGTCTATCCGGTGGCGGTTCTTGATATCATCGGCCCCTCGGTCGATGCCCTGCTGGCGGGCTATGAGCAATCGCTCGCCGCGGCCGGTGGCGTCGATCTGGCGGAGCGGTAAGGGGGGCGCATGGCACCGGACCTGATCCTGATCCTGCCCGAGATCCTGCTGGCCGTGTTCGCCATGGCGGCGTTGCTGGTCGGCGCGTTCGGCGGCGGCGATATCCGGGCGCGCCCCATCCTGTGGGGCGTTGCGGCGTTCATGGCGCTTGTGGGGCTGCTTGTCGGGCTCAATCCGCCGGCGGTCGGCACCGCCTTTGGCGGCGCCTTCACGCTTGACGGCTTTGCCCGCTTTGCCAAGGCAGGCATCCTGCTGGGCGCCGCGATCCTGCTGCTGATGTCCGAGGATTTCCTGCGCCGCCGGGGGCTCTTGCGGTTCGAATTCCCGGTGCTGATCGCGCTGGCCACGCTGGGGATGATGGTGATGGTCTCGGCCAGCGATCTGATGACGCTTTACATGGGGATCGAGCTGCAGGCGCTGGCGCTTTATGTCGTGGCCGCGCTCGACCGCGATTCGCCGCGCTCGACCGAGGCGGGTCTGAAGTATTTCGTCCTCGGCGCGCTGTCCTCGGGCCTGCTGCTCTATGGCGCCTCGCTCGTCTATGGTTATGCCGGGACCACCCTGTTTTCTGGCATCGTCGCGGCGGCGGCGGCGGGGGAGGGGCCGCAACTCGGCCTTCTTCTGGGCCTTGTGCTGATGCTCACCGGGCTCGCCTTCAAGGTCTCGGCGGTGCCGTTCCACATGTGGACGCCCGATGTCTATGAAGGCGCGCCGACGCCGGTGACCGCGTTCTTCGCCACCGTGCCCAAGCTGGCGGCGCTGGCGCTGTTTGCCCGGCTGGTGCACGAGGCGTTCGGCGCGATCGCCGCGGATTGGCGCCAGATCGTTGCCTTCCTGTCGGTGGCGTCGATGTTTCTGGGCGCGGTCGCCGCGATCGGCCAGACCGACATCAAGCGGCTGATGGCCTATTCGTCGATCTCGCATATGGGGTTCGCGCTGATGGGGTTGGCGGCTGGCACCGAATTCGGTGTTCAGGCGCTGTTGATCTATGCCGCCATCTATGTGGTGATGAACATCGGCACCTTCGCCTTCATCCTGTCGATGGAGAAGGATGGCGAACCGGTCAGCGAGATCGCCAGCCTGAACATGTATTCGGCAATCGCGCCGGGCCGCGCGCTGGCCCTCATGGTGCTGCTGTTCTCGCTCGCCGGTGTGCCGCCGCTGGTCGGCTTCTTCGGCAAGCTCTATGTGATCCGGGCGGCGGTCCAGGCGGATATGGTCTGGCTGGCGGTCGCGGCGGTGATCGCCTCGGTGATCGCGGCGTTCTACTATCTGCGGATCGTCTATCTGATGTATTTCGGCGCGCCGCGCGAGGGGCTCGATGGCGGCATGGCGCCGGCGCAATGGATCGCCCTGTCGGCCTCGGCGCTGGCGATGGTGCTGGGGGTGATCAACCTGTTCGGCATCGAGGGGCTGGCCGCGGCCGCTGCGGCGACCCTGGCCGGGGCGTGACGCCGTTTCGAAGCGGTCTCACCCGGCGGCAGCGTTGCCGGCCGGGTCGCGCGGGCGCCGCCCGGCAACCGCGCGTCCCGCGCGCCGCAAGGTTCTTCGCAAGACCATGCGCGGGGCGGCGCCCGTGACCGGCTGGCCGCCCGGCCTCGGGCGCATCGTGCTCGACGAAACCGACAGCACCATGGCCGAGGCAGCGCGCCGGGTCGCCACCCTTGACGGGCCGGTCTGGATTCTCGCGCGCCGCCAAACGGCAGGGCGCGGCCGCGCCGGCCGTCCCTGGACCGATCCGCCGGGAAACTTCGCCGCGACCCTGGTGCTGTTCCCCGACGACCCGCCCGCGCGGCTGGCGCTGCGCAGCTTCACCGCGTCGCTCGCCGTTGCCGCGACGGTGGCGGCACTGACCGGGGCCGAGGCGCGGCTCAAATGGCCCAATGACGTGCTTTTGATGGGGGCGCCTGGTGATGCCGGCGCACCGGCCAAGCTTGCCGGCATCCTTCTGGAAAGCGGCGGCGCCGGGCGGCCGCATCTCTTTATCGGCATCGGAGTGAACCTTGCGGCGGCGCCCCAAGCGCCGCCCGACCGGCCCGAGGCGCTGCCCGCCACCAGCCTGGCCGCGGCAACCGGCGTCACCGTCGATCCCGAGACCTTTCTCGACGCGCTGGCGCCGCGTTTCGCCGCCTGGGAGGCGAGTTTGGCGAAGGACGGCTTCGCCCCCATCCGCGAAGCCTGGCTGGCCCTGGCATACGGTCTGGGCCAGCCGATCCGCGCCCGCATCGGCGCCGCGACCCGGCATGGCCGGTTCGAGGGGATCGATGCCGCCGGTGCGCTTCGCCTTGCAACCCCGGGCGGGGTGGTCCATGTCGCCGCGGGCGACGTGCATTTTCTTGCATGAGGGTCCATGCTTCTCGCCATCGATTGCGGCAACACCAACACCGTCTTTGCGATCTGGGATGGAACCCGGATCCTGGCCCGGTGGCGGATGGCGACCGAGGTGCAGCGCACCGCGGACGAGTATTTTGTCTGGCTGAGCGCGCTGATGGACCTGCAGGGCATCTATGCCGATATCGACCGGGTGATCATCTCGGCCACCGTGCCGCGGGTGGTGTTCAACCTGCGCGTCCTAGCGGCGCGCTATTTCGACACCCGGCCGCGTGTCGTCGGCAAGCCCGACTGCCTGCTGCCGGTCGGTGTGCGGGTCGATCCCGGCACCCAGGTCGGCCCCGACCGGCTGGTCAACACGGTGGCCGGCTTCGACCTGCATGGCGGCGATCTGATCGTCGTCGATTTCGGCACCGCGACGACCTTCGACGTGGCCGACATGGATGGCGCCTATATCGGCGGCGCGATCGCGCCCGGCGTCAACCTGTCGCTCGAGGCGCTGCACCAGGCGGCCGCCGCGCTGCCGCATGTCGATGTCACCAAACCCGAACGGGTGATCGGCACCAACACCGTCGCCTGCATGCAATCGGGCGTGTTCTGGGGCTATGTCGGCCTCATCCGCGAGGTCACCGACCGTATCAAGGCCGAACATGGCCGCCCGATGACGGTGATCGGTACCGGCGGTCTGGCGCCCCTTTTCGCGCAGGGCGACGCGCTGTTCGATGTGTTCGAAGAGGATCTGACAATTCACGGGCTGACCGTGATCCACGCATATAACGAGGAAAACGGATGCGTCCCGAAAGATTGATCTATCTGCCCCTGGGCGGCGCCGGCGAGATCGGCATGAACCTTTACATCTATGGCTGGGGCCGGGCGGATGCCGAGCGGCTGATCGTCGCCGATATCGGCGTGGCCTTTCCCGACATGGACAGCTCGCCCGGCGTCGACCTGATCTTTGCCGATGCCGAATGGCTGATCGCGCGGCGCAACCGGCTGGAGGCGATTTTCCTGACCCATGCCCATGAGGACCATGTCGGCGCGCTTGGCTATCTGTGGGAGGCGCTGCGCGCGCCGGTCTATGCGCGCGCCTTCACCGGCCGGATCGCGACCCTGAAGATGGAGGAGCGCGGCCAGGACCCCGCCCATGTCAACATCGTCGGCCCTTTCCCCGAACAGGTCGCCGCGGGGCCGTTCAAGGTCGGCTTCCTGCCGGTGTCGCATTCGATCCCCGAGGCCTCGGCGCTTGTCATCGACACGCCGAAGGGGCGGTTGATCCATACCGGCGACTTCAAGCTCGACCCCGATCCCGGGCTGTCCGAGGCGCATGATCCCGAGGCCTGGGCCGAAGCTGCCCGGCCCGGCATCCACGCCCTGATCTGCGATTCGACGAACGTCTTTTCGCCCCATCCGGGGCGGTCGGAATCCTCCCTGCCCGACAATCTGCACCGCTTTGTCGCCGATGCCTCGGGGATGGTCGTGGCGACCACATTCGCCTCGAACATCGCGCGGGTGCGTGCGCTGGCCGAGGCGGGCATTGCGGCGGGCCGGTCGGTCGCGCTGCTGGGCCGGGCGATGCAGAAGATGGTCCGCGTCGCCGAAGAGACCGGCGTGATCGACGCGTTCCCGCCGCTGATCACGGCCGAGGATGCGGGCGATTTGCCGCGGGGCCAGGTGATGCTGATCGTCACCGGCAGCCAGGGCGAGACGCGGGCGGCCTCGGCGCAGCTGGCGCGGGGCCGGTTTCTGGGGCTGGAACTGAAGGAGGGCGACAGCTTTCTGTTTTCGTCAAAGACGATCCCCGGCAACGAGCGCGCGGTGCTGCGGATCGTCAATGCCCTGTCGGAAAAGGGCGTCACGGTGGTCGATGGCGAGGATGGCGCCTATCACGTGTCGGGCCATGCCAACCGTCCCGATCTGCAAGAGGTCCACCGGATGACCGATGCCCACATGGTGATCCCGATGCATGGCGAGCATCGCCATCTGCGCGCCCATCGTGACCTTGCCGAGGCAGACGGGCGGGCCTCGGTCATCGCGCCGAATGGCACGCTGGTCGATATCACCGGCGACAAGCCGGTGATCGCCGGCAAGATCGAGGCCGGCCGGGTCTATGTCGATGGCCGGGTGCGGGTCGGCGCCCGCGACGGCGTGGTGCGCGACCGGCTTCGTCTGGCGCGCAACGGGCTTCTGGTGGTCACGATGATCCTCGAGGATGACGACACGCCGATCGGCGCCCCCTGGGTGGAGGTCATCGGGTTGTCCGAAACCGGCCGGTCGGGCCGGGCGGTGTCCGATCGGGTCGAGGCGGCGCTCGAGCGGCTGGTCGGCGGGCTCGATGGCGGGGTGCTCGGCGACGATCGCCAGCTCGAAGAGATGCTGACGCGCACCGCCCGCAAGGCCGCCGATGGCGAGCTGGGCAAGAAACCCGAAATCGCCGTGGTGATCAGCCGGCTGGGCAGCGAATGACCCGAAGGCTGGACGCGCCTGCCGGCATCGATCGCTTGCCGCGCCGCGTGGCGCGGGCCGGTCAGGCCCGTGCGGCATCCATGCGGCGGCGCATCTCGGCAATCGCTTCGGGCAGGCCGCGAAAAATCGCCTCGCCCACCAGGAAATGGCCGATATTGAGCTCGACGATCTGGGGCAGGGCGGCGACCGGGGCGACCGTGTCATAGGTCAAGCCGTGCCCGGCATGCACTTCGAGCCCCAGCGCATCGGCCATTGCAGCCATCTCGCGCAACCGGATCAGTTCGGCGTCGCGATCGGCGGTGCGGCCTTCGGCATGGGCATCGCAATAGCTGCCGGTATGGAGTTCGACAACCGCCGCCCCGATCCGGTGCGCGGCCTCGATCTGGCGCGGATCGGCGGCGACGAAGATCGACACCCGGCAGCCCGCATCGCGCAGGGGTGCGATGAAGTGCGCCAGCCGGTTTTCGTCCTGCGCCACGTCGAGCCCGCCTTCGGTGGTCTTCTCCTCGCGCTTTTCGGGAACGATGCACACCGCATGCGGGCGGTGGCGCAGCGCGATCGCCTGCATCTCGTCGGTCGCGGCCATCTCGAGGTTGAGCGGCAGCGACAGCCCCGCCATCAGCCCGTCGATATCGGCGTCCGATATGTGCCGGCGATCCTCGCGCAGATGGGCGGTGATGCCGTCGGCGCCGGCGGCCTCGGCCAGTTGGGCGGCGCGCAGCGGATCGGGATAGGCGCCGCCGCGTGCCTCGCGCACGGTCGCCACATGGTCGATGTTCACGCCAAGGCGCAACGGAGATGTCATCGGTTCGGCTCCTCCGCCCTGGCGGGCGACGTCGCCGCCGCGGCGGTGCGTGCCGCGGCGATCTGTTGCAGTTTGACGGCCAGTTTTCGGCGGCGTCGACCCTGATAGAGCCGGACCACGGGCTGGCTGACATAGTTGGCGATCACGCCTGCGACCGGCCCGGCGATCAAGCCCCCCAGCATATAGGGCCAGAAAACCTGGTTCCAGAACAGCGACAATCCGTCCCAATGGGCGGAGGCGGGCGTGAAGACGGCCACCGCATTTCGCCAGAGCTCGGCCGAGGCCTGGCCGAACGCCCCCAGAATGTCGCCCACCGGCAGGCGGGCATCGCGCCCCAGCACCCAGTTCCCGGTCGTCATGCTGATGCCCGCGATCAGCGGAAAGGTCAGCGGGTTGCCGAACAGGGTGGCAAACAGGCTTGCCAGGATGCTGCCCCGGACCGCCCAGGCCGCGAGCCCGGCAAGCACGAAGTGAAACCCGAAAAGCGGCGTGAAACTGGCGAAGACGCCGGCGCCGATGCCCCGGGCGACCTTGTGGGGCGGGTCCGGCAGGCGGCGCAACCGGTGCCAGACATAGGACGTGGCCCGACCCCAGCCGCCGCGCGGCCAGAACGACCGGCCCACCAGCGTCAGCCAGTGGCGGGGTTCCCGGCGCTTGAACATGCCCTTCCCGTCAGGCCCCCCGCGACCCAGTTTTCAGCCGTTCGACCCCGGCGACATCGCTGTCAGCTTCGACCGCCGTCATCACGCTGTAAAGATGCTCGGTATCGCGGACTTCGACGGAAATGTGCATCCGATAGAAATCGGGTTTCCGATCGGTGAACTGGATGTCGGAAATGTTGGCGTTCTGCTCGCCGATCAGCGTGCAGATGCGCCCCAGCACGCCGGCATCGTTGAGCAGGATCACGATCAGCGTCACCGCATAGGCCGCTTCGTGCCGGCCGGGCTGCCAGTGCAGGTCGATCCAGCGATCCGGCTGATCCTCGACATCGACGAGATTCGGGCAGTCGATGGCGTGGATCGTCACGCCGCGCCCCCGGGTGCCGATGCCGACGATCCGCTCGCCCGGGATCGGCTGGCAGCAGGGCGCCCGCAGCGAGGTCTGGTCGCCGGCCAGGCCGACAACGGCGCGCGCCGCCGGTACTGCGGCGCGCTGCGGCCGGTCGACCAGTTCCGGATAGAGCGTTTCGACCAGCGTGCGGCTGTCCAGCTCGGCGCTGCCAAGCCGGGCCAGAAGCTCGGTCGTGTCCTTCAGGCCCAGAATCCGTGCCGCCGTCGCCAGCGCCTTGTCGGACGCCTTCTTGCCGATATGTTCGAGTGCGACGCGGGCCAGTTCGCGGCCAAGCTTGACAAACTGGTCGCGGTGTTCCTCGCGCAGCGCGCGGCGGATCGCGGCGCGCGCCTTGCCGGTGGCGGCGATGTCCATCCAGGCGGCTTGCGGGCGCTGCCCCTCGGCCGTGGTGATTTCCACCGACTGGCCGTTTCTGAGCCGCGTCCAGAGCGGCACCCGGCGGCTGTCGATCTTGGCGCCGACGCAGGATTCGCCGATCCTGGTGTGGATCGCATAGGCAAAGTCGATCGGCGTCGCCCCCTTGGGCAGCTTGATCACGTCGCCCTTGGGGGTGAAGCAGAACACCTGATCGGCGAACATCTCGAGCTTCATGTGTTCGAGGAATTCGTGATGATCCTCGCTGCGGGCAAAGCGTTCGCTGAGGCTTTCGAGCCATTCCGCCGGGTCCACGGCGAACGGGTTCTCGACCTTGCGGCCGTCGCGATAGGACCAGTGCGCGGCGACCCCGGTTTCGGCCACCTCATGCATCTGCCGGGTGCGGATCTGCACCTCCACCCGCTTGCCGTCGCGCCCCGACACGGTGGTGTGAATCGACCGGTAGCCGTTCGATTTCGGCTGGCTGATATAATCCTTGAAGCGGCCCGGCACCGCCGTCCAGCGGCGATGGATGGCGCCAAGAACGCGATAGCAGTCTTCCTCGGACCCGGTGATGACGCGAAACCCGTAGATGTCCGACAGGCGGGAAAAGGTCAGTTCCTTTTCCTGCATCTTGCGCCAGATCGAAAACGGTTTCTTGGCCCGCCCGAAGACCCGGGCGTCGATCGCGCGCTCGGCCAGCACCTCGCGGATGTCGTCGGTGATCCGGGTGACGATGTCGCCGGCCTCGCGCTGCAGGGTCAGAAAGCGGCGCATGATCGACTGGCGCGCCTCGGGGTTCAGCACCCGAAACGACAGGTCCTCAAGCTCTTCGCGCATTTCCTGCATGCCCATGCGGCCGGCGAGCGGCGCATAGATGTCCATCGTCTCGCGGGCCTTCTGCATCTGCTTCTCGGGCGGCAGATGGCGGATCGTGCGCATGTTGTGCAGCCGGTCGGCAAGCTTGACCAGGATCACCCGCAGATCGCGCGACATCGCCAGCAGGAGCTTGCGAAAATTCTCGGCCTGGCGCAATTCGACGGTCGAGAGCTGAAGGTTGGTGATCTTCGTCACGCCATCGACCAGCGCCGCGATCTGGGCCCCGAAACGGGCCTCGATCTCGGCGGTGGTGCAGCGCGTATCCTCGACCGTGTCGTGCAGCAGCGCGGTGGCGATGGTGGCGTCGTCGAGCCGCTGATCGGCCAGCAGCATCGCCACGGAAACGGGATGGCTGAAATAGGCCTCGCCCGAGCGGCGGGTCTGGCCGCGATGCATCGTCTCGGCATAGGCCCAGGCGTCGCGGATCAGCCGGGTGTCCGATTTCGGGTTGTAGGCGCGAATGCGCGCAATCAGGGCGTCCGCGTCACGCAGGGTTTCGTTCATGGCGCGGCCCGCAGGGGCGCGATCAGCGCTCCCCCTGCGCCTCCATCAAGGCGCGAAGCAGGTTTTCTTCGGACATGTCGTCGCCGGGACGATCATGCGTTTCGCGCGCCATCAGCAGCGCCATCGCGTCTTCTTCGGGTTCGTCGACCTCGATCTGGGTCTGATGCGATTCGATCAGCCGTTCGCGCAGCGCATCTGCGGTCTGGGTCTCTTCGGCGATTTCACGCAGCGAGACGACCGGGTTCTTGTCGCGGTCGCGATCGACCGTCAGCTCGGCGCCGGTGGCCAGTTCGCGCGCCCGATAGGCGGCGAGCATCACCAGTTCGAACCGGTTGGGAACCTTGTCGACACAATCCTCGACGGTGACGCGGGCCATGGGGAACCTCCGGGCGGTGTTCGGCGAAGGGTCTCCTTAGCGCAGGCGCGCCGCGGCCGCAAGGGTCGAGACCGGGGGCGGCATCAGCCGGGCGGCCGGGCCTGCCACTGCGCCGCGATCCGCCGGTCAAGCCAGGCAAGCGCTGCCAGCGCCAGCCCGAGACCGAGAAAGGCGGCGACCCTGAGCAGCCCGGTCAGCCCGCCCATGTCGATCAGAAAGACCTTGGCGACGGTCAGCCCGATCCCGGCCATCGCGACCCGGCGAAGGGTGACGCTGCGCTGCGCGAAAGCGGCATAAAGCAGACCGGCCGACGCGATCAGCATGGCGATGGTGTAGCTGTAGAGCTCGCCATCGGTCACGCCGCCGTTCGCCAGGTTGTCGCCCTGCCAGAACCGGCGGATTTCAAGGCCGAAATAGAGCGCAACCAGCGCGCCGCCCAGGCTCCACCCCGTTGCGCGGGCCCAGCCCGCAAGCCCGGGCAGCCGCCAGGCAAGTGCGGCCAGCGTCACGCCGGGCAGGGCATAGGCCAGCAACAGCGTGTCGGCCAAGGGCGGGCCACCCACCGGGTGGGCGCCCGGCAGCGCCGGGTTGGCGGGAAAGACGCCAAGCCCAAGGGCAATCAGGGCGACCGCCAGGTGGAACCCGGCCAGCACCAGCGCGATCCTGCGCGGCATCTGCCCCGCTTGACGCCACAGCCATACCGCCCCGGCCGACAGAAGCCACAGCGTGGCGGCCATGCCGAGGCCCCAAGGCGACGCCAGCCCATGGAGCGTCAGCGCCCGGTCCAAGAGCAGCGTGGCGAAGATCGCCAGCAGCGTCCAGCCGGCGGCCTCGACGCCCGCCCGGACCCGCCAGCGCCGGCGGCGGCGCAGGGTCAGCGCGGTGGCGCCAAGCAGGGCGACGATCCCGCCATAGGCGACGGCGACATCGCCGAGCGGTGCCCGCGTGGCGGTGAGGATGCCGGCAGGCAGGCCAAGCCGCCAATAGATCAGCAGGGTGCCGCCGGCGATGAACAGCCCGAGCAGGTCCATGTCGAAGCGCCGGTCGAGAAGCGCCGCGGCCAGCGCCATCGCCCCCATCGCCAGGGTCAGCGGAACCGGCCCAAGGACGAGCCCCAGCGCAAAGGCGACAAGCGTGATCGCCGCCAGGGCAAACCCGGCAACCCGGCGGCTGGTGCCCGCATCGGCCCGCGCCGTGCGTTCGGCAAACAGCACCATGGCCACGGCCACGGCGATGACATGCAACGCCCAGACACCGTCGCCATGGCGCGCGAACCATGCCGCCGGCGCCCAGCCCAGATGCAGGATGACCAGGACCGCGGGCGCGAACACCGCCGCGCCGGCCGACCACCACAGCCGGAACGGCCCCGCCGCGATGCCGCGCCAGGCCGCGATCGCCGATGCGATGGCGGCCCCCGCGACAAGCACCGCGATCCGCGCCGGCGGGCCATGATCGGGGCGCGCGGCGCTCTCCGGCAGGCCGGGT
>DNSZ01000299.1:26812-31771 GCA_003500165.1 Paracoccaceae bacterium | reverse complement strand
GCCTGGATCGACACATCGAGCGCGGCCGTGGGTTCATCGAGGATCAACAGCTTTGGCTCCAGCGCGATCGCCCGCGCGATGCCCACGCGGGCCTTTTGCCCGCCGGAAAGCTGGTGCGGAAACCGGCCAAGCAGCGTCTGCGGCAGACCGGTCAGCGCAGCGAGTTCCGCAACCCGCTCGTGCAGTGCCTCCCCGCGCAGCCCGGCGATCCGGCGCAACGGCTCGGCAATGGCCGAGCCTGCGCTATCGCGCGGGTTCAGGCTGTCGGTTGCGTCCTGAAACACCATCTGGATGTCGCGCCGCATCGGGTGGCGCATGAAGCGTGCCGATGGCGTTGCCGCGATGTCCTGACCGTCGAACACGATGCTGCCCGAGGTCGGGTCCTGAAGCCGCACGATCATTTCCGATGTGGTGGATTTGCCGCTGCCCGATTCGCCGACCAGCCCCACCGACTGCCCGGACCGGATCCGGAACGAAATATCCCTGACAGCATGGACCGGCCCCGATTTGCCCGGATAGGTCTTGACCAGATTCAGCACCTCCAGGACCGGACGATCCCCGATCTGATGGGCCGGTTCCGGTGTTCGCGCATTGCGCGGCAACAACCCCCGGATCGACGCCCCGATACGCGGTGTCGCGTCGACCAGTTTCACCGTGTAGGGATGCTCAGGTGCCGTGAACAATCGGTCGGGTTCCCCTGCTTCGACGATCAGGCCATCCTTCATCACCACGATGCGGTCGCAATACTGCGCCGCAAGGCCCAGATCATGGGTGATCAGGATCATCCCCATCCCGCGCGCCCGGGTCAGATCGCGGACCAGGTCCATCACCACCTTCTGCGTGGTGATATCGAGACCGGTTGTCGGTTCGTCGGCAATCAGCAGCCGCGGATCGCATGCCAGGGCAATGGCGATCACGATCCGCTGGCACATGCCGCCCGACAGTTCGAACGGGTAGGCGTCATAGCGGGCGGCGGCATCGTTGATCCGGACCGCCTCCAGCGCGGCAATCGCCCTTGCCCGCGCGTTCTGCCGGGTGGCGCGCAGATGCCGGATCAGCACATCCTCGATCTGGTGACCAACCCGCCGGATCGGGTTCAACGCCGCGCGCGGGTTCTGAAAGATCATGGAAATCTCGCGGCCCCGGATGTCGCGCATGTCCCGTTCGGCGGCCCGGCGCAGATCGACCCCGTCATAGACGACATCGCCGGTCCGGATCGTCCCGCCCGCATCGAGGATCCGCATCAAGGCGTAGGAGGTGACCGATTTGCCGGACCCGCTTTCGCCGGCGATGCCCAGGGTCTCGCCCCGGGCCAGATCGAAGCTGACGCCGCGCACGGCGCTGACCTCTCCCCGGCGGGTGCGAAACGAGACGGACAGGTCCCTGATCGACAGCATGGGCGTCAGGTCCGTTTGCGCGGGTCGACGATGTCGCGCAACCCGTCGCCCAGCAGATTGAAGGTGAACACCGCCAGCATCAGCCACAGCCCCGGGAACACCGCCATCCACCATTCGCCCGAGACGATGAAATTGGCGCCCTCGGCCACCATGATGCCCCATTCGGGCGTGGGCGGGCGCACACCGAGCCCGATGAAGCTGAGGCCGGCGGCATTCAGGATCGCCCAGCCCAGATTCAGCGACACCTGCACCATCATCGGCGGCAGGGCGTTGGGAAAGATGTGAAAGGCCAGCACGCGCAGGTCGCTGTTGCCCGCGAGCTTTGCAGCCTGGGCAAAGCCGGCATGCCGGCGGATGTTCACCTCGGCCCGGACCAGCCGCGCATAGAACGGGATATTGATGATGGCCGTGGCGTAGATGATGTTCTCCACCGTGTTGCCCAGGGCGGCGACCACCCCCATGGCCAGCACGAACAGCGGAAACGCCATGATCGTATCCAGAAACCGGTTCAGCACCGCATCGAGCCACCCGCCCCAATAGCCTGAAACGGCCCCCAGCAGCGACCCGAGCACGAAGCTCAGCGCGACGGCGGCGACCGAGATCGTCAGGTCCAGCCGGGTGGCCACGATCACCCGGCTGAAGACGTCGCGGCCCAGATTGTCGGTGCCGAACCAATGGTCCCAGCTGGGCGGCTCCAGCGCCCGGGCGGCATTGGTGGCCAGCGGATCATGGGGCACCAGGCTGGGCCCGAACAGCGCGCAGCCAACCAGGAAGGCGACCATGCCAAAGGCCAGCAGCGTTACCGGATTGTCCCGCAGGACATGGGCGACATGACCCCAGATCGTGTCGCCCGGGTGGCGTTCGGGGGCCGGGCTGTCGGTCATGCCGTCACCCCAGCGCGATGCGCGGATCGATCAGCGCATAGACGATGTCGATGATCAGGTTCAGCGCCACGAACAGCAGCGCCATCGCCAGGACGAACCCCTGCACGGCGGCATAATCCGACACCACCAGCGCCTCGACCGCGTAGGAGCCGATGCCGGGCCAGGCAAAGACCTTTTCGACCAGCACGTTCGCGCCAAGGGTAAAGGAAAACACCATCCCCAGCGTGGTGATCACCGGCAACAGCGCGTTGCGAAACGCATAGCCATAAAGGATCTTGCGCCGTCCCAGCCCGGCCGCCCGGGCAGTGCGAATGAAATCCGACGACAGCGCCTGCAGCATCGACGCGCGCGTCATCCGGGCGATCGGCGCCAGGGTGAACAAGGCCAGCGTGCCTGCAGGCAAGACCAGCTGTTTCAGGGCACCGGCCCAGGTTTCCCAATCGCCCGCGATGGCAGCGTCGATCAGGTAGAAGCCGGTGATCTGCGGCGGCGACAGATAGATGAAATCGAGCCGCCCCAACGGTGCCGGTGCGACCCCGGCAAGATAGTAGAACACATAGATCAGCACGATCCCGGTGAAGAAGGTGGGCATCGACACACCCGCCGTCACCACCACCCGGCACAGATGATCGATCCAGCTTCCCGGGCGCGTGGCCGCCAGAACCCCCAGCGGGATCGCGATCACGCAGGACAGGATCAGCGCCACCAGGGTCAGCTCCAGCGATGCCGGAAGGCGGGCGGCCAGGTCCATCGCCACGGGCTGGCCTGTGGACAGCGAGGTGCCCAGATCCCCCGTCATCAGGTCGCCCACATAGATGAAGAACTGCTGGATCAGCGGTTTGTCGAGGCCCAGCGCCTGCCGGATTTCGGCGATCGAGGCTGCATCGGCGGCCGGCCCCGCGAAATAGGCCGCCGGGTCCCCGGGCAGGGCGCGGGTGAGCAGAAAGGAAATCACCACAACGCCCATCACCACGGGGATCGCCTGGGCCACCCGGCCCAGGATCATGCGGGCGCGTCCGTGCATCAGCCGACAGCGGACAGCGGGCGAACATCCAGCTGGCGGTGGAACCAGAACTCATAGCCATCCGCGCCGTTCATCGCCACGTTCAATGCCGGCTGCCACAGCGGAATCCGCGGCAGATCCTCGAAGGCGATTTCGAACATCCGCTTGATCTTGGGCGCATAGGCCGGGTCGTCCATCGGCATGTGCAGGGTGGTGTCGACCAGTTCCTCGATCTCTTCGTTGCGGTAGTTCGACGAATTGAACAGATGCCCGTCCTTGTACGCCCAGAAGAAATAGTAGTCGGGCGTGTTCAGCCAGCCGCCGAAATTCTCCAGATGCAGCGGCAGGCGCTTTTCGACCAGGGCCGCCGTGCGCCAGTTGGCGCCCGGGATCTTCTCGATCTGGGTGTTGATGCCCAGCGCCGCGAAGGCCTCCTGCAGCAACAACGCCGTGGGTTCCATCCAGTCCGCCAGGTCGAGGCTGATCGACAACGGCACCTCGAACCCGCTGGCAAAGCCCGAAGCCGCCATGTGCTCCCGCGCCTTGGCCATATCCGTCATGTAGGGTGATTTGCGCGGCCAGGCGATATCGGTGATCTCGGCCGAGCCGCCCCACATCGGTGCCCCCCGGCCATAGGCCGCAGTCTGGAAAATCGCCTCATAGGGAATGGCATAGGCCAGCGCCTTGCGCACATCCGGGTCCTGGAACGGCTCGAACGCATAGTTCGGGCACAGGCAATGGATGCAGTTCTCGATGGGTGTGGAATAGACATCCACTCCGTCGACCGCGGCCAGTTCGGATGCATCCTTGTTGGGGATGTCGAACGACATCTGCACGTCGCCGCGTTCGATCAATGCGCGGCGGGTCGCAGGGCTTGGCACCTCGCGCACGATCACCCGTTCAAAGGCCGGCAGTTCGCCGCCGACCCAGGCATCGTTGCGCTCATAGACCAGTTGCTGCCCCTGATCCCAACGCGCCACCTTGTAGGCGCCCGATCCGGCTGGAGTCGTGTGCAGGTATGCCATTGCCCAGGGATCGTCGGCGGTGGCGTTGGCCTTTGCCAGTTCGGCATTGATGATGAACGGCACGGGCACGGCCAGATCGGGCAGGGTCAGCTTCGACGGGCGATCGAGCGTGATGACAAACGAGCCGTCATCGGCCACGGCAAACTGATCGGGCCGTTCCAGCCCGCCGGCCTTCATCTGCACCGTGGGGAAGCCGCCGACCGAGACCGCCCGGTCGAACGACCATTTCACGTCTTCGGCCATCACCTGGCGGCCATCCCAGAAGGTGGCATCGGGCTTCAGCCGGAAGGTCATGGTCAGCCCGTCTTCGGAAATCGTCCAGCTTTCGGCCAGCTCCGGCACGATCACCGAGTAGTCATAGGAGAGGCCACCGCCCGGCGCGGCCTTGGTTCCGAAGCTCACCAGCCGGTCATAGCAGTTCACCGCCACCTGATAGGACGGCCGGTTGGTTCCCGTCCGGTGCAGGTCCAGGCTGTTGATCGTCTGACCCGACACCACGACGATGGTGCCCCCGGACTGGGCGCTGGCCGGGATCGCCCTGAGGAAAGGCAGCATGGCAGCGGTGATCGTGGTGCCCCCGGTCAGGCGAAGAAACTGTCTGCGGGAGGTCTCGGTCATCATCGGCTCCTGTGGCTGAAGTCTGGCAAGCA
>DNSZ01000299.1:12095-26707 GCA_003500165.1 Paracoccaceae bacterium | reverse complement strand
TCATGCCGCGGATAGCGGCGCAGAAACTCGAAGCTGTCCGATTCGATCGCCATGTCCAGGGACACCGACGACCGCATCAGTGCCAGATCGATCAAGTGGCGCACACCGTATTGCGCCATCGGCAACCCCACCGGAAAGGCCGCGCAATCGCGCAGGCGGATCGTATCGCGCCCGGCCAGCGGATGATCGGCGGCCATCACCGCGTGGATGGTCTGGCGGACCGAGGACAGCACCTGAACCTCGCGCAAGCGAACCGGTTCGAAGACAAGGGCGAGATCGGCGGAAAACTCCACCAGCGCTTCTTCGGCGGCCGCGCGGTCCCGCACACTGACCGAAAACCGCACGGCGGGATGTTCGGCCCGGTAGCGCGAGATCTGTGCGGGCAGGAAATAGGGCAGCAAGGCCTGGCTGCTGGCGATGGCGACCGATCCCCGGCGTTCCCCCGACAGATCGGCGATCTGCCCCTTGAGCTTCTCGAAATCCGCAATCTGGCCGCGCACATGGGTGATCAGCAGTTCACCCGCCGTGGTCAGGCGCACCCCGCGCGGCAAGCGCTCGAAGATCGGCACGCCGAGCTCATTCTCAAGCGCCAGAAGCCGCCGGTTGAGAGCGGTGGAGGTGATCGCCAGGGTCTCGGCGGCCTGCCGGATCGACCCGGCGCGGGCGATCGCGTCGATATAGGTCAACGGGGTAAGATGTCTGGCCATGCGTTGCGCGCCTCATCCGTCCAGAGCGCTGCAATCCGTGCAGCGGTTCGCTGCAAACTTAGCAGATGACAGCACCGCTTGTCTGCCCCAGCTATCCCGATGCGATTGCTGCCAGGTCGCCGTGCCAGCCATATTCCAGGAGACAAGACCCATGACCATGCCCCCCTTTGCCCGCCGCCGGTTCCTGCAAGGCTCTGCCGCGCTGGCCGGTGCCACGGCGCTTGGTGCCCTGCCGTCGATGGCGGCCGGCGAGATGACCGTCGGTTTCATCTATGTCGGCCCCAAGGACGATTTCGGCTACAACCAGGCGCACGCCGAAGGCGCCGCCGCGGTGAAGGCGATGGCCGGTGTCACCGTGGTCGAGGAAGAGAATGTCGCCGAAACCATCGACGTGCAGAACACGATGGAATCGATGATCAACTTCGACGGCGCGACGCTGCTGTTTCCGACCTCCTTTGGCTATTTCGATCCCCATGTTCTGGCCGTGGCGCCGAAATATCCCGATGTCCGGTTCGAACACGCGGCCGGGCTGTGGACCGAAGGCATGCCGACCAATGTCGGGTCCTATTTCGGCTATATCGGGTTGGGGCAGTATCTGAACGGCATCGTCGCAGGTCACATGACCCAGACCAAGAGGCTGGGTTTCGTCGCGGCAAAGCCGATCCCGCAGGTGCTGCAGAACATCAACTCCTTCCTGCTGGGCGCGCGTCAGGTCGATCCGGCGATCACCTGTCAGGTGATCTTCACCGGCGAATGGTCGCTCGCGGTGAAAGAGGCCGAAGCCACCAACGCGCTGGCCGATGCGGGCTGCGACGTGATCACCTGCCATGTGGACGGCCCCAAGGTGGTGATCGAGACCGCCGCCGGGCGCGACTGTTTCGTCTGCGGCTACCATGCCAATCAGGCGCCGCTGGCGCCCGAGAAATACCTGACCGGGGCGGAATGGAACTGGCCGGGTGTCTATACCCGCATGGTGCAGACCATGCTGGACGGCGGCACCATTTCCAATTTCGACCGCGGCGGCCTGGCCGAAGGCTATATCAAGATGTCGCCGCTGGGGCCCGCGGTCACCGATGCCGCCCGCAACCAGTTCGACGCCACCCAGGCCGAGATGATGAAAGGCGGTTTCGCCGCCTATCAGGGGCCGCTGATGGACAATAACGGCAATCAGATCCTGGCCGAGGGCGAGGTCTTTCTGGAGACCGATATCGCGCTGGAAAGCATGGACTATCTGGTCGAGGGCGTGATCGGCTCGACCTCCTAGGGCGCGGGGCCATGGCGATCGCCGATCAGACGATGCCACCGCGGGGGCTGTTGTCCCCCGATGGCTGGCTTGCAGCGATCGCGCGCCGGTCGGAGGCGCTCGTCATCCCGCTCGGCGCGCTTCTGGTCGGGCTCGCCGCGTTCGGGGTGTTTCTGCTGAGCCAGGGCAAGTCGCCCGTCGATTTCTATGCGCTGGTCTACAAGGCCGGGTTCGGCACCGCGTTTTCCTGGCAGAACACCCTGTCGCGCACCGCGCCCCTGCTGCTGGCCGCGCTGTGCGTGGCCTTGCCCGCGCGGCTCGGGCTGGTGGTGATCGGCGGCGAAGGCGCCATCGTGCTGGGCGGGGTCGCGGCGGGCGCGCTGGCGGGCAGCCTGTCGGGGCTGCCGGGCGCGCTCGCCATCCCGCTGATGGCGCTGGCGGGCGCGGCGATCGGCGCGGTCTGGATCGGCACCGTGGGCGCGCTCCGCCATTATCGCGGGGTCAATGAAACCATCGCCAGCCTGCTGATGGCCTATATCGCGATCGCCCTGATGAACCATCTGGTGGAGGGGCCGTTCCGCGACCCGGCGAGCCTCAACAAACCGTCCACCGCGCCGCTCGCCGAGCATATGCGCATCGGCGACATCCCCGGCTGGAACGTCCATTGGGGGCTCGTCGTCGGCATTGTCGCCTGCATCCTGTGCTGGATTCTGATCGAGCGTACCACCTGGGGGTTTGCCGCCCGGATCGCCGGCGGCAATGTCCGCGCCGCCCAGGTCCAGGGCCTGCCGGTCGGCCGCCTGATCGTCGGCTTCACCGCGCTTGGTGGCGCGTTTGCGGGGCTCGCCGGGGTGTTCGAGGTCGCCGCCGTGCATGGCACCGCGAACGCCTCGCTCGCGGTCGGCTATGGTTACACGGGCATCCTGATCGCCTTTCTGGCGCGGCACAATCCGCTGGCCATCATCCCCGTGGCGGTGCTGCTGGCGGGGTTCGAGGCCTCCTCGGGCCTTGTCCAGCGCCGCATGGACCTGCCGGATGCGACGATCCTGGTGCTGCAGGGCTTTGTCTTTGTCGCGATCCTGGTGTCGGACACGCTCTATGGGCGGTTCAGGATGTTCGCCCCGGAACGCTGGGGGCGAGGCTGATGGAAAGCGATCTGGGTCTCTGGGCCATTCCCATCGCGATGCTGGGCGGTGCGATCCGCGTGTCCACCCCGTTCCTGTTCGTGTCCCTGGGCGAGGTGCTGACCGAACGGTCGGGCCGGATCAATCTGGGGCTCGAGGGCACGCTCGTCTTCGGCGCCATGTCGGGATACGCGATTGCCTATCTGAGCGGGTCGGCCTGGGCGGGGGTGCTGGCGGCGGCCTTCGCGGGCAGCCTGTTCGGCCTGCTGCACGGGCTGATCTGCTCGCTGCCGCGCGTCAACGATATCGCCATCGGCATTGCGATGATGCTCCTCGGCATGGGGCTCGCCTTCTTCTTCGGCAAACCCTTCATCCAGCCGGTGGCGCCGGATCTGCCATCGATCGGTTTCGGCTGGTGGTCGGATATCCCCCAGCTGGAGGCCGCGCTGCGTGTCAACGTCTTGTTCCTGATCGGCGCCGCCGCAGCGGTCGCGCTGTGGTGGATGTTCCGCAGCACCCGGGTCGGCCTGGTGATCCGGGTCGTCGGCGATTCGACCGATGCGGCCCGCGCCATGGGGCTGCGGCCCGCCGTCATCCGCACGCTCGCCACGGCGGCGGGCGGCGCCTTTGCCGGGGTCGGTGGCGCCTATCTGTCGCTGTTCTATCCCGGCAGCTGGAGCGAGGGCATCTCGTCCGGCCAGGGCCTGATGGCGGTGGCCCTGGTGATCTTTGCCCGCTGGAACCCGATTGCCTGTTTCTGGGCCGCGATCCTCTTTGGCGCCGCCGGCGCGCTCGGCCCGGCGCTGCAATCGGTCGGCGTGTCCGAAGGCTATTACCTGTTCTATGCCGCGCCTTACGTCCTGACGCTTGGCGTGCTGATTGCCACATCCTCGCCCAACCGCGCCATGGTCGGCGCGCCCGGTGAACTGTCCATCACGAAATAGGAGGCCCCCATGAACGGCTTAGGCGGTTTGAACAAATCCCCCAACGGGGTCGTCATCGGCATGGTGCAGTTGCAGCTGCCGGTCGTGGAAACGCCTGCCGATCTGGCCGCCCAGACGGATCGGATCGTCGACATGGTGGGCAAGGCGCGCCGCAACATGCCCACCATGGACCTGGTGGTGTTTCCCGAATACGCGCTGCACGGCCTGTCGATGGACACCAACCCGGCGATCATGTGTTCGCTCGACGGACCGGAGGTCGCGGCGTTCAAGCAAGCCTGCATCGACAATGACATCTGGGGCTGTTTTTCGATCATGGAATTCAACCCCGGCGGCAACCCGTATAATTCCGGGATCATCATTGACAATCAGGGCGCGCTGAAGCTCTATTACCGCAAGCTGCACCCCTGGGTGCCGGTCGAACCGTGGGAGCCGGGCGATCTGGGCATTCCGGTGATCGAGGGGCCCAGGGGCGTGAAGCTCGCGCTGATCATCTGCCATGACGGCATGTTCCCCGAAATGGCGCGGGAGGCCGCCTATCGCGGGGCCGAGGTGATGCTGCGCACCGCCGGCTATACCGCGCCGATCCGCGAGAGCTGGCGGTTCACCAACCAGGCGAATGCGTTCTGCAACCTGATGGTGACGGCGAATGTCTGCATGTGCGGGTCCGATGGCAGCTTCGATTCCATGGGCGAAGGGATGATCGTGGATTTCGACGGCACCGTTCTGGCGCATGGCACCAGCGGGCGCGCGGACGAGATCATCACCGCCGAGGTTCGCCCCGATCTGGTGCGCGAGGCGCGCGCCCATTGGGGGGTGGAAAACAACATCTACCAGCTGGGCCATCGCGGCTTTACCGCGGTGAAGGGCGGCGCGCAGGATTGCCCCTATACCTATATGACCGATCTGGCGGCAGGTCAGTATCGCCTGCCTTGGGAAGACACGGTTCAGGTCACCGACGGCACGCCTTGCGGGTTCGATGCCCCCACCCGCCTTTATGGCGAAAAGACGCCGGAGGCAGCGGAATGACCACCATTGCCGCGACCCCCTATCCCTGGCCGTGGAATGGCGACCTGCGGCCTGAAAACACCGCGCTGATCATTATCGACATGCAGACCGATTTCTGCGGGCCTGGCGGCTATGTCGATGCCATGGGCTATGACCTGACGCTGACCCGCGCGCCGATCGAACCGATCCGGCGGGTGCTGGCCGCGATGCGCGCCGGGGGCTATCACATCATCCACACGCGCGAAGGCCACCGCCCCGATCTGTCGGACCTGCCGGCCAACAAACGCTGGCGGTCGCAGCGGATCGGCGCGGGTATCGGCGATGCGGGCCCCTGCGGCAAGATCCTGGTGCGCGGCGAACCGGGTTGGGACATCATCGGGGAGCTCTACCCCGAACCGGGCGAGATCGTCATCGACAAGCCGGGCAAGGGCAGCTTCTGCGCCACCGATCTGGAACTGATCCTGCGCACAAGCGGCATCGACAATCTGGTGATCTGCGGCATCACCACCGATGTCTGTGTGTCGACCACAATGCGCGAGGCCAACGATCGCGGCTTCGAATGCGTGGTCCTGTCCGATGGCTGCGGCGCGACCGACAAGGGCAACCACGAGGCGGCACTGAAGATGGTCACCATGCAGGGCGGTGTGTTCGGCGCGGTGGCCGACAGCGACACCCTGCTTGCCGCGCTGCCATGACGGTCAAGGGGCATCTGGAGGCGGGCGCGCTGGGCGTCGAAACCGTGGGCATGACCATGCGGTTCGGCGCCTTTACCGCGCTCGATCATGTCTCGATCGGGGTCGAACCGGGGTCGTTTCACGCGCTTCTGGGGGAAAACGGCGCGGGCAAGTCCACCTTGGTCAAATGCATGATGGGCTTCTACCACGCCACCGACGGCCAGATGATGGTGGACGGCCGCGAAGTCGCGGTGCCCGACCCCAAGGCCGCCCATGCGCTGGGGCTGGGCATGGTCTATCAGCATTTCACCCTGGTCCCGTCGCTGAGCGCGGCCGAGAATCTGGTGATCAGCCGCGAGGATGCGCCGCGCGTCATCGACTGGCGGCGCGAAAAGGCGGCGCTGACGGCGTTCATGGCGCGCATGCCCTTTGCGGTGCCGCTCGACCAGCCGGTGCGCGCGCTGTCAGCTGGCGAAAAGCAGAAGCTGGAGATACTCAAGCAACTCTATCTGGGGCGGCGGTTTCTGATCCTCGACGAACCGACTTCGGTGCTGACCCCGGACGAGGCCGACGAGGTGCTGGGCCATGTCCGCGCGCTGTGCCAGGCGGGCAAGATCACGGTGCTGATGATCACCCACAAGTTTCGCGAGGTCACCGCCTATGCCGATGCGGTGTCGGTGCTGCGCCGGGGCAAGCTGGTGGGCTCGGGCAAGGTGGCCGCGCTGACCCATGCCGATATGGCCAGGATGATGATGGGCGACGAAACGCTTGCCGAACCGGCGCCGCGGGCCGGCGCGGCGGGCGCGCCGATCCTGTCGCTGTCGGGCATCCGGGCGCGCGACCGGTCGGGCCTGAAGGAGATCGCGATCGACAGGCTGGAGGTCCGCGCAGGCGAAATCGTCGGCATCGCCGGGATTTCCGGCAATGGGCAGATGGAACTGATGGAGGTGCTGACCGGTCAGCGTCCGGTCACCGCAGGCGACGTGCGGGTCGAAGGCGGCCCCTATCACGCCACCCGCGAAGAGGCGCGGGTCAAATGCGTCCGCTACCTGCCCGAGGAACCCCTGCACAATGCCTGCGCCGCCAAGATGTCGGTGACCGAAAATATCGGCTTTCGCAGCTTCGACGTGAATGGCAGCGGCACGCGGTTCTGGCTGGCCAATGGGGCGATGCGCCGGCAGGCCCGCGATCTGGTCGCGGCGTTCAAGGTGAAGACCGCCTCGCTCGACGCGCCGATGGCGTCGCTGTCGGGGGGCAATGTGCAACGCGCCGTGCTGGCCCGCGAACTGACCGGCGAGGTCGATCTCCTGATCATCTCCAACCCGTGTTTCGGGCTCGATTTCACGGCGGTCGCGGAAATCCGCGCCCGGATCATGGCGGCGCGCAACGCGGGCGCGGCGGTGCTGCTGATGTCGGAAGACCTCGACGAGGTGGTGGAATTGTCCGACCGCGTCCTGGTGATGTCCGAAGGCCGCATCACCTATGAATGCAGCGGGGCCGAGGCCGACGCGGTCGAAATCGGTCACCACATGGCGGGGCATGCCTGATGGCCGAGATTGCGACCGCCCTGCCCTTTGCCTTCCGCTTCGATCCGGCGCGCAGCGCGCTGATCGTGATCGACATGCAGCGCGATTTCATCGAACCGGGCGGGTTCGGGGCCGCACTCGGCAACGATGTCACACCGCTGCAGGCGATCATCCCCGCAACCGCGCGGCTGATCGCGGCGGCGCGCGGCGCGGGCCTGCCCGTCATCCATACCCGCGAATGCCACCGGCCCGATCTGTCCGATTGTCCGCCCGCCAAACGCGACCGGGGCAACCCGGCCCTGCGCATCGGCGATCCCGGTCCGATGGGCCGTATCCTGATCGCCGGCGAACCGGGCGCCGAAATCGTGCCGGAGCTGGCCCCCGCCCCGGGGGAGCTGGTCATCGACAAGCCGGGCAAGGGCGCGTTTCATGCCACCGGGCTGGGCGATCATCTGGCCAGCTTGGGGATCGAGGCGCTGATCTTCGCCGGGGTCACCACCGAGGTCTGCGTGCAAACCACCATGCGCGAGGCGAACGACCGGGGCTATGACGGCCTGCTCGCCGAGGATGCCACCGAAAGCTATTTCCCCGAATTCAAGGCGGCGACGCTTGCCATGATCCGTGCCCAGGGCGCGATCGTCGGCTGGACGGCACCGGTGGCAGGGATCGAGGCCGCCCTCGATGGCTGATCTGACGGAACCCCTTGCCCTTGCCGATCTGATCCAGGGCGGCTGGCGCAGCCTGACCTTTCGCCCGTTTCGCGACGGCGTCGAGATATGCGAACTGCAAGGCGGTGAACCGGCCGTCGCCCTGTTGCGCTATGCCCCGGGTGCATCGGTGCCCCGGCACCGTCACACCGGTCTGGAAACGATCCTGGTCCTTGACGGGACGCAAAGCGACGAACGCGGCGACTATCCGGCCGGGTCGTTCATCCTGAACCCCGCTGGCAGCGAACATTCGGTCTGGTCGGAAGCGGGCTGTTGCGTGCTGATCCAGTGGGAAAAGCCGGTGGAATTCTGCTGAATACCACGGCTCATTGCGAAGGAGCGATGGTATCCTCTGGGGTAGTGCGTTGAAAATACTGGTCGGAGTGGCAGGATTCGAACCTACGACCCCTGCCTCCCGAAGACAGTGCTCTACCAGGCTGAGCTACACTCCGACCGTGACGGCGCGTCTAGCCAATGGGCATCGGCATTGCAAGCCCGCCCGGGCCTAGGCGTCCCCGCTGATCCGGCCCATCAAATCGGCATTGCGGCAATAGTCCGGCGTCCCGCCAGCGCCGTCGTCGCGCGCTGCCATCCATTCGCGGCAGGCTTCCGGGTCGGTGCAGGCGCTGCAGCTGAGCACCACGTCATGCAGCGTTTCGGGGTCGATCTCGCCGCGCATCTGGGCCTCGTCGAGGTCGGCGCCCTGAACGGCCGCCATCCGGGCGACCAGATCGGCATGCTTGGCATAGGCAGCGGCGTTGGCCATGACGGGCCCTCCTTCGAATCGATCCGACGGGCCCATCCTGCCTGCAACGCCGCCGCCGGGCCTTGATCCACGTCAAGCCGTCGCCGTAGCCAGGGGCAGGGATTTCGGGAGCGCCAGCGCCATGTTCACCATCGAGCACGAATTCGACGCCACCGTCGTCACCCTGATCGACGAGGGGCCCGGGCATCTGCGCGACGATGTCGTGGTGACGGCGTTCGACGACTGCGTCACCGTCGATCAGGCCGACCCGCGCAGCGACGAGGTCCAGCGCGTGACCCTGTCGCTGGCGCAGCTGCGCGACCTCGCTGCCGCGCTGAACCTGCCCGAGGGCAGCTATCGGCTGCAGCGCTGAACGGCTCTGCGGGCCTTTTGCCCTTTACAGGGTCAGAGGCCAGACCTACGGTCCCCGCCGCTTGGCCGTGGCTGCGGGAAACGCTGCGGCACGACCGGAATTGCGGGGCAGGCGATGAGCGCGACAAGACACAGCAAGCTCCTGATCGTCGGGTCGGGGCCGGCGGGCTATACAGCCGGCCTGTATGGTGCGCGGGCGATGCTCGACCCGGTGCTGGTTCAGGGCATCCAGCCCGGCGGGCAGCTGACCATCACCACCGAGGTCGAGAACTGGCCGGGCGATCTGGAGGTGCAGGGCCCCGATCTGATGGTCCGGATGGAGGCGCATTGCCGCAAGTTCGGCACCGAGATCATTGCCGACCACATCGCCGCGCTCGACCTGTCGCAACGCCCGTTCCGCGCGACCGGGGAAAGCGGCGCGACCTATCTGGGCGACACGCTGGTCCTGGCCACCGGGGCCCAGGCGCGCTGGCTCGGCCTGCCGTCGGAAGAGACCTATAAGGGGTTCGGCGTATCGGCCTGCGCCACCTGCGACGGGTTCTTCTTTCGCGGCCAGGAAGTGGCGGTGATCGGCGGCGGCAACACTGCGGTCGAAGAGGCGCTGTTCCTGACCAATTTCGCCGGCAAGGTGACGCTGGTCCACCGGCGCGACGCGCTGCGCGCCGAGAAGATTTTGCAGAACCGTCTGTTGCGCAATCCGAAGGTGGAGGTTCTGTGGAACCATGTGCTGGACGAGGTCCTGGGCGAGGCCGATCCGAAGGGCGTGACCGGCATCCGGGTCCGGCATGTGGCGACGGACGCGGTGCGCGACATCGCGGTGACCGGCGTTTTCGTCGCCATCGGCCATGCCCCGGCGAGCGAACTGGTGGCCGATCTGCTGAAAATGCAGCCCGGCGGCTATGTCTGGGTCGAGCCGGGGACGACGCGAACCTCGGTGCCGGGTGTCTTTGCCGCCGGCGACATCGTCGATCCGCATTACCGCCAGGCGGTCACCAGCGCCGGAATGGGGTGCATGGCGGCACTCGATGCCGAGCGGTTCCTCGCCGAAAAGGACGCCTAGGTCAGGCCAACCGCCTTGCACCCGGATGTGATTTGGGCCAGAGCGCCTCGGCCCGTCGCTGCAATGCAGCGCAGCCTGGCCCACAGATGAGGACCCGATGACCGGCGCCGCGACCAATCTTGACCCGATTCCCGAGCTTTATGCCGTGCAGGACGCGATCAGGGCGCTGAAGACAGAAGCCGGCGCGATGCCGTCCTGGGACCTGACCCCGCGCCAGATGTGCGACCTCGAGCTGTTGATGAATGGCGGTTTCGCACCGCTGACCGGCTTTCTGGGGCAGGCCGATTACGAAGCGGTGCGCGACAGCATGCGCCTTGCGGATGGCACGCTTTGGCCGATACCGATCACCCTCGATGTCAGCCGGGCTTTCGCCGATGCCCTCGAACCGGGGCAGGCGATCGCGCTGCGCGACCCCGAAGGCGTGATCCTGGCCACGATGGCGGTGAACGACCGGTGGGAACCCGACAAGGCGCTGGAGGCCGCGCGCGTGTTCGGGGCCGACGATCGCACCCATCCGGCGGTCGACTATCTGCACCGGGTTGCCGGGCCGGTCTATCTGGGCGGGCCGGTCACCGGCCTGACCCCGCCGGTGCATTACGATTTCCGCGGCCGGCGCGACACCCCGAACGAGTTGCGCGCCAGGTTTCGCAAGCTGGGCTGGCGCCGGGTGGTCGCGTTCCAGACGCGCAACCCGCTGCACCGGGCGCATCAGGAACTGACCTTTCGCGCCGCCCGGGAAACCCAGGCCAATCTGTTGATCCACCCGGTGGTCGGCATGACCAAACCGGGCGATGTGGATCACTTCACCCGGGTACGCTGCTATGAGGCCGTGCTCGACCAGTATCCGGGGGCGACCACCACGCTGAGCCTTCTCAACCTGGCCATGCGGATGGCCGGCCCGCGCGAGGCGCTGTGGCACGGCATCATCCGCCGCAACCATGGCTGCACCCACATGATTGTCGGGCGCGACCATGCCGGCCCCGGCAGCAACGCGGCCGGCGAGGATTTCTATGGCCCCTATGACGCGCAGACCCTGTTCGCGGCGCATCAGGACGAGATCGGCATCGAAATGGTGCCGTTCCGCCACATGGTCTATGTCCGCGAGCGCGCCCAATACGTGCCGTCCGACGAGGTGCATGCCGACGACACGGTGCTGAACATCTCGGGCACCGAACTGCGCCGCCGGCTCAGCGAGGGGCTGGACATTCCCGACTGGTTCTCGTTTCCCGATGTGGTTCGCGAATTGCGCCGCACCAGACCGCCACGCGCGCAGCAGGGCTTTACGGTGTTCTTTACCGGCCTGTCGGGGTCGGGGAAATCGACCATTGCGAATGCGCTGATGGTCAAGCTGATGGAAATGGGCGGCCGGCCGGTCACGCTGCTCGATGGCGATATCGTGCGCAAGCATCTGAGCCAGGAACTGGGGTTTTCCAAGGCGCACCGCGACCTGAACATTCGCCGCATCGGCTATGTCGCCTCGGAAATCACCAAGAACCGGGGGATCGCGATCTGCGCCCCGATCGCGCCCTATGCCGAGACGCGAAAGGCGGTGCGCGAGATGATCGAGGAATACGGCGCCTTCATCGAGGTGCATGTGGCGACCAGCCTGGAGGAATGCGAACGGCGCGACCGCAAGGGCCTTTACCGGTTGGCGCGCGACGGCAAGATCAAGGAATTCACCGGCATCTCCGACCCCTACGAGGAACCGCTGGCCCCCGAACTGCGCGTCGATACCGAGGGCGTCGATGTCGACAACTGCGCCCATCAGGTGCTGCTGACGCTGGAAAACAAGGGTCTGATCGCGGGCGGCTGACGGGCGGCCTCCGCCGCCCTGACGGGCGATGTCGGCCGCCCCGGCGGACCGGCCCGTCAACGCCCGCCGAGCGCCAATGTCTGCGCGCGCAGATCCGCCATGAACCCGCGCGGATCGCCCTGCCAGGGCTCGATCGCGTCACGGTCGATGACCTCGCCGATCACCGGCGCTTGTGGCTTGTGCATGGCGCTTGCGATTTCATGCAGCAAGAGCCCCTGGCGCAGGGTCAGCGACAGGTGGTTGGCGATCTGGAACCAGCGGCTGTTCTGGCCCGGGAAGAACACCGGCACCACCCGGGCCTGGCTTTTCAGGATCATCTTGGCGGTGAAGGGCAGCCAGTCGGGTTCCAGCGCCGCGTCGAACCAGCCCGGGCTGGTCGCCACCTGGCCGGCCGGAAACAGGATGACGGCCCCACCTTCGGCCAGATGGGCCATCGCCTGCTTGCGCATCTCCAGGTTCGATCGCAGCGCGTCCGGCTCGTGCGGAAACGCCACCGGCAGCATGTGGTACTGGATTTCGGGAACGCTGGTCAGCAGCGACCGGGTCAGAATCTTGTAGTCCCGGCGCCGCTGTTCCAACAGTTCGGCCAGGATCAGCCCGTCGACCAGACCGTGCGGATGGTTGGCCACCACCACCAGCGGACCTGTCGCGGGTATCCGGGCGATCTGGTCGTCCGGCGTCAACAGATCGATGTCCAGAAGGCTCAGCGCCTTGCCCCAGAAGGTCTGCCCGGCCAGCCGCCCGGTCCGTTCGAAGCGCCGCACCAGTCGCAGCAGCGTGATCTTGCCGGTCAGCCATTCGATCACCCGGATCGCATTGGCCTTGAACGGGTTGGTGAACGTCCCGGCATAGGAGAGGTTCGATCCATCATAGGGCTTGTAGTTCGCCGAAGCGACGGCCGGTTCCGGAATCGTCTCGGAACGGGAGGTGTCGATCTGTTCGGCCGTCATGATCCCCCGTCCGGGCCCCGGGCCCGCCCCTAGAAATCCTCACCGAACCGGCCGGCGACCAGCGCTTCGAGCGCATCCGCCAGCGCAACGGCCTGCGGCCCGCGCGTGCGCACCTCGATACAGCTTCCCCTGTCCGCTGCCAACATCAAAAGCCCCATGATCGAATCGCCCGATGTCGCGACCCCGTCGCGCGTCACCGTGGCACTGGCATCGAAGCGTTCGACCGTTTCCACAAGCTTGGCCGAGGCCCGGGCGTGCAGCCCCTTTTCGTTGACGATGCGCAAGCTGCGAACGATCTCGTTCACCTGCCTCACTCCCCGGCGGTGGCGCGGACCGGGCCGATCGGGCCGATCATGCCGCCGGGATGGCTGTCGATGTATTTTCGGCCGGCGGCGCGTGCCCGGTCCACCGCCACGGCCACCGGCACGTCGCGCGACTTGGCCAGCTTGATCAGCATCGGCAGGTTCGCGCCGAACAGGATCATCCGGTCGCGCGCGGCGCAGGCCATCAGCGACAGGTTCGATGGCGAGCTGCCGAACATGTCGGTGACCACCACCACCCCGGTGCCGTCATCCACCGCATCGGCGGCGGCACAGATCTCGGCCTGCTTGACCGGGCGCTCGTCGCGGTCGTCAATGGCGATGGCGCGAATGCCGGTCTGCGGACCCACGACATGCTCCATCGCGGCCCGGTATGCGTCGGCGAGCCCACCATGTGCCACGATCACGATCCCGATCAAGCGCCCCTCGCCTCGCCCCCGCCGCGCGCTTCGGCATGGCGGTCCAGTTCCCGATGTCGAATAGACACCTGCAATCCGCCATCCGCAAGCCGGGCGGCGAGTTTTTCCGCCAGTGCGACCGAACGGTGCTGTCCGCCGGTGCATCCGAAGGCAAGTGTGAGGTGTCGCTTGCCCTCTTCCCGGTGGGCCGGAAGCAGAAAGGCGGCCAGATCCGCCACACGGTCAAGGAAAGCCGCGGCCCGCGGATCGACCGCGATATGCGCCTGGACGGCCGCATCGCGCCCGTCGAGCGACCGCAATTCCGCGACCCAGTAAGGGTTCTTGAGAAACCGGCAGTCGAACACGTAATCCGCGCCGCGCGGCATCCCGCGCTTGTAGGAAAAGGACTGCACGGAAACCGCCAGCCCGGTGCCCGAATCGGGCGCGAACCAGCGGTCGATTTCGGCCCGCAGGTCGTGCGGCGTCATGTCGCTGGTGTCGATCAGCAGATCGGCCCGGTGGCGCAGACCGCGCAGCAGGTCCTTTTCGCGGGCGATGCCCAGTTGCGGGCTGTCGCCCGGTGCCATGGGGTGGCGCCGGCGGGTCTCCGAAAACCGCCGCAGCAGAACGTCGTCCGAGCAGTCCAGATAGACAAGCTGCGGCTGCAGACCGGGCTGCGCGGCGAAGCCCGCGATCAGGTCGATCAGATCGGCCGAGGCGAAATCGCGGTTGCGCGGATCGATCCCCAGGGCCAGCGGGCGCGCGGGCGGGCCGGCATCGAGCAGCCGCGGCAACAGCGACAAGGGCAGATTGTCGATCGCCTCGAATCCGATATCCTCCAGTGCGCGGATCGCGGTCGTCCGCCCGGCCCCCGCCGGGCCGGTCACGATCGCCAGGGTCTGGCCTTCTTCGGCCGTCTCGCGCGTCGCCATGCCATGTCATCCATCCGTTCTGGCCAGCATATATTGCCGCAATGCGGCGGGGAAAGCGGTTTGCACGCTGCGGTGAACGAGCGGGACGGCAA